>CALHXW010000421.1 GCA_938040325.1 uncultured bacterium | reverse complement strand
GCCCTCGCCAGCGACGTCCGTGCGTTCGCTTCGCTCACCTGAACTCGACGATGCACGCATCGCCTTCGTCCAGCGGACGCCGCTGGCAAGCACATCGCCTTCGCCTCGCTCGAAAACAGCGCTTGATTTGGGACTAGCCGGCCGTCTCGTCGTAGCCGAGCTCGCGCAGCGCTGACGGTCGGTCGAGCCAGCCCTCGTCGACCTTCACGCGTAAGTCGAGGTACACGCGCCGCTCCAGCAGCTCTTCGATGCGGCGCCGAGCAGCGGAGCCAATGGCCTTGATCTGGCTGGCACCTCGACCGACCACGATGGGCTTATGGCTCTTGCGCGAGACGTGGATGTTGGCGTGGATGGCAATGACGCCGTTGGGGCGGGTCTTCCAGCTCAGCACGCTCACAGCGCAGTTGTAGGGAAGCTCTTGGGCAAGCGCCATGAAGGCTTGCTCGCGGATGAGCTCGCCGGCAATGAAGCGCATCGGTCGGTCGGTGAGGGTGTCTTCGTCAAAGAGGCGCGGGCCGGGTGGTAGCCGCTTACGGGTCTCTTCCAAGAGCGCTTCTTCCCCGGTGCCGCGGCGTGCCGAGATCGGGATGACCGCTTCGAACGTGTGAAGCGGCGCCAGGCGCTCGATCACCGTCAGGACCTTTCCTTTGTCCTTCACCAGGTCGACCTTGTTGAGCAGCAGCAGCGTCTTAGACTTTGCGACCTTGATGTGCTCGACGATGCGCTCGACCTCTGCCACACGGGCATCGACCTTGCTCGGGTCGCTGTCTGTGAGCTTTGGCGTGTCGACCATAAGGTAGGTGAGGTCGACCTCAGAGAGCGTCGAGACGGCCAGATCCACCATGTAGCGGTTGAGCCGGGTTCGCGGCTCGTGGATGCCGGGCGTGTCGACGAACGCGACCTGCCAGTCGTCAAAGGTCTGAATGCCCTTGATGCGGTCGCGCGTGGTCTGCGGCTTGGGCGTGGTGATCGCCAGGCGCGTCCCGAGGAGCCGGTTCATCAGCGTGGACTTGCCGACGTTGGGGCGGCCTACAATGCCGACAAAGCCGGCGCGGTGGTCCGCGGGCAGGTCGGTCGCCGGAGGGCCCTCTTCGGGGAGATCGTTGCTGGGTGGGTCGTTTGCCATCGTTAGAGGGCTCTTAGCACACCGAGCGCGTAAGCGAGATCGTCATCGTCGATGTCGAGGTGCGTCACGAAGCGACAGACGTCGGCTGCGGTGGCGTGGCAGTGGACGCCAGCGGCGCCGAGTCGGGTCGCGATCTCGGGTGCCGAGCCCAGCGCGGGGGCGAAGCGGGCGAACACAATGTTGGTCTGGACTTCGTGGGTTGGGGTGGCGATGCCCGCTTCCGCCAGAGTGGACGCGAGGAGAGCAGCCCGGCGGTGGTCGTCGACGAGGCGATCGACGTGGTGTTCGAGCGCAAAGAGCGCGCCGGCGGCCATCATGCCGGCCTGACGCCACCCGCCGCCCAGCCTGTGACGGGCGCGGTCGGCCTGAGCGAAGAGCTCTGGGGCGTCCCCTGCCAGCGCGCTTCCCACGGGGGCTCCGAGCCCCTTGGAGAAGCACACGCTGACGGTGTCGAAAGGGCCCGCAAGCTCAGCGACATCGACGCTGAGCGCCGCTGCCGCGTTGAAGAGCCGCGCGCCGTCCACGTGGGTGCCCAGGCCGATGCTCCGCGCCCAAGCACAGCGGGCGCTCAGCGCGAGGGGTCCGTGAGCGATCCCGCCGCAGCCGTTGTGGGTGTTCTCAAGCGAGAGGAGCGCTGTGTGAGGGGCCTTGTTGTGGTCGGGGTAGACGGCGGCGGACAACGCATCGACCGTCGGCAGGCCATCGACGGCTTCGACCCCAACAAGCTGCACGCCCGCGTGGGCGGCGGCGTTGGCACCTTCCCAGCGGATGATGTGCGCCCGCAGGTGGGCGAGCACCGCGTCGCCGGGGCGCGTGTGGGCGGCGAGCGCCATCTGGTTGGACATGGTGCCGGTGGGAACATAGATGGCCCAGCGCTTGCCAAGCCGGTCGGCGATTGTGGCCTCGAGCTGCCTGACCGTAGGGTCGTCGCCAAAGCAGGCGTCGCCAACCGGCGCGCTCGCGATGGCGTGACGCATCTCGGGTGTTGGGCGGGTGGTCGTGTCGCTTCGGAAGTCGACGCTGCGGGTGGTCATGGTGTTCGCTCCAAGGGGGCGCGAGGGGCAGCGCCAGCGTTGGTCTCAGCCAAAGAAGACCGACTTGCGCGTCGCCAGGCGCTGGTTGACCATGTCCTGGATGGTCGCGCGGACCTGCTCGTTGAGTCGGTTGACGAGGACCCGGTCATTGACGGCGTCCGGCCCGTACTGCGTGACGTCGATCGGCTCGGCGAAGTCGATGAACCACTTGGTAGGATAGGGGATGAGTCCCAGCGGTCCCAGCAGGGGAAGGGTCGGGGTGACGGGTATGTAGGGCAGGCCGAGGGGCTTGGCCAGCCAGCCGACCTTGCTCATCAGCGGCATCGACTCTTCGGCACCAACGATCGCCACCGGGATGATGGGCGCGCCAGAGGTGAGCGCCAGCTTCACGGCTCCGCCGCGGCCGAACCGCTGCAGCCGGTAGCGCTTCTTAAAGAGCTTGCCCACGCCCTTAACCCCTTCGGGAAACACCAGCGTGAGGTTGTCTCGCTGGAGCAGACGTAGGGCGTTCTCCTGGCAGGCGCGTACCGCACCGACACGCGCCATGAAGATGCCTAGGTACGGCAGGTGGTACATGAAGTTTTCGACCAGCACACGCAGCCGGCGGGCGCTTGGGTGCTGGAAGCGGATGGCCGTCACTACCATCATGCCGTCGTAGGGCAGGGTGCCGGAGTGGTTAGCGACCAGCAGGCCTCTGCCGGTCTCGGGGATGTGCTCGAGCCCTCGGGACTCGACCCGGAAATAGTGGTCATGAAACCACTTGGCGATCGGCTCAAGCCGATCGAGCAACGCGGTGTCCGTGCCGAACTCGTCGACGTTGGCTTCGTCGCTGGCGACCAGTAGGCGCTGGCTGAGGGCCTGCAGCGACCCGAGGCCGACGTCGCGGATGAGCCGCACAAGGTCTCGGGCGCCAGGCTGCTCGCCGAGGGCGTCGAGTGCCGCGCGGAGGTCGTCGAGGCTGAAGATATCGGACCGGGACTCGAACGCTTCACCGGTGAGCTGCGACGCGTCGCGTCTTGCGGTGGCTCTGCGGCGACGCGGAGCCGTCGGTCCATCAGGCGGCGTTGACTCAGGCCGCTCGCTCTCTGGCGTCGCCTTTGTCACGGGGCGCCTCCGGTTGTGTGCGGCGGCGGCCCGCCTCCCTTCGTGGCAGCGGCCGACGCGTCCAGGAGCGCCATGAGCGCCTCCTTGCTGGAGTGCTCTGGCTCGAACCCGAGCACGTCCACCATGCGTTTGGTGTCGGTGACCCAGGCGTAGCGGAAGTAGTTGAGGAAGGTGCCCGGCGTCTCGACGATCTGGAGGTTGAAGAGCGCGTTGTGCAGGGGGTAGCCGAAGACGTGCGGCACCGGGATCGGGACCTTGGCGCCGAGCTTGAGGATCTGCGTCAGGTAGAGCGTCCCGCTGCCGGCGATGTTGAACGCGCCGCGCTGCTCGCCGCGGATCGCTGCGAGGAGCGCGCCGACGGCGTCGTCCTCGTGGGTGAACTGCATCAGCGGGTCGTAGCCCATCAGGAGGGTCATGGTGGGGCGTCGGAACGTGTTGGCCCAGTAGCCGTCGATGGTGGGGCCCACCGTCATGGCAAACCTAAGCGAGGTGCATGCGATGTCAGGGCAGTCTCGGGCTAGCCGCGCCAGCTCACGCTCCGCCGAGACCTTGTCCATCACCCAGCGACTTGCCTTGATGCCGCGGAGTGGAGCGTCCTCTTCGATCCACATCGGGTTCATGGGATGGGCACCGTAGACCGCGGTCGTTGAGCCCAGGATGACCTTGCCGACCTTGGCTTCTGCCGCTGCGTTCATGGCGTAGAGGCTGCCAATGGCTTCGAGCTCGTGCGCCCAGGAACTCGAGTGCGAAGGCTTCGACAAAAACGCCAGGTGCACCAAGACGTCGGCACCCTCATCAACGAGCAGACGAGCCGCTGTCTCGTCGGAGCTTGGGTCCGTGAGGTCCAGCCGCGAGAAGCGCGTCTTTGTCCGAGCGCTGCGCGGGGGCCGAATATCGAGCGCTGTGACGTGCTCGCAGTCAGGGTCAGCCTCTAAGGCCGCAATCAATCGCTCGCCGAGGAACGTCCGGGTGCCGGTGAGAGCGACGCGATAGCGGGAGGACGATGCCATGCCCCACCTTTGCCGACGGAGTCGCAAAGTCAAGGCGCGTCGTCACAAGGCCGTTGGCGACAACGCGGCTGGAGCTCGGTCTCGGGACGGCTAGCCCCAAAACCAAGCGTAGCGCAGCGAGCGAACCGACGCCGCTGGCGGCGAGTGCATCGCGGAAGTCGCAGCCGGAAAGAGCGTGCTCTAGGGCTAGTTCGAGCCCTCTTCGCCAGCGTTGTCGGGCGACACCTGGCGGCTCATTTTCTGCGTCCGAACCAGCTTCCGCTCTTTCTTTGTGACCGGCAGCTGGCGGTAACGCATGGTGTCGACAAGGGCGTAGGCAATCTTCTTTTTGACCGCTTCGTCGGCGGTCATGATGAGACCGCCGTTGTCGATGTCACGCTTGAGCGCGTTGCTACCCATGAACATGCGCTTGGCGAGCCGACCGTAGAAGCGGTCGAGGTAGCGGACGCGGGCCTGCTGCAGGAGGAGGGTGCGCTTGTCGGGCTCAGCCTTCTTCTTCGCTTTGGCTTTCTTCTTGTCTTTGTCGTCCTTCTTATCGTCCTTGGTCGCTTTGGCGGGCGCGTCGACCGTCTTGGGCTTGGGCTTCTTGACGCCCTCGTAGCTGAGCTCGGTAAAGACCAGGCCCGACGAGCGGAAGAGGTAGGCACGGTCGGTGAACGGCACGACCGCGGCGCCGGCGCCGTGGACCTCGGTGGTGACGACCGCAACAACGGGGCTCTCAAGCGACCGGATGGTGTCGGCCACGATCATGACGCCCTGGGCTGTTCCCGCACTTGAGCTGACCATCAGGTAGATGGGCTGGCTGCTCTTGGCGTCGAGCTTCATGAGCTTGGACGCGACGCCCTGAGCGCCCTTGATGTTGAGGGTGCCGTTGAGGTCGACCTGGCGATCGGTGATCTCAAGCGCGGCTGCGTTTGGCGCGAGCGCAAAGACAAGCAAGGCAGGCAGCAAGGCGGTGGCGATGCGGGTGAGCATGGGCGGCATAGCAGACTGTCCTCGGTCAGTGTCGGTCCGGTGCGCGAAAGCGCCGTGCAACGGTACCGACTGGATCGGCGTCGTCAACCGGCATTCGGTCGTCAGCCCCCCAGCGCGCTGCGGTGTTGGCTCTAGAGCGATAGGCGACAGGGCCACCGACCGTCTGACAGCGCGCATCACCGCGTTGCCTGCGCGCTCATCGTGTCTGCTAGGGGGGCCGTCGTAACCCCGGTCGCTTGGGCGCTCAGCTCTTGCCCGCGATACGTGCCCTGAGCTCCCGCAAGCGGGCGAGCTGTTGTTGCTTGTCGTCGTCAGACACGTTTCCTTCCAGATCGTCGCCGCTGACAAGCGTGTAGTCGCCTGCGGGGATCTCGCCCAAAAACCGCGACGGCTTCGTTTCCTCGAGCCCACGGTAGTTGCGCTTGGTCTCGCTCCGCGTGAGGTAGGCGATCCGGCGGGCGCGGGTCACGCCCACGTAAAAGAGACGGCGCTCCTCGCTGACATCGCCGCGCGGCGTGTCGAGGGTGCGCTGGTGCGGAATGATCCCTTCCTGACACCCGATCAGAAAACAGACCGGCCACTCCAGGCCCTTTGAGGAGTGCAGCGTCTGGAGCGCGACCTCTTCCGCGGCCGCCGCCTCTTCGTCCTCGACGGTCGAGCGGCCATCGAGCGCGACAAGACGCAACCAGCCCTTGAGGTCGATGCCGACCAGGCGCTCTTCGGTCCTGCCAATGCTGCGTATGAGGTACTCGATGGTCTTCCAGCGCCGGGTTCCGCCGGGACCCTCGGTGGGGTCGCGGATCCACGCTTCACGGGCACCGCTGGCCTCGCAGAGCCACTCCACCAGCGGAGCGATCGCAGGCTCGGCCGCGTACCGCGCGCGCGCCTCGTCGATGAAGTCCTTGAGCCGCGCGAGCTTCGCCGCGGTCGACGCAGCGATCCCGTCGATGCAGTCAGCAGCGTCAAGCAGCGAGAACAGAGGCGTCTTCGTCGCGCTCGCCGTGTCTCGCAAGGCCTCGAGCGTCTTTGGGCCGACGCCGCGCTGAGGGAAGTTGATGATGCGCAGAAGGCTCACCTCATCGTACGGATTGACGATCAGCCGGAGGTAGCTGAGCGTGTCCCGAACCTCCTTGCGCTCGTAGAACTCGAAGGCACCGACAAGCCGGTAGGGGATCTGGCGCTGGCGGAAGGCCTCTTCGATCGGGCCGGCTTGCGCCGACGTTCGAAAGAGCACGCCGATCTCGCCGAGCATCACCCCATGCTGCGAGCGCAGACGCAGGATCTCGTCGGCAACAAAGCGCGCCTCAGCACCTGGATCGCGACAGGTCGCTAGCCGCAGCTGCTCGCCCTCACCGACGTCGGTCCACAGGCTCTTGTCGCGCCGGTCGAAGTTGTTGCTGATGACCGCGTTGGCCGCCGACAGGATGTGGCCGGTCGAGCGGTAGTTCTGAGTCAGCGCGATGGCCGTCGCGTCCGAGAAGTGGCGCTCGAACTCCAGGATGTTGGTGATGTCGGCGCCGCGCCACGCATAGATGCTCTGGTCGTCGTCACCGACCACGCACAGGCTCCGGTGCTCGTCGGCCAAGATTCGCATCAGCTTGAGCTGACAGAGGTTCGTGTCTTGGTACTCGTCGACGAGGATCGTGCCGAACTTCTTGCGCCAGCGATCCCGGACGTCGGGGTGCTCTTCAAAGAGCTGCACGGCACGGAGGATCAGGTCGTCGAAGTCCATCGCCTGGTAGGCGCGTAGCCACTCGAGGTAGGCCCGGTAGACGCTCGCCGTGAGCTTCTTGCCGAGCATTCGTGACATGCGGTCGGGGGTGATACCAGCGTTTCGGGCGTTGCTGATAGCGGTCAGAAACATCCCGGGATCGTGGCGCTTGGGGTCAATTCGCAGCTGCTTGAGGCACTGCCGGACAGCGCTCGCTTGCTCGGCGGCGTCGATGAGGTTGACGCCACGAGTGAAGCCGAGCCGCTTGGCGTCCGCCTCGACAACTTGCAGGCCCAGAGAGTGGAAGGTGCCAACGGTCATCGCGCGTGCGGCGTCCTTGCCCACAAAGCCCGCCACGCGCTCGGCCATCTCGCCGGCCGCCTTATTGGTAAACGTCAGCGCCAGGACGCGCTCTGGGTCGAGTCCCTCAGCAACCATGTGGGCGATGCGGACGGTGATCACGCGCGTCTTGCCAGTGCCGGCGCCAGCGAGGACCAACACCGGGCCGCCGCGGTGGAGGACGGCACGTCGCTGCTCCGGGTTGAGCTGGTCGACAAGCTCTTTGATCGATACGCCGCTCGCCACGGGCATCCGTCCTTTCCGCGAGACGTAGAGTGAGGGGAGACAAGATGTTCGGTTGCCCTGTTCGGACGGCTCACGCGTCACACGAGGGCGAAGCGCTCGACCGACCCGGACCGCCAATCGACAAGACAAGGTCGGTGGCGTATCCCATGACGGGCGACAAACCGTCCAACCTCAAGGAGTGGAGCAGGACATGAACAGCAAAGCCACCGTCGACATCGTTTGTCGCGTCTGTGAGTCCAAAAACCGTATCCCGGTCGAGCGTGCCCTCAAGGACCTGTCCGCCGTGATCTGCGGCAAGTGCAAGGTCGGCATGCTTCGGGTCAACGGTGAGCCGCTGCTCGACGTGGAAGACAGGGTCCTCGCGCACAAGTGGGACGTCGAGGCCCTCGAGAAGCTGAAGTCGATTCCCCTGCTCGACACGGTGCTGTCCAAAATCATGGGAAGCACGCTCGATCAGATCACCCGGTTCCGGCATCTCTCGGAGGCCGTGAAGGTGAGCGACCGTCAAGCCCCTCGGCTGTGGAAGCTCTACCTGGAGGCAGCGGGCCGCATCAACGTCGATCCGCCACCGCTCTACATCGTGCAGAACCCGGGGATGAACGCCTACACGGCTGGTGCTAGCGAGCCGATCGTCGCCGTCACCAGCGGCTTGCTTGAGGCCATGGACGACCGCGCGATCTGCGGCGTCCTCGGCCATGAGCTGACCCACGTCCGGCTAGGCCATGTGCTCTACCGTCAGCTGGCGATCATGCTCGCCCAAGGCGCGTTGAAGGCGCTGTCGTTTCTGGGCCTTGCCAACCTCGCGTTCAAGCCGCTGCAGGTCGCGCTCTTCCGCTGGTACCAGATGTCGGAGCTGTCAGCCGACCGCGGAGAGCTGATCACCACCGGCAATCTCGAGACCTACATTCGCACCCACATGATGCTCGCCGGCGGCGGGCACCGCTGGTCGAGCGAGCTGGATGTTGGTGCGTTCGTTGAGCAAGCCCACGAGGCCGAGGACATGCGCAGCGAGAACATCCTTGTGGCGCTCATGGAGATGCTGACCGACAGCAATCGCACCCACCCGGCCGTGGTTTGGCGTGTCCACCACGGGCTGAAGTGGGCGCAGTCGCAGGAGTTCTTCGATGCACTTGCCGGCGCGCCACCGAAGCTCCTGACCGCCTA
>CALHXW010000420.1 GCA_938040325.1 uncultured bacterium | reverse complement strand
CGAGAGGAAACCCTGTCGGGACAAGGTGAACTCGAGGTTGTTGCCTCAGTGGTGCGCACGAAGTCATCAGGAATCGCATTTCCCGGCAACGCTGCTAGAGGAATAGGACCGCGGCGCCACGCCCCGGTGTCATTTGCGTCGACTGCGTGGAATCTGGACGCAGGGGGCTGCTGTTGTAGAAACGACTGAGGCCGCGTGTATGCGTGGGCCTCGCCGAGTTTCACGCGTCCCCGGCGCCGACCCAATGGAGCCTATGTCCCATCTGACTTGGATCTCTGTTGTCCTCTCAGGACTCGTCGCGACGGGGCCGAGCGCGCTCGCCGAGCACCCCGCTCATGTCGACGTGCCTCAGCAGCTGCCTATCCCGTCGGAGCCAGTCGATGGCAACACCCTCGGCGTGCCTACGCCGATCGAGGACCCGTCTGGGTTCGCGCTACGCCACATCTACGACCGTGTTCAGGCAGCCGGCCGCGGTGAGGGCCAGGCGAACATCGTTGTCTATGGCGCTAGCCACATGGCCGCCGACAACTTCACCAAGCACCTCCGCTACCGCCTCAAGCGCAGCTACGGCGACGCCGGGCTTGGCTTCGTCGTGCCGGCTAAGCCATGGCGCAACTACTACAACCGTGACGTCAGCCTCAGTCACTCCGACGGCTGGGACTCGCACTGGGTCTCACGCAGCCACAACCATCCCGACAAGCTCTATGGGCTGGCGGGGATCTCCTTTACCTCATCGACCAAAGACGAGTTCATCTCGCTCAAGCCCGAAAAGCGCGCGCCCTTTGGAGACAACAACAACCGCGCTGAGATCTTCTACTGGACCCAGCCCGGCGGCGGCACGATGCATGTCTTCGTCGACGGCAAGTGGCAAGCGGACGTCAAGACAGCGTCGAAGCAGGGCGCGACCGCCTACCACGTCATCGACATGGCGCCGGGCAAACACAGCCTCACGGTTAAGCTCAAGGGCGACGGTCCCGTGACGCTCTTCGGTGTCTCGCTCGAGCGCAGCGGGGTCTCCGGCGTCCGCATGGACAGCATGGGGATCAATGGCGCACGGCTTGCCGACCAACTCGACTGGCCCGATGCAGTCTTTGCCGAGCATCTCAGCAAGCGCAACCCGGACCTCATTGTGCTGGCGTATGGCACGAACGCCACGGGCGACGCGGACGAGCCGATCGCTCGCTACGAGCGCCGGATCGACAAAGCCCTTAGGCGCATTCGCTCGCTCGCGCCACGGGCCAGCTGCTTGCTCGTCGGGCCTTCGGATCGACCGGTCAAGATCGACGCTGATGGCGACCCTTGGCACGTGACTGGCCGGCCACGGAAGCGCCGTCGTAAGGGAGCGAAACCCGTCGCGCTGGCGCGGCGGCCGCGGCAGCCGATGGTGATTGAGAAGCAAAAGCAGGTCGCGTTCGCCAACGGCTGCGCGTACTGGGACTGGAACGCGGCGATGGGAGGCGACCTCTCGATGCTGCGCTGGACGCACTCGGAGCCGAAGATGGGCTCGCGGGACTACATCCACCTGACCCGTCGCGGCTATGACCGGATCGCTGAGCTCTTCCTCGATGCCTTCATGGCGCCGCTAACGGCCGGTCCAAGCAAGCCCACACCGGGCGACTGACGACGGCTCCGGCGCCGTGGAATCAGCTGGCTCGCAAGGTCGTTGACGCTCCAACCAAATCGACCTACTACGCACGCCGCGCGTAGTGACGCCTACGAGAGGGACGCATGGCCTTTAACAGTCTGGAGTACGGGATCTTCTTGGTCGCCGTGTTCCTTCTGTATTGGGGCCTCGCCAAGACCGGCACGCTGCGCATTGGCTTGCTCCTCGTCGCGAGCTGGATCTTCTACGCAGCGTCCAATCCGTGGTTTTTGCTGCTCATCTGGGCCTCGACCATCACCGACTACTGGGTGGGGCGAGCGATGGGGGCCTCTGAAGAAGAGGTCCATGCGCGCAGACGCAAGGCGCTGCTCTGGCTGAGCATGCTCATGAACCTCGGCCTGCTGGGCGTGTTCAAGTACTCCAACATGTTCTACGAGCTGGCCGTCGACCTCAGCAACGCCCTCGGCGCCGACCTTACCTACACGAAGCTCGACATCATCTTGCCCGTCGGTATCAGCTTCTACACGTTCCAGACCATGAGCTACTCCATCGACGTCTATCGACGGAGGCTCAAGCCTGAGCGCGACTTCTGGCGCTTTGCGCTCTTTGTCGGCTACTTCCCGCAGCTCGTGGCGGGACCGATCGTGCGGGCCGTCGACTTCCTGCCACAGCTTCAGCGCACACCGTACTTCTCAAAGCAACAGGCCAGCCGCGCCATGTGGCTCATCGCCATCGGCATCGGCAAGAAGGTCCTCATCGCCGACTTCTTGGGCGTGCACATGGCCCAGCGCGTGTTCGAGAGTCCCGAGGTCCTCAGCAGTCTCGACGTGCTGCTCGGCCTCTACGGCTACACCATGCAGATGTACATGGACTTCTCCGCGTACACAGACATCGCGATCGGCTCGGCCATCCTCTTTGGCTTCCGGCTGCCAGACAACTTCGACCGCCCCTACATGGCCACGAGCGTTCAGGACTTTTGGCGCCGCTGGCACAAGACCCTCGGGTCGTGGCTGCGCGACTACCTCTACTACCCGCTCGGCGGAGGGCGTGGCACGCCGCTGAAGGTCTACCGCAACCTCTTCATCACCTTCTTGCTCATCGGACTCTGGCACGGTGCTGACGTGGCGTTTCTCGTCTACGGCGCTGGACACGCCACCGCCATGTGCATCAACCGCTATCTCCGCAAGCGTCGCGAGCGCCTCGGTATCGAGCTGAAGCTCGGCGTCTTCGGCACGGTCTGGCGCGTGCTGCTCACGCTTCACTTTGTCGCGCTCATGCGCGTGCTCTTTGCGGCTGACGCTTACGGCGAACGCGAAAACATCTCGAGCTTTGCCAAAGCAGGCGAGGTCTTCGCTGCGCTCGGTGAAGGCACGTACACCGCTGTCAGCATCATGACGCCGACCGTTTGGGCAATCCTCATCGGTAGTTACCTCTGGCACTGGACGCCGCGGAGCTGGACCGAGGCGTCCTTCCACGCCTTCCGCCGGCTTCCTTTCGTTGTTCAGGGATTGGTATTCGGCCTTGTTTTGTTGGCTATCCAGCTGCTCTCCACAGGACAGCGTATTCCCTTCCAGTACTTCCAGTTCTAGATCGACGTGCAGCGCGCACTCGATGGATTCGACTCGGGCAACAACCATGGCGACCTTCAACGACATCGACACTCCCGACGACGAGCGTGACAGCTGGACCGGGCCGGGCCTGCCGCCCGGTGTCCAACCGCTGCTGCGCGGGCTCGTGGGATTCGCGCTGGCGATCGCGCTGCCCTATGCCGTTGCCATTGCCGTTGGGGCTGGCGACACGCGTGTCGGAGATGACGACGACGCGGAGCGTGGTCCCGTCGACGTGGTCACCGACGCCCGCGCCTGGCTACCTACGGACGCGATGCCCTTCGAGGGCCACTTTCAGCTTGATGGCAACGGTCCGGCCGTTGCCGAAGCGGGGGGCTCTGCCGCGTCGAGCAAGGCGGCCGTCGTCGCTGGCGTGTCGACGGAGCTTGGAGCCGACCTCGACGGCGGTGATGAGCCTGTTGCGTTCGTCGTCGACCCACCTACGCCGACCGTCCCCGGAGCTGCCTCGCAAGTCGAAGACGTCGCGCCCGCAGCGAGCGCAGGCTCGGCGGGGGGAGACGAGGCGCCAAGCCAGCCTGCCGCGCCGAGCGAGCCTGCAACGCCAGAGGGTAGCAAGACGCTGCCGGCAACGCCCGAGGGCACGGCCCCAGAAGCGGCTGCTCCTGTCGAGCCGGCCGCGCCGAAAGAAGCCGCGAAGCCAACACCTCCGCCAAAGCCGGTCGATCCCCTCTTGGCGGTGCGCGTGCCCGCGTCCGTCTACGAGGGCATCGGCGTGTCCATCGAGGACAGCCAAGGCGCGATGGGGGCCTTCTACGCGGCGCTCGGCCGGACCGCGCTAAAGAACGACGGCGCGCTCACGACCATCACCCACTGGGGCGACTCTGCGATCGCCGCCGATGGCATGCCCTCGGCCGCGCGACGCCTCCTTCAGCGCCAGTTTGGCGACGGTGGTCACGGGTGGTCGCTCGTGAGCGCCGGAAACGAGTGGTACAAGCGCAAAGACGTGGCGTTCAAGACCCGCGGCTGGCGTGCTGCCCCGTACATTAAGAAGGGCCAGAAAGACGGCCGCTACGGCTACGGCGGCGCCATCGCCCGCGGGTACCGCGGAGCCGGGGCCGAGTGGGAGACTGTCGGCGATGGGCCCGTTGGCAAGAGCGTCAGCAGCTTCGCGGTCTTCTACCAGCAGACGAAGAAAGGCGGGCAGCTCGAGGTGAAGGTCGACGGCGAGGTGCACGACACCATCGACATGAGCGGCGACAAAGAGGACCTTGTCTCGCGCTTTGAGATTGGCGATGGGCCCCACAAGATTCAGATTCGCAGCGTCGGTAAGTACCCGGCGCTCGTCTATGGCGTCACGCTTGAGCGCAAAGGCCCAGGCGTCGTCTATGACGGCATTGGCATCATCGGCGCGCGGGCGGCGCGTCAGCTCTCTGTGGATGAGGCCCACTTCCATGGCCAGCTTCGCGAGCGGGCCCCGGACCTCATGGTGCTCCACTACGGCGGCAATGCCGTCAGCGACAAGACGCCTATCTCGAAGTACGAGCAGACCTTTCGTGGTGTCGTTCGGCGGTTCCGCCAGGGGCGGCCGGAGGCGAGCTGCTTGGTCATGACGCCCATCGACCACGGTCAGCGTCGGCGCGGACGCGTGCGGACCGTTCCAAAGCAGCACAAGCTGATGGACGTCCAGCGTCAGGTTGCCTCCGAGGAAGGCTGTGCGTTCTTTTCGCTCTATGACGCGATGGGCGGCGAAGGCTCGATCGGCCAGTGGTACAAGGCGTCGCCGAAGCTCGCGAGCGGCGACCTCGCGCACCCGACCGCTCACGGCTCGAAGGTGCTTGGAAAGCTCTTCTACAAGGCTCTGATGAAGGGCTTTGCGGGCTACCTCGATGGTCGACGAGCAGCCGCAGGGCAGGGCGGAACGCCATGAGTCCGCGGGTGTGTCTCTGCTGGGCAGAGCCAGCGGCGTCCGATCCAGCCTATGTGGGCACGCGCGACTTGCGCTACCGCGTGCTGCGGCGACCGCTTGGGATGCTGCCCGGGACGGAGCTCAACGCATCGGAGACTGCTTGCTGGCACCTCGCGGCCCTCAGCGGCGAGACGGTCGTTGGGTGCGTCATCTTTCGCGACGACGGCGACGGCGCTGGGCAGCTGATGCAGATGGCGGTCGACCCGGACCAACAGGGGCACGGGGTTGGGCGAGCACTCATCGAAGCGCTTGAAGAGCGAGCTAAGCTCGATGGCATCGAGCGAATCTATCTCCACGCCCGTGAGGTTGCCGTGGGCTTCTACGCATCGCTGGGCTACGCGGTGGAGGGCGAGCCGTACCTCGAGGTCGGCATCCCGCATCGGCACATGGCCAAGCAGCTCGGAACGGGCTGATCAGGCTGAGGAGGCCGCGAGTCGCCTGCGGTCAGATAGCGCAAACGATGCGAACGCAGCCGCGAACCCGAGCTCCGCGCTGATGGCCAGCCAGATGCCGGCGCCTGCGAATCCGCGCGCAAACTCATAGCACCCGATGATGGCGAGGCCAGCGAGGGCGACGACCATCCCGAGCGACACGGCGATGCGTCCCTCGGATTCGCTGAGTCGGCGTGCAAGGAACGCGAGGGTCGCGAGACCGGCGAAGAGGGCCGCGGCACGCTTGGCGATGAAGTCGCCAGCTGAGCCCCCCGCGACGGTAAATATCCAGTAGACAACATCAGGGGCCGCGAGCAGGACGACCGCAAGGATCGCATAGAGTCCGCAGGACACTAGTCCCAAAACAAGCGCTCTTTCCGGCTGCGGCTTTGGCGATGCCCTCGCCAGCGACGTCCGTGCGTTCGCTTCGCTCACCTAAACTCGACGATGCACGCATCGCCTTCGTCCAGCGGACGCCGCTGGCAAGCACATCGCCTTCGCCTCGCTCGAAAACAGCGCTTGATTTGGGCCTAGTGGCCCGCGCGTTGCTCTCCAACGCGGTCGTGCCGTCTAGACGCATCAGAAGACAAAAGGGTCTTACTGGCGCTGACGACGCGGCCGTACGTCGTGTGCAACGCTGCTAGGAGCGTTCGGGGAAATGCGGTTTCTGGGGCGGCGAACGAGCCTTGGACGCGCGTCGCTGCGCATGGACGCCGGCGGCCGGATTTTTGGTCGAAAAAATTGCCGGACGTGCCGTGGCCACCGAGTCTGCTGATGCGACTGGTTATTCCGGTCACAACGGGAGGATCGCTGATGATGAAGTTGACCTTATGCTCGCTAGCAACGATCGGGCTCGCCGCGACGGCTCATGCCTCGTCCGCGGGCTCACTCGCTGACGTCGGTGATCTCTCCTCGATGGCCTTCACGTCGACCGTCGCATCCATCTGCAGCGACCGCTACGACGTGCCGGCG
>CALHXW010000419.1 GCA_938040325.1 uncultured bacterium | reverse complement strand
TGCGTACGGGTAGGCGTATGCGTACGGGTAGGCGTATGCGTACGGGTAGGCGTATGCGTACGGGTAGGCGTATGCGTACGGGTAGGCGTATGCGTACGGGTGGGCGTATGCGTACGGGCAGGGGTATGCGTACGGGTAGGGGTATGCGTACGGGTAGGCGTAGGCGTCGGCGTACGGAGAGGCGTGTTGCGTTAGGGCAGGGGGCTCGCGCCAGGGCTCCCCTCCGGGGCGAGGATTTCTTGTTGGTTGCGTCCAGGGTGCTGGTGCGTATCGTGGGCGCTCGGACCCGGTTCAGCGAGGAAAGGCCCCACTATGATCAAAGCAACTGACTTGGAAGCCCTGCTGGTCGCGGCGATGCCGGACGCTGTTGTCGAACTCGAAGACCTCACCGGCACCGAGGACCACTGGAGCGCATCCATCGTTAGTGGCGCGTTCGACGGGGTGTCACTCATCAAGCGGCACCGGATGGTCTATGCCATCTTGTCGGAGCAGATGAAGGGCCCGATTCACGCGCTGGCGCTCGACACCAAGACGCCCGCTGAGGCTGCGGCTGACGTCGGCTGAGGTTGTCCGGCGAGCTGAGTTCGCCGCTGGTGCTCAAGCCGCGAGCAGCGCTGTCGTCCAGGCGAGGCCGACGCAGATCGGAACGTAGAGCTTGCTGTCCAGCTCGGCGAAGCGACCTTCGTGCTTGGACTTGAAGATGCCGGCGAAGCGGAAGTCGCCGATGGCGCGCAGCGTGAAGATGCCGGCGATGACGAGCAGCAAGGTGTTGCGCAGGTCCGTGGGCAGGAGGGCGTCTGCGCCGAGTAACGGCGCAGCAACAATGAGCCCCATCGCGAAGAGTCCGAACGCGACTGCGAGCGTCATCCACACAGGCGGCATCTTGAACGGCTTGCCGTCGATCTTGGGAAACACGCCGTCGAGGCCGCGTGTGCCGCCGGCGGCCCAGTAGATGTGAATCGCGCCTAGCACGGCGAAGACACCGGCCGCGCCTAGGGCCAGGGCCGTGCGGGCCGTCTCGCTCAGGGCCGCAGGTCCGCCCATGTAGCCGAGCAACGCCAGCCCGCCGCCCGTCGCGAAGAAGGGCCACGCGAGGTGACCGGGCAGCCGCCAGACGATGATGGCGCCGCACGCCAGCATCATGATGCCTAGCCACAGAGCCACAGGGTCGCCTGCGGATGCGCCCATCAACAGGATGCCGCAGATGACCCAGGTGACGCTCGTCAGGTGCCACGCAAAGCGCAAGATGCGCGCTGCCGCCCAGCGTGGGATCTCGAGCGGCGGCAGGTCGCGCAAGACCGGGCCAATGAGCCCCTTCTCGCCGAGCACCGAGTGGATGAGAGCGATGAACATCAGAATCGCGCCTGCAGTCGTCAACAAGGTCATTGGATCCTCCATACGGTTGCGTATGTTGAGCGTAGGGACCTTGTGCTGAGCTGTCAATACGGTACCGTATGGTCATGGCGAAAAAGAGTGAGTCCAGGAGCAAGCGGTTGACTCCAGACGACTGGGTGGCAGCGGCTCTGGGTGCCATGGTCGAGGGCGGCGTGCAGGCAGTCCGCGTCGAGCAACTGGCACGTCAGCTGAAGGTGTCCAAGGGCAGCTTCTACTGGCACTTCAAAAACCGCGCGGCGCTGCTCGAGGCGGCCGTGAGCGCTTGGGAGCAGCGCGCAACCCACGGCATCATCGCCCACGTCGACACGAACGCTGGGACGCCGCGAGAGCGTCTCCGGGCTCTCGGGCGCATCACGTTCGGCGAAAAGTCCGGAGACCCCGAGCAAGCCCTTCGCAGCTGGGCCGCTAGCGAACCGGAGATCGCCGAGCGCATCGATGTGATCGACCGTGTCCGCGTTGGCTATGTCCGCGGGCTGCTGGTCGCCGCGGGAATCGATGCGGACGCAGCCTCACGCCGCGCCGACATCCTCTATCGGGCGATCATCGGCGACTCTGTCTGGTCAGCCCATGGCGCGCCCAGCATCGGTGATATCGGAGTAGAGGAGCTGCTGACGATGGTTCTCGCCGGCGCACCGACACCCGACGCGCCGCTGGATTAGCTGCCTACTGCCTCGATCGCTTCCAGGCCAAGAACTCCGAGAGCCGAAGCTTGAACCTGGCGACGTTGCCCTCGTGGAGGTTGTTGAGTTCGTTGAACGCGATCGCTGCGAAGGGCTGAAGGTCGGCGGGCTCAACCAGTGCCTCTCCGCGCCGCGTCAGATCGACGAGATCGATCGGCTGTAGCTCGCGAACGACGTCGCCAACGACTTCGGTGAGCGCGAAGCGGGTCCTGAGCCGGACCGGGTCGGGGCTGGGTAGGCTGTCTCGAACGGCCGAGTAGCTTGCGCTCGATCGTTCGTAAGACCAGATGAAGATGTCTCGGAGCATCTCTGTTTGCTGGAGCTCGTAGACTCCGAGAAGTGCGTCGACGTAGTCGCGAGCCGGCA
Source organism: uncultured bacterium (assembly GCA_938040325.1). Taxonomy (GTDB): domain Bacteria; phylum Myxococcota_A; class UBA9042; order PHBI01; family PHBI01; genus CALHXW01. The sequence continues at coordinate 2,157 of CALHXW010000419.1, read as the reverse complement.
CATCAACGAAGGACAGCGGGGCGAGCTTTGATGTCAGCAAGGGGATGTTGGCTGCAAGACGCGAGGTGCGCTTGTTGGCGTCCTCAAAGGGTTGCAAGTACGGGAGGTGCACCATGATGAAGAGGGACTGCTCGAAGGGTTCATCGATCGCGGCTGCCTTCATCAAGATCTCTTGAAAGTGGGCAGCGATGCGCTGGGGAATCGCGAGGGGGATGTAGGTGGTGCCTGAGATCTCTACGGCGCGCGTGCGGAGTCGACCACTCGCCTTAGGGTCATGCATCAGGTTTGCCGACAACAACGCATGAAGGTTCAGGATGGTGTGTCGGTCGAACGCGATGGTCTCGATGTTGTCGACCAGCATCTCAATGGCAGCTTTGTGGTTGAGGATCATGGTGGCTTCGCGCTGGTCCTTGCCGGCGGCGAACTGGCCAAACTCGATGAGGTTGTCGGTGTCGAGTCGCGTGTAGGTGTTGCCTTCTAGCTTGCTTGACGCCCACGAGAGATCGATGAGCAGGCGTGAGAGGACATCTCGAGCAAAGGTGCCTACGTCGCTATAAGAGCTGGCGCTGCGGCCGACTTGGTGCAGGTGGCGTGCTTGGGCGGGGCTCAGATAGGACGTGACGTTCGGGACGTAGGCATCGAGTAGCTCGCCTTGGTAGCCGACGGGCACTCGCTGGTCGATGGGCCGAGTGACCGCGGCGCGGACCTGACGTCCGGCTGTCGAAATCCATGGCGAGTGTTGTTGCGTAGCAGCGGGCTGGTTATCCGTCGCGCGAGCCAGCTCGATAAAATACTCAGTCCTGGGTCCCTTGCCACGGCGCTGGATTTCGCCAATCTTGACCAGCTCAGCGAGATGGCGTTGAAGGGTTCGGACCGACGGGCTGGCGCCGAGTCGTTTGCTGAGGGCACCGACCGAGAGCCCAGCAGGGTTGCTCTCTAGCGCATCACGAATCTTGTCGCGTGTCGTGTTCATACGTTCGAGTTGTTGTGTCGCGGTAGCACAGCACGATTGTGGCTTGTCCGGACGGCTATCGCGACAAAAAAGTGTCGCGATAGGGCCTGTCGCGACAGTTTTGGGCGAAAGTCGCCCTTATCGCGACACATGGGTGTCGCGATACACGAGAGCAGTCGAGGGGGGCGGTGGTCCCCAATTGCCTGCTTTCATTCGCTTTCGCCCGTTTCCGCTAGGCGGCTCTCTACGACGTGTGCGAGCGAATCGCGACACGTGTGAGCGAGTCGCGACACGTGTGAGCGAGTCGCGACACGCGGTATCGGGTCGCTGGTTTAGGGTGTCGTGCCGGCGCCTATTCGTCGGGTCGCATGAGGCGCTTTGATTGTGTCCGCGGGACGCTAGGCGGCGTCTTTTGAGCCCGCGTGGTCGTCGCCTTCTGGCCGATGCCAAAGCCCTTGAGAAGATCGGGAACATCGATGTCGGCGGCGGCTTTGAGCTGTTCGATGAGGCTCGCGGCCTTGGCGGCGGAGCTGGAGTTGCCGCCAGCGTCCGGCGCCACCATGGTGATGGAGTCGACCTGCACGTTCTTGACGGTGCCCGTCATGATCGAGACCAAGGTTCGAAGCTTTTCGAGCATGAAGATCTCTCGCGCGTCGTCTCCGGCAGCGAGCCAGGTCTTGGCGAGCGCGGTGAGGCCCTCGGCGGTCGCTCGACCTTGCTCGCGGATCTCGGCGACTGAGGCCTTGGCTTCGGCCTCGCGCTGAGCTTTGTAGGCCCGTGCTGGCATCACCAGGTCGGCTTCCAGCTGGACCTTCACCTGCTCGATGCGCGCGGTCTGGACCCGCACCTCCGCTTCGGCACGGGCTATCTGGGCGTCGATGGTTGCCTGCTCGCGCGCCACGAGTGCAGGGCGCTCGGTTGTGGCTTTGACGACGCGCTTGGACGCGTCGGCACGTGCCATCTCGATGCCTGCGCCGACCTGAGCGATGCGCTTGCGGCGCTTGTCGTCGGCCTGCTGGATAGCAGCCTCCGAGTCACGCTCAGCTTCTGCGATGCGCGCGCGACGGATGAGGTCGGCGGTCTTGGCGCGACCGATCGAGTCGAGGTAGCCGACCTCGTCAGCCACCGTCTGAATCTTCAGCGTATCCAAGGTCAGACCAAGCCGACCAAGGTCCGCTTCCGCTTCTTCGATGAGCTCGGCCGCG
>CALHXW010000418.1 GCA_938040325.1 uncultured bacterium | reverse complement strand
ATCAACTGGATGTTCAGCGTTGACCATGCCCGAACGAAGCTAGCCGAAGCCTACCCTTGCACCACCGCACAACGGGCAAAGAGGGCCGCGTGATAAAGGCCCAGTCAACTAATCAAATCCCCTGACGCGAACCACTAGCAGCGTTCGGGGAAATGCGAAATCTGATGACTTTGCGATGCGCACCACTGGAGCGATGATCTCGAGATCACTCAGGAGCTGCGCCCCTGCAACCCGCGTTGTGGTTTCCTCTCGTTTGTCACCTCAGCGGCACACCTCACTTCGTCCCAGAAACCGCATTTCCCGGCAACGCTGCTAGAGACCGGGCGCAGCGACAAGCCGTCCATTGTTGAGCGTCAGGTCGGCGCAAAACGGCCGTGGGTTGCTGCGCGCCCACCAGGCGTCACTGCCTGGCTCCGTGAACGCGTAGTCGTAGAGCGTGCTGCGCAAAAACCTGGGTGGCGCGTCCGGGAAGGGGTTGCCGTCGAGCAGCGCGAGCACGTCCGGCTCTCCCTGCAGGAGCCGGGTCGCGAACTGCTGGTACCAGCGTGCGCGGCGGCAGTCTCCACGGAGGGCGGCAAACCATAGCTGCCAGTCGAGCCTCGGCATGTGCGGCTGAGCAAAGCTGGGCGCTTGGTCGAGGCGCGTCGGCTTGTAGGGGAAGTTATAGGTCGTCCAGGTCACGCCATCGAGCGAGCCCTCGATGACGATCTCCGGCCGGCGCGTCGTCATGGTCGCAAAGAGGCCGTAGCTGTTGGCAACCCGCAGCGACGCCACCGAGGAGCGGAGCGTGGCGAGCGACTCTGGGATAGGGTCGGGTCGCGCCACGCGTGCCCACGCCGCGGTCAGCGACAGCGTGGCGACTAGGCCGATGAGCACAGCCGGGACGAGGCGGCGACCGACGGTCGGTCTTCGGTAGGCCGCGAGATGTGTGTCGGGCACCCGTTGTCGGGCACGCCGCGGCATGAGGGCACGAAGCTGGTGGTCATCGAAGCAGGCGATGAGGATCACACAGGTGAGAACGTTGAAGTAGCCGTAGTTGCCGGTCATGGCGATGCCAAGCTGCAGCGCCAGCATCAGCCAGACGCCCAGGGCCCGAACGCGACGCGGGCCGAAGAGCATCGCTGGCCCAAGGATCTCAGCGACAAACATGAAGTAGGTCCCCGCGGTGCGAGTCCAGTCCCACGCATGATGGGCATAGTAGGAGGTCCACGCAGGCAGCGGCTGGGTCCAATAGTGATAGTCGAGCGCACTCCCGTCGAGCCACGTCGGATCACCGCTGGCGAGCTTTGCCCACGCCGACATCCACATCAGCTTGACGACGAGCAGGCGGACCAGCCAGACCCCACCCCAGCTGGGCGCGTGCTCGAGCAGCAGCCCAGGTCGCAGACCTCGTGGCGCGAGGAAGAAGGCGATAAAGAGGGTCTCAAGCAAGAGCGCGTCCCACTGGTAGCCCATAAACACGCCGCCCGTCGCCGACAGAGAGAGGTAGCCAAGCCAGCAGGCGCCAAGACCCACCAAGGGCAGGACGTTGAAGAGCAGGAGCAAGGCCCCGGCCACCGTGAGCGCGTTGATGAGCCCGATCGATGTGTTGCTTGCGTCCAGCCACAGGAGCGTCGGCACCTGCCGCCAGCGCTCGAGCGTGCCCCAGCCCTGGTCCGCAGCGAAGTTGGCGACCCGCTCGAGGTAGTCTGCTGCAGGAGCGATGCCGTTTGCGCCCACGAGGCCCGCAGCCTGAGACCACCACGACAGCGTTGCCATCAGGACGGTCAGCGCCAGCAGACGCAGAAAGAGCCAGCGGGTGAGCGCGTGGCGCGGCCGTCGCAGGTCCGGGCCGACCGTCAGTCGGACGAGGCGCGAGCTCGCGGACGGAAAACGCTCCGCGATGCTGTAGAGCAGGTTCGCCGCAAACGACGCGCCCGGTACGCGACGGTAGAGGGTTCGAAACACCGGCGCGCCGCGCGTTTGAGCACCTAGCTCAGCAACGGCGGCGGCCCCCGTGTGCACCGAGCCGTCCGACAGCGTGAGGCTCAGCGCGGGCGCGGAATCGAGCTCTGGCTCATGCTCGACGGGCTGGACCTTTGAGTCGACGAGCTGCATCCAACGCTGCACGCAGCCGCGCCACAGGCTGTAGCGAGCGTCGTAGGAAAGGACCGACGCAGCCTCTTCTGCGGCGGCGTCTGGGGCAGTACCTGTCGGTTCGTCGGTCACAGCGGAAGCATCCTATCGCAAAGGCTGCGCTTGTCGCCGCGCAAGAAGGTGCGGATACTCCGCAGCATGCGGTCAACACATGTCTTTACGCTCGCGGGAGTGCCGGTCGGTTTCCAGACCGGCTACCTCTTTCTGCTCTTCTACTTTAGCTACCAGTTCTTCGCGATCGGGCCGCTCTACGCGGGCATTGCCGCGGCGATTATCACGGTCAGTCTGCTGGTCCACGAGTTCGGCCATGCCATGATGTGCAAGCGCTACGGGCTCAACCCGCAGGTGATCTTGGTCACGATGGGCGGACTGTGCGCTCACGACCGCGCAAAGTCCAACAAGCACGATGCGCTGATCGTCGCTGCTGGACCGCTGGTTCAGATCGCGTTTGGCGTGGCGTGTTGGGCTGCATACGAAGCCCTCGGCCCAGCGACGCCCACGGCCGCAGGCAAGCCGTCGATCGAACACTTCGCCCTACAGCTGCTGTACTGGATCAACATTTACTGGGGTCTACTCAACCTGCTGATTCCGCTCTGGCCACTCGATGGCGGTCAGCTCTACCGGCTGCTCTTGCTGCGCTACTTGTCGCCTGCAAAGGCTGAAAAAATCACTCACTGGACGGGCGCGATCATCGGGGTCGGCGGCGGGATCGCCGGGGCGCTCTTGTACCAGAGCCTGTTTATCGCGTTCATCGGTGTCATCCTCGGCTTCGAGAACATCCGACGCATCAACTCCAAGGCAGCGTCGGGCGCCATCCGCACGCGCAACAAGACCGTCGACTCGCTGCTGACGTCGGCGGGTGAAGCCATCACCGAAGGGGATTTCCGCGAAGCTGCCCGAGCGGCGTTTCAAGCGAAGAGCGAGCAGGGCGTTGGGGAGGACCAGCTCGGCGCGATCTGGAGCATCCTCGCCATCAGCCACACCAAGATGGGCGAGCATGACGACGCTGTCGACTATGCGAAGCGCGCGCCGGCAAGCCCGGCCGTGTTCGCGTCCCAGATCGAGTCGCTCGTGGCGCTCGGTCGACAGAGCGACGCTCAAGCGCTACTACGCGGCGGCGACGCGCCGAAGCTGCCCGCCAAGGCCCGTGAAAAGCTTGAGGCGCTTGCGGGACTGGACGCGTGAGCGACGCACCTGACCTCAGCTTTTTCCCGTCCGAGCGCGCGCTTGCCGTCATTGATGACCAGCCAGAGCCCGTTCGCGCGCGGCTCCACGAGCTGCGCACGCTCATTATCGAGACCGCGGGCGCGCTTGAGACCGTGCAGCGACTCGAGGAGAGCGTGAAGTGGGGCGAGCCGAGCTATCGCGCTGTTGGCGGCTCGCCGATTCGAATCAACGCGCATGCCGGCGCGAGCGACAAGTACGCGCTCTACGTCAACTGCCAGACCACCCTCGCCGACTCCTTCCGGGCGACCTTTGGCGATGCACTGAACGTCGACGGGTCACGTGCGGTTGTCTTCGAGGTCGCCGAGGGCCACGACGCGAACGCCGTCAGGACCTGCATCGAGCTGGCTCTGACCTACCACCGCAAGACCAAGCGTTAGCCCCAAAATGGGCGCTAGCCCACTCGGCCAGCGACCTCGCGCGCTGCGGCCCTTGCAGGGTGGACGGAGTCGGGTCGCTCTGACGCCGCGGCGCTCGCTCTGGCAGCGAGTCGGTACGCCCAGCCTCGGGTCGCCGAAGTGAGCGTCTTCACGCGGGTGCGCGCAGTCTTGTTGGCGGCGTTGGCGTCGTCTTTGTGGTGTGTCATGAGCCCTCCTAGCCTCAGAGTGTTTCAACCAGTCGAGAGCGCTAGTTTTCTTGCCTCTTTCACAGCCGGATCCGCGCCTTGATCAAGGGAACGAGGCACGGACACGAGAACGCCGCGAGAGCTCAGACCGTGTCACAGTCGACGGGTTGAGATCGGCAGGCAGCGCATCGCCTCATAATGAGACGCCGCCGTCTCATTTAGAAACACCCTGTTCGTCTCAATATGGAACAGGGTTCACAATTGTGCGGGTGTCATCGGCCCAAAGACTTGGCCCGCTTCTTGCTGAACTCAACTCAGCGTGTCCACAAGCTGAGAGGCCCCTGCCTATGTCCATCACGATCCTGTCGATTCCACTCGATGCCGACTCCTCGAACCTTCCTGCACCTGTCCGCGATACGGTCGTGACCGTCGAGCCGAGTGCACGCCGCCGCCGATCCGCAGGCACCCACGCGGTCCGCCCAGGCCGTCGCTACCGTCTCCGCGTGAAGCTCCCAACAGCACGCCACGAGTAACGTCTGTCGCGCTGGCTGAGTTCTTGTGCGAACGACTGGGCTAACCGACGACCTCGGCGTCAGGCCGACACGGCCGGTCTCCGGAGCACCTAGCGTGCTCGACCGGCTCGCCATCGGGCCCTTCATCGGTCAGCGTTACCGCGCACCAGTAGGTCATCGTGTCTGAGGCGTGCAGCCAGCCCGGACGCTCGTCGGAACGATAGAACAGCGACTTGCAGCGAAGCTCGTGGCAGCACGCCACGGGCGGTGAGACGGGGTGTGCCATCACTTCGCTCCCTGCTTCTGAACAGCCGCAATCGTGTCGAGCGCCACCTGCCGCAAGAGCTTCAAGCGGTAGCGGCCTGTTTTGGGCGGGACCGCGGTCGCGAGCATCGCGTCCAGCGCCGCCCCCACATCGCCACCACGCTCAAGCGCTGCTGCTACGCTCTTGGCGAGCCAGGGAACCGGGGCGACACCGCCAAACGCCACCCCCCATGCGCTTCCTCGCTGGACAACCGCGCACCCAGCGAGTGGCCAGTCAAAGGACTGCCGTCGACGCGCCTCGCGCCAGGCAGATCCAGTGACGCCAAGGGGGACGCGCGCCTCGACCATCACCTCACCTGGTCGTAGGGCCGACTCCCGTCCGAGGTTGCTGTCGTCGTATACCGCGAGCTTGCCAGCAGGAATCTCACGGCGATGCTTTGTCCCTGCCACCACCACGCTCGCTCCGGCCGCAACCAAGACAGGCGCGAGGTTCGAGGCGTGGACCGCGCTGCACTTGCCGGCGCCGAAGAGCGCGTGCGTCTCGTTGTCTCCAGCAGCTGCACCGCAGTGGTCGGCGCCGCGCTTGAGACAGCTCAGCTCTGCCTGACGAAAGTACTCACAGCGCGGCCGCTGCAGGAGGTTTCCAGCCAGCGTTGCCCTGGCACGCACTTGCGGCGTGGCGGCGTCCCCAGCTGCCTCTGCAAGACCATGAAGGTGCTTGCGGACCAGGTCAGAGAGCGCCAGCTGCGCGAGGGTGAGGTTGGCGCCGACGACGAGGTGCCCATCCTCGACGGTGAGTCGCGACAGCTCTTTAAGGCCAACCACCGACACAACCTTTTCGGTGTCGTCGATGCGCTCCTTGAGTCGGTCGAGCAGGTCGATCCCGCCCGCTTTTGGCGTCCAGCCATCGCTGACGGTGCTGGTGGCGCCCGCCAAGTGCTTCGCGATCGCGTAGTCAAACGGCTTCACTTCGGCACCTCCTGACTCGCCGCGCTCTCCATGGCCTCGATCACCCGGCGCGGCGTGATCGGCAGGTCGCGCACGCGGGCGCCGATCGCGTTGGCGACTGCGTTCGCTATGGCTCCCGCCGTCGGAATCGCCGGTGGCTCACCAAGCGCCCGCGCGCCGGTGTCGGTGTCGCGCTCGTCGAGCACCACGTCGATCTCGGGAACGTCCGCAGCGCCAGCGATCGCGTAGCCCTCAAGGTTGGGGCTCAGCATCGCGCCAGTCGTCGGGTCGAGCCGACGCTCCTCGAAGAGCGCATAGGAGATCCCCTGAATGACCGCACCAGCCACCTGGTTGTCGGCGGCGAGCTTGTGCATCACACGACCGCAGGCCTGAATCGCAACAACCTTGATGACCCGGACCTGACCCGTGAGCGTGTCGACCTCGACCTCAACGAGCTGCACGCCGTCGCTGTCACCCTCGCCTGCGGCGCCGCGCGATGTCTCGCCACGAACGCTAAACGTCGCCTCGGGCAAGCTGCGGCAGGCGGCTTGCCAGTCGCCACCGGGCTCGAACGCTGTACCCGTCAGGTCTTCGAGCTTCGCGAGGGCCTTGGCGCACGCTGCCTCAACGGCCGGGACGACCGCGCGCGTCACAGACGACCCGCCACTGCCTGGGCCAGCGGGCAGCCGACTGTCACCAACCTCCGCTTTGACCACCGACCTGGGCACCCCGAGCGCCGCCGCGGCCGCATCCCGAACAACCGTGATCGTTCCCGTGCCGATGTCCTGGACGCCCGAGCGCACCACGACCTCACCGCTACGATGGATGACAACCTCGGCCTCACAGCGGGTTGGCCAGTGGTACCAACCCGCCGCGCCACACCCAAACCCACGCTTGAAGCGGCCAGGCCAGGTGCCGTCGGGCCGCCGTCGAGCCCAGCCGATGCGTTCGGCGCCTTGAGCAAGCTGACGCACGCGTCGTGGGCTGGTCTCGTTTCGACGCCGAAACTCAAGCGGCTCGATGCCCGCTGCTGCCGCCAGCTCGTCGATCATCGACTCGACCGCGAAGACGCCCTGTGGATGGCCTGGTGCACGGAACGCACGCGGTTTTCCCGACGCGATGTGCAGCGTCTGCTGGCTCCGCTGGACCTGTCCGAAGTCGTAGTAGATGGGGTTTTTGGCGTCGCCGCCGCCGCCAGCATGACCAACGACGCCAGCAACGTGCACCTGCCCGCCAGCGATCTTGCCGTCGGCCGTGACGCCGACCTTCATGAACTGAATCGAGCCCGGTCGATTGCCAGAGTCGAGGTGCTCGCCCGCGCGGGTGAGCATCACCTTGCAGGGACGCTTGTGGCGCTTGGCAAGCTCAGCTGCCAGCTTGCCCTCTGGCCCTGCACCGAACTTGCTGCCAAAGCCGCCACCCACATACTCGCAGTGGACAACGACGTTGCTGCCCCGGTAGCCAAGCGCCGACGTCACGCCTTCGTGGAAGGCAAACGTCGACTGAGTGCTGGCAAAGACCTCGGCGCGCTTCCTCTTCACGTCGGGGTCAACCACACAGCCATGGGTCTCAAGCGAGCTGTGAGTCTGCACCTGGGTCGTGTAGGTCGCCTCGACGACGTGTGCGGCCTGCTTGAGACGACGCGTCGTCGACTCGCTGGGTTTCGGTATGCGGAGCTTCGACCGGGGGTCGGTTGCGGGCGAGCCGACGCGCATCGTGAGCGCCAAGGCAGCAAGCGCATCGTCGACCGCCTGTTCGGACTCGGCTGCGATGAAGCCGAGGCGCTCACCAGCGTAGCGTGACGCCTTCTTGTCGATCTTGACCTCGATGACGCCGGGCACCTTCCGAGCGGCGGCGACGTCAACTGAGGACACCGTCGAGTCGCCGTACGGAGCGCGCACAAAGCGTCCGATGATCATGCCGTCTGGGTGCTGATCAGCGGCATAGCGGGCGGCTCCCGTGACCTTTTCGACCACGTCGACGCGCGGGTGGTCTTTGGGCGCCGCACCGCGCCCCTGCGCAAGCGCGACCGCGGCAAAGATCTTCGGGTACGTCCCGCAGCGGCATAGGTTTCCGGACAGCTCACGCTTGACCGTCTCGGCATCGGCGCTCGGGTTGGCGTCGAGGAGCGCGGCGCTGCGCACCAAAAAGCCTGGGATACAGAAGCCGCACTGCGCCGCATCACTGGCGGCAAACGCGTCCACGAGGGGCTTCTTCGTCGGGTCCGCGGCGATTCCTGTCGCCGTCGTCAGCTGACGACCCACCACGTCCACCGCCAGCGTCATGCAGCTCACCTGGGCAATACCGTCGACGAGGACAGTGCAAGCCCCGCAGGCGCCGCGCTCGCACACCGACTTTACCGACATCACCCCGAGCTCACCGCGCAGCGCGGCAAGGAGCGTTGTTCGAGGCTCGACAGCGACCTCGCGAGCGACGCCGTCAACCTGGAGCACGACCGGACGGCGATGTCGCCCGAGCAACTCGACCCCAGCAGGTGCCGCCTGGCCGGCACGAGCAGCCGCGGGCAGAGGCTCGGTCACGGCGACTGCACCGGCCGCGATTCCCAGACCCTTCAGAAAGCTACGGCGCGAGTGACCTCGCGATGCGTCGTCTTCTCCCATCGTCGCCTCCAAGAGCGGCAGTCGCTGGCGGACAAGCGACCGTTACGTCCAACAGAGACTACACGGGTTTGTTCCTCTCCTCGCGCGAACGGCACGCGTCTTTTCACTTTTTTTACGGGTGCGGCTTTCGTGGTGAGCGCGAGCGACCAAGCGCGCGACGAAATGGGCCGCTCACCCGCCTAACAACACGGTCGACAGCCCTTCGTCGTCCGCGCCCCCCAAGGCGCCAGTCTTGGCGCATTGCGTGCCGTTGAGGCCGGTCAACACCCCGAAAAGCCTGACGATCACGAGAGTCAGCTTCGCTTCGGAGGCACGGAATGGAGCTCGAGACCGTGCGCTAGTGCGCTAAGATCCTGATCCAGAGACGAAAACTGGGTTGCTGTGGCGATAGCAACGACTTCCCACCAAACCCCGGGTCTGGCCGTCTGGCAAGTTTTCTTGACCCGCCTATCGCGAGCGCTACCATCGCCACGGTTGCCATATATGGCAATTCATCGCCCTGGGGAGGGAATCATGTCGAATGACTCGGCGAAAAATGAGGAAAGCTGCTCCGTTTGTGGGACCGGCTTTGTTGCTCGATTCAGCTTTCAACGGCAGCGCACGCCCACCGGCGAGGTCCTGTACTGCAGCCAGTCCTGCCATGAGCAGGCGCTCTTTGGGACCCGCACCCAAAAATGCTCGACCTGCGACACCGGCTTCGAGCCACGCTACGCCTACCAGATGGCGTTTATCGGCGGTCAGAAGCGCTTCTTCTGCTCGACCGAGTGTCGAGAGCAACCGATTCGCACCGAGGTCAGGCAGCGCCGGGGTGCTCGCCGCATCGCGGTGATGAACCAAAAGGGCGGCACCGGTAAGACGACGACGACGGTGTCGCTTGCCCACGGGCTTGCCCGCGCCGGTCACCGCGTCCTCATTGTCGACATGGACAGCCAGGGCAACGTCGGCGTGTGCCTCGGCGCCGAGGGCAAGTTCAACCTCTACCACGTCATGGTCGACGGGCTCTCGCCGAGAAGCGCCATCGTCAACGTCCGCGAGAACTTGGACCTGCTGCCCTCCAACGAGCTGCTCGCCAAGGTCGAGGTCCACCTCGCCCACATCGAGCAGCCGGCCCGCGCGATGAAGAACCGCTTTCGCGACATCGACGACTATGACTACATCGTGCTCGACTGTGGTCCGAGCCTCAGCCTGCTCAACCAGAACGCGCTCTACTTCGCCGACCAGGTGCTGATCCCTGTGGCCTGCGACTACCTCTCGCTGGTAGGCGTCAAGCAGATCCTCAAGACGCTCAAGAACGTCCAAGAGCAGCTGCGTCACCCCATCACGATTCTCGGCGTTCTGCCGACCTTCTACGACGTGCGAAACCGCATCAGCCATGAGGTCATCAAGAACCTTGAGACCTACTTCAAGGACAAGGTCCTCGACCCGATCCGCATCAACACGCGCCTTAAAGAGGCGCCTGCAAAGCACAAGTCGATCTTTGAGTTCGCACCGAAGTCGGTCGCGGCCTCTGACTACGACAAGCTTGTCCAGCGGGTGATCGCCTCGGAGAAGACAAAGCCAACCCAGGCGCCGAGCTTCACCGCAAGCCGCAGCTACTCGCCACCGGCGGCGATGTAGGCCCGATGCACGTCGTTCTGATCGAGCCTCAGATCCCGCCCAACACCGGCAACATCTCGCGCCAGTGTGCCGGCACCAACACGGACCTGCACCTGGTGGGCGAGCTGGGCTTTTCGCTCGACGAGAAGCGTCTGCGACGCGCTGGGCTCGACTATTGGGAGCACGTGAAGCTCCATCTGCACGACTCCTTCGAGGCGCTCGTTGAGGCCCACGCTCCCAAGCACATCGCGTTCTACTCGGCGCGGGCGACCCAGCCCTATACCGACTTCGCGGTCGGACCCGAGATCGCCAGCGACGACATCTGGTTTGTCTTTGGCAAGGAGACCGCGGGCCTCCCGAAGGCGCTGATGGCGAGCGAGCGCGATAACCTCTACACCATCCCAATCAGCGACAAGATTCGCAGCCTCAACCTCGCAAACTCCGTGGCGATCGTCCTCTACGATGCACTCCGCCAGCGCGGCTTCGAGGGTCTCAACGACTGAGTCGACGAGCCTGCGACACCGCTGGCGAGGTCACACGGAGGACGCATGTGGGACGGCAGGCTCCCATCCGTCGACGTCCTGTCCAGGGCTAAAGAATGCTTCGGCGAACTCTGGTAGAGTCCGCACACACTACCCTTCAAGGACCCGCCATGCGGTCGCTCTCTTCTCTCACCGTCCTCGCGGTCCTCGGTGCCCTGTCGTCTGTTCACTGTGGCGACGACGACGAGCCCCCGCTCGGAGACGTGCTCGAGGAAGACACCGGCACGGCAGACACGGCCGTCACGGACACAGGTCCAGCCGCGGACACAACCACGACCGGCAGCGCTTTTCCGCCAGCCGGCGCCTCGCTCGTCTTTGCTGCCATCGGTGACTTTGGCGACACCACCGACCTCGACGACTTCGCCGATACCGAGACCGCCAAGGTCGCAGCCCTCATCAAGAGCTGGCGGCCAGACTTCATCATCACGGTGGGCGACAATGACTACACCGACGCTGAGTTCGAGGGCACCAACCGCGGGTTGGAGCTCGGCGTGGGTCAGTACTTCCACGAATTCATCGGCAACTACCAGGGCAGCGAGGGCGAGGGTGCATCCACCAACAACTTCTTTCCCGTGCCTGGCGACCACGACTACGGCGACGACTGCGACAATCCGCGCTTGGCCGACTACCTGGAGTACTTCACGCTGCCCGCCGGGCCGGTCGACGAGACGTTCTACACGTTCCGGCGTGGGCCCGTAGAGTTCTACGCGATCGACAGCGTGGTCGACTGCCACCAGGACGGTGGCGCGAAGATGACGGCGCAGCGTACCTGGCTCGAAGCCACGGCGACCGCGTCTGATGCGCCTTTCAAGATCGCTTACTTCCATCATCCGGCGTACTCATCGGGCGAGCGCCACGGCAGCGCCGAGTACATGCAGTGGCCCTTTGCGGACTGGGGAGTTCAGCTGACCCTATCGGGTGACGACCACGTCTACGAGCGTCTCGAGAAAGACGGTGTCACCTATCTCGTCAACGGTCTCGGTGGCGTCGATACCCACCCGTTCGGCACGCCTCTGCCCGAGAGCGTGGCACGCTTTACGGGTGAGTATGGCGCGGTCGGTATGGCCGTTGTAGGCGACGCGCTTCACGTGTCGTTCCTCGACATCCAAGGCACGGTTCATGACACCTTCGTGTTGGGCAATGAGACCCCCGTCGACCCCGCTGCCTACGACCTCAACGCGCCACCCATCACGTCTGGCGACTGGTACCGACCACCGGTCGAAACGACCTGGCAATGGCAGCTCCAAGGGACCCTCAACACCACGTACGACGTCGACCTCTACGACATCGATCTCTTCGATACGCCGGCGACCACCATCGCGAGCCTTCAGGGCGCGGGGCGCAAGGTCATCTGCTACTTCTCGGCAGGAACCTACGAGCCGTGGCGCGAAGACGCCGGTCAGTTCGTCGAGGCCGACCTCGGCGACCCTCTGGCCGACTTTGCCGACGAGCGCTGGCTCGATATCCGCTCGCCCAATGTCCACGCCATCATGAAGGCACGCTTGGACCTCGCCGTCACCCGCGGCTGCGACGGCGTCGAGCCCGACAACGTCGACAGCTACACCAACGAGCCCGGGCTGCCGCTGACGGCTGACGACCAGCTGACCTACAACCGATTCATCGCCAACCAAGCGCACACTCGGGGCCTGTCAGTCGCCCTCAAGAACGACCTCGACCAAGTCGAAGCGCTGGTCGACTACTTCGACTTTGCCATCAACGAGCAGTGCCACGAGTACGAAGAGTGCAGCGTGCTGGCGCCATTCACCGCAGCCGGAAAGGCGGTCCTCGTCGCCGAGTATCAGGACCGCTTCGTCAACCCCGGGCCAGAGCGCGATGCGATGTGTGCGAACGCCCTCGCCGCAGGACTCCGTGTCCTCGGTCTGTCATGGGACCTCGACGACAGCCTGCGCTTTAGCTGTGATGCGCCCTAAGCCTAGCAAGGAAGCTCAGGATGAACTCAACGATGGCGGCCAGAAGGTGGATGGCTCTCCTAGTGGGAGCGGCGCTGCTAGTGTCAGCGACAACGGCCAGTGCGCAGCCAAGCGACGAGGCCCTCACTACAGCACGAGCGCTCTACACCGAGGGCGAGCAGCGCTTTGCCGCCCAAGACTACAGAGGCGCCATCGATGCGTTCACCCGCGCCAACGCCATCATCGAGCACCCTCGGAATCACTACAACATCGCCAAGTCGTATGAACGGCTCGGCGACGGTGCGGCCTGTGTGGCGTCCTACGAACGCTACCTCGACGGCCATCGCGAGCGTGAGGGGCAGTTCCCGGTCGATGCCTTGGACGTGCGTGCATCCATTGCGCGCTGCAAGCTCGAGATGCGCCCAAGAGTTCGCGTAACCAGCCGCCCAGCCGGGGCAAACGTTTACATCGACGACGAGAGCGTGCTCCTGGGCCAGACCCCGTTTGAGAGCTCGGTCGGTCCAGGCAAGCACACGCTCTTTCTCGAGATGCCTGGCTACGAGCGGCTCGTCGTCAGCTTTAATGCCGAGACAAGCGCCGCCAACCAGCCCACCGTGCTGGACTACACGCTCGTTGCAGGGCCCGCCGACACGCAGCCGATGCCGCCCGAGACAGCCGGGATGTCGTGGAAAGGCTATCTTGGTATCGGCGCGATCGGACTTGGCTTAGGGCTTGGCGTCGGTGGCTTTGTGGCTGGGCAGCAAGCCGCTGACCTCTACAACGACACCGACGACTTCGAGACAGCGTCGCTGATCGAGGGCATTGGCTACATCGGAGGCGGGGCGTTGCTTGCGACCGGCGTTCTGCTCGTGATCTTGGAAGCGACGGACTCGGGCGACACCGACGTGACCAGCCCCGCCGCGCGCTTGTTGCCGGTGGTCGGCCCAACACCTGGCGGCGCAGTCGTTGGCGCCAACCTCCGGTGGTGAGACCAGCATGAAGACACACCTTGTGATTGGGGCTGCGCTTGCGTGCGTGACGGCCTGTACGCCAGGCATCGACCCGCCCGAGCTCACGGACATGGTCGAGGTCACCACCGGCCTGACCGTGGACTTCGGGTTCGACCAACACTGCCCAGAAGACGGTGACCTGTGCAGCCAGGCGCTCGAAGACGTGCCGCTGACGATGCCGGTCGCAGTCGTGCACCTCAAGCCCTTCCGCATCGACCGTCATGAGGTCACCAACCTCCAGTTCGACCACTGCGTGGCCCACGGGGCGTGCACCAAGCCGGCGTTCCGAAGTGCGGTTGTCGCAAGCCAAGCGGAGTACTACGGCAACGACGCGTTCGATGACTTCCCGGTTGTGAACGTGTCGTGGTCTCAGGCGCGTGCGTACTGCGCGTTCGCCGGTAAGCGACTGCCGAGCGAGATGGAGTGGGAGCGAGTGGCCAAGGGGGCCGATCGAAGCACACCACGGGCAGTGGCTAGCGATCGCGTCGCGCGCCCAGCGGACTGCGCAGCCATGGCCGTTGCGACGGGGCTGTGCCGCGGTGGCTTTGAGCTAGAGCCCGCTCTCGGAAGCAGCGATGATGTCGTGACAGAAGGAGGCCAGCAGATCCACCAGCTCTTGGGCAACGTGGCGGAGTGGGTCGATGACTGGTTCGACACCGAGGTGACCTGCAGCAACCTCGCCCCGTGCGACCGGGCAAGCGACTGCAACGGTGATGGCGCCTGTCAAGCGCGTGCACAGTCCTGCCCTGACTGCACAGAGGCGTCTGGAGCATGCCACTACGTGTGCAGTGGGGAACCGACCGTATCGATCGTGTGCGAAGCCTACGACGCCGACGGCATCGACCTTGAGTTCATCAAGCCCGGTGAGGACCTCACCGCATTTGACGAGCGGGCGATCCGGGGCGCCAGCGTGCTGACCGAGTCGGCATGCGCACACCGGACATGGGCCCGAGCGGGCGCCACGCCTGACACGACCCGTCCAGACCTCGGCTTCCGCTGCGCGCAAGACCTCTAGACAGCGGTGTGGGCGAGCCCCAGTGCGGGTCATGGCTGCCGGTGGGCGTGGGCGTGGGCGTGGGCGTGAGCGCGGGCGTGAGCGCGGGCAGTGGGCGTGGGCGTGGGCGTGGGCCTAGGCGTGAGCGCGGGCGCGGGCAGTGGCAGTGGGCGCGGGCGTGAGCTCGGGCGTGGGCGTGGGCCTAGGCGTGAGCGTGAGCCGGGGCGCGGGACCGAGTGCGCGTGGGCCGGGGCGTGAGGCTCGTGAGGAGGTCTCGCTAGCGTCTTGGCGCAGCTTCGAAGAGGTTGTGTCGCCGTGCTGCGGCCAGTGCGCCGCGCTCCTCGACATCTTCAAAGGCCTTCGCCCAGGCGCGATAGCCTCCGCCAGCGCGCCACGCCGCCAGCGCGGCGAGGCCGGCATCCGCGGCACCCTGGCTCATGCGGTACTCGATCCAAGCCCACTTGGCGGAGGTGCTCCGGAGCTCAGCGACGCCACCAAGGGCGCTGCGAATCCGCTTTAGCGTCCGGTCGACTGTCGGAATTCCCGCGAACTCAGCGGTTGCCAGTGGTGTGTGGAGCTTCGGCACAAGTGGCGACGCGCCGAGCGCCGTTGGCAGGATGGCGCTCAGCTCACGGGTGAACTCGATGAGCTCGTCGATGTCGTCATCGTTTTCATCGGGCAACCCAATGATGAGGTAGAGCTTGAGCTTGAGCATGCCGTGGGCCTTCGCCAGGCGTGCCGCGTTCAGCAAGTGCTTGGTGCGGATCCCCTTGGCGAGCTTGTTGCGCAAGCGCTGGCTGGGCGCATCACTGGCCACCGTCATGGTCCGGTAGCCTCCCGCCGCCAGCAGGCCGACGAACTCGTCATCGAGACGGTCTGCGCGCAGGCTCGAGACCCCAACGCCTCGGCCGCTATCGATGACGCGGCGTAGAGCCGGCCGAATCCCGACCCACTCGCTGACCGCGGCCCCAACGAAGCCAACCCGGGGCGCATCGTCGGGGATGTAGCTCAGAACCCGCTCGGCTTCTGGCTCGCGCATCGGACTCTCGCGGTTGCGCACGAGACAGAACTTGCAAAACCGTGGGCAGCCGCGGCTGGCCTCGACCAAGAACATGTTCGACAGCTCGGTGTTCGGCGTGACGATCTGGCCGTAGGCGGGCAGTGCTCCTGCCGTGACTTTCTCGACGGCAGGCACCGCATCGCCGTGCAAGGTCGGGACCCAGACGCCTTTGATGTTGGCGGCGCGCTGCATCAGGTCATCGCGATCGTCGGCGTCCTCAAGCGCGTTGATGAGGCTTGCGACCGCGTCCTCGCCGTCACCGATGACGCCGAAGTCCACGAAGGGGCCCATCGGCAGCGGGTTGGACGCCGTCACTGGGCCACCGAAGAAGACGATGGGGTCACGGGGGCCGCGGTCCTTGTGAAGGATCGGGATCCTGCCCATGTCGAGCAGCTCGAACAAGCCCGTGATGTCGAGGTCGTAGGTGATGCTGAACGCCAAGATATCGAAGTCGCCGAGCGGGCGACCCGTCTCGATCGACCGCGGCGTCAGGCCGGCGCGTCGATACTCGGCCACGTCATCGGGCAGCACGACTCGCTCACAGCTCATGAACGGCTGGCTGTTGAGCATCCGGTAGATGACCTGGTAGCCAAGGCTGCTCATGGCCGTCCGGTACGGCAGCGGGTAGCAGAGCGCCACTTTCAGCGGCGCCTCGCGAACGATCGTGCCGGTCTCTTGATCGAGCAGGGCCCGGCGGTGGCTCTCTGGGTCTTGTTTGGCCTTCGCGTCGCGACGTTGGAGGCCGCGCACTCGTCGGTCTCGACGCTCTTTACGTTTCGCCATCAGAGGTTGAAGGCGTCGATGTACGGTTCCATCTCGCC
This sequence comes from uncultured bacterium, assembly GCA_938040325.1. GTDB lineage: Bacteria > Myxococcota_A > UBA9042 > PHBI01 > PHBI01 > CALHXW01. Next base: position 20,565 of record CALHXW010000418.1, on the reverse strand, counting down.
GACGGTGCCGATCCCGCTGAGGTCGATGTCTTCAAGCTCCGAGAGAAGGTCGGCGGTTGGCGGGTGGGCGTCGCCGTGACGCCGCACCATGCCGATAGCGCCTGCCCAGCGACCCGACCGCAGCGCAAGCCGGACCAGCGCACAGGCGACAATCTCCGACTTCACAACCGACAGCACGGTGGCGTAGTCCTTGACGAAGTCGGCGAGCGCAGGCTGCCAGGAACCCGCTGCTTGTGCCTCACCTTCGATGTCGTCGAGGTGCTTGAGCACTACGCGCTCGGCGTGGTCACTGCCAAGGGCCTTGAGCACCTCGAGCGTCGCCCCGTCACCGGGCTCGGGCACGATGATGGGGTCGAAGCGCTTGTCGAGCTTCAGCCCGGTGCAACGAAGCAGCCCAGCGACCACATGGATGACCGACTTCGAGACCTCGTAGCCCTCCTTGGCTTCGGCGATCGCGTCGTCGAGGTGCGAAGCAAGCCAGCGAAGCGTCCCCTCGCGGTCGCCGTCGTAGGCCGACTTCAGGCACTCCTGAAACCCACCGGCGACGTCACCGTCGTGCATCCGCCCCTGAACCATCCGTGCTTCGACCAGGTCATGGGCCCCATCGAGCATCTCGACAAAGGCACGGGCTTGCTCGAGGTCGCTCATGGTCGACGAGAGAATCCGGCGAAGCGCCTTTTGATTGCGTCCGTACTCGAAGAACACAATCTCAGCCCAGCGGTGGACCTCGAACGTCCGAGTATCGCCAGCGATGGTGACCGCAATCTTCTTCTCGAGGACCAACGGACGCGGCTCAAGCATCGAGCTCGGCGTGCCGGGCTTGGGCTTGGTGCCAGGCTTGGATGACGCCGACGTCTTGGGCGGCGGCATTGGGGCGACCGGGGGCTTGTTGGACTTGGCCGCAGGCTTCGCGCCAGCCTTTGCGACGCTCTTGGCGGCTGCCGGAGCCTTCTTCGGCGGGCTCGGCGCGGCCTGCTTCGGCGGGCTCGGCGCGGCCTGCTTCGGCGGGCTCGGCGCGGCCTGCTTCGGCGGGCTCGGCGCCGGCTTCTTTGGCGAACTGGGCGCTCTCGCAGGGCTGACGTTGGCCGGCGGCGCGTCGAGCAAAGCGGGATCGACCGCAACGCCGTCGTGCCATGTGGCATCGCTGCCAGGCATCTCCGAGTCGATGGTGTCGGTCGCATCGTGCGCCACAGGAGCTCTTGGCGCCTTCTGAGGGGGCGCTGCGGCCGGCTGTGGCGCCGCTTGGGCGGCTCCCTTGGTGGATGGTGCCCTCGACCCTGCGGACCCGCCTGAGGCCGCTTGCAGGCGCGAGCTCGTGGAAGGACGACGACGGATCGCGTCCGGCCCGAAGCCAGGGCGCGTCGACGGTCGGCGCTTCTTCACAGGCGCCTCGACCAGCGCTGCAAGCGCCTTTCGGGACTGAGGGAGCGAGCTGTCGGCAAGGGCAGCTGCGAAACGGCCCTCGTCCACCCAGACATGGTCGGTGGTCGTGGCACGCTTGAGCACGACCCTCTGCGGTGGCGTCAGTGACGCTGCGGTGTATGGAGCATCGGGTCCGTTCTCGAACGCGGCCCACAGCATCGCCTCAACGCAGGCTGTCGCTGTTTCCGTGTTCTTTGTCCCCGCGACGATCGTGTCGAGCGCTTGAACCGTCTTCGCCGCGAACGCAGGTCCGAACGCTGCGGCCACCATCGCCGTGTCGGCGACTACCCCCGAGCGCGCCCAGGGGCTCCGCTGCCAGGCAGCGCCACAGACGTCGAGGGCGTCCTCGTCGGCCAAGGTCGCCAGCAACACGTCGAGAGCGGACTCTGGAGCGAGGTCGCGGTAGGCGAGCCCAAGGGCCATCGCCGCGGCCGTCCTCCGGACAGCATCACTGTCGAAGAGCAGGCTCTCGCAGGTGGATCGCCAGAGGTCGCCCGGCTCGCCAAGCAGAGCCGGCACGAGCAGGAGGGTCACGAACACGCCGTGGTCTTGCTCAGCCCGGATCTGGGCGGCAATCGTGACCTCGATGACCGTCTTGTCTTCGATGAGCCGAGACAAGATCGCCCCGACGGCGAGGCGCACTTCGGGGTCACCATCGCGGGTCAGCGTCAGAAAGAGCCCAACCCCATGACGCAGCTCGGTCTGGATGTCGGCAACCCACGAGGGATCGGCGGACAGCTCAGCGGCCGCGAGCGTGTCGAGGAGCGCCAGCAGCGCGACCCGGTCCGGCACCTTCGGCTTGGAGATGAGCTCCAGCAGGAAGGGCACCGCGCGAGGGCTTGCCTCGTAGACTTCGCCGGCGCACTCGAGCGTCTCAAAGAGCCGATCGAGCGCGGTGTCGCGCATGTCCTGGTGCGGCGAGATCAGCCCGCGTAGGTCTTCGGCGACAGTCACAGCGACCCCAGAGCAGTGCTGAAGCTGGGTCCAAGGAACCTTGTCTAGATGTCGAAGGAGCGCCAAATCGACCGCTGTCGTTGCTGTGGGTTACGCCACCATGTCCGCGGCAAGGTTTTCGAGCGTGTCGACACCCCAGCCGTCGCGCAAGTCTCGGATCACCTCCGTGAACAGCGCAAGTTTGTTGTCCAAGTCTACGCGAAGGTCAGGCTGTTTGAGCAGCGCTGGATCGATGCCGTCCTGTTGGAGATCGCAGAGATCGATGCCATGAAACTCAAGGTTGACCACCCGAGCCCTTCGTAACCATGGACGAATCAGACGGTAGCCCTTCAGGCCCATCATGAGCAGGCTGGTTCCGATAAAGGGAAAGCGGAGCCCTGGGAGCACCGTCACCGGCATCTCGACGAGGCCGTGAGTGCGGTAGGGACGGGTCTTGGCCCACATGACGCTGGGAGGTCCGACGATCGACTGGCTCTTCTTACCGCGAAGCGCCATCGACGCGAGCACGCCGAGCTTGGCGAGGTAGTAGGGCGGGCACGGAAAGATCGACGAGTCGTAGCGGTAGCCGGTCTCCGCGAGGAGACGCAGGACCCGATCGGTCATCGTGTAGCCTGGCGCCCGAAAGCCTGTGATCGGGCGGCCGACAACATCGCTGAGCAGGTCGAAGCTGCGCTTAAGCTCGTTGCGGACGAACTTGTCGTGCTGGCGTGTCAGGTCGTAAGGATGTGACCACGAGTGGCTGCCAAGCTCGTGGCCAGACGCGACCAGTCGCTCGGCGATCTCACGGGCCGCTGGCCAGCGCTCGAGGTCCGAAGCGACCACAAAGAACGTCGCTTTGACGCCGAGCGAGTCGAAGAGGTCGAGGAACCGGGGGACGCCACGCTCCCACACCGCGTTGGTGGCACGCGCTTCGTCGAGGTCGTGAAGTCGATAGTAGAGGTAGAGGCTATCGATATCGACGTTGACGGCCGCGGCTGGTCCCCCCCGCACGCCGGTTACCGCCCTCGGAGGCGGATAGCCCACGTGAGCTTGGCGAGGTTCTTCATCACGTGCGGAACACGCTTGACGAGGTTGATGCTCGGCGGACGCTTCTCGACGATGACGATCGGAATCTCGGTGATGCGGTAGGCGTCGCGCTCGGCACGAATCACCAGCTCGCTCGCAAAGAGGTCCTTGTCGACGATGCAGCGGTTGACCACCGGCAGCAGGCGGTCACGATGGAACGCCTTGAGCCCGTGGGTGTCGGTGCCCTTGAAGTCCAAAAGGACCTTCAGCATGCCGTTGATGACGGCCGTACCGGCGCGGCGCATGGCAGGTCGCCGGTCTTGGGCGTCCGGGTGGGCCTTGCTGCCCACGACCATGTCGGCCTGGTCCGCCTGGAGGATGTCGAGAGCGCGCGTGTGGAAACCGATGTCGCAGATGTCGATCTCGTCGCAGAGCACGAAGGTTCCGCGTGCCTCGAGAATGCCCCTGCGAAGCGCACGGCCATAGTTCGGCTCGGGGCTATGGAGCACGCGAACCGCGTCGAACTTTCGCTCGAGCGCGTACGCAATCTCGAGCGTGTCGTCGGTCGACCCGTTCTCGGTGACGATGATCTCGTAGCTGAGGTCCGGGAGGACCTCGGCCAGGTTGCCGATGAGATCGTTGATGGCCGTCTTGAGCAGGCCTTCTTCGTTGTAGACGGGGATGACGATCGAGGCGGTTGGCCTCTCGACAGTCTTGTCTGCCTTCTCCGTCTTCTTCGCTGCCTTCTTCGCCACGGAGCCTCCGACGCCCTTCGAGTCGGAGGTGCTATAAGGGTCGCTCAACGGGAGTGTCAACGATCGTCGCGTGCGCTAAGGTCTCGCCCATGACTCGTCGCTACCTTCTCGACGTCGCTCAGACGCCCAGACCGGACCACCAGCAGGTCCACCCGATCGTCCTGCCGATGCACGAGCGGACCCGATGACGCGGCGTGCTCGCGCGAGCGCCAGCGCGACGGTGGCGAACTTGGGACCAGGCTACGACGTCTTGGGGCTCTGCGTAGAGGGGCCGCGCGATGTGGTCACCGCAGAGCTCACCCGTGACGGCGCGGTGACCATCGTCGAGGTACGAGGTGATGACGGACGGCTACCCACCGCCGCGAGCGACAACTGCGCAGGTGTCGCGGCTCAGTGGGTCCTCGAGAACTATGGCCACGGCGCCGGCGTCCGGCTGTGGCTCGACAAGGGGCTCCCGCTCGGCAGCGGCATGGGAAGCTCCGCTGCATCTTCCGTCGCGGCGGCCCTAGCAACCGCGGCCCTCGTGTGCCCGAGCGACTTCGACAAGCGCGCTCTGCTCGACGCCTGCCGTGAAGGCGAGCGCCTTGCCACCGGCACCCCTCACCCGGACAACGTGGCGCCGTGCCTGTACGGGGGCGTCGTTGCCTGTGCGCCGCGCGCCAACGGTCACGTCGAGGTGATCTCCTTGCCGGTGGCAGGCGAGCTGTGGGTGGTCGCGGTCAAACCCAACTTTGCGGTCCGCACCGCCGATGCACGAGCGGCTCTGCCCGATGCCGTTCCGATGGCTGACGCAGTCTCGAACCTCGCGGCGATCGCTGGCCTTGTGACGGCGCTGGCCAGCGGAGACCATGGGCTCTTAGGTCGCTCGCTTGGCGACCGACTGGCGACCCCCTACCGGCGTCGGTTGATCGCAGGCTACGATGCGGTCGAAGCCGCAGCGCTCGCCGCAGGCGCCATCGGTTGTGGCATCAGCGGCTCGGGCCCGACGATGTTTGCGCTCAGCCCCACGCAAGCCGAAGCAAACACCATCGCGGCTGAGATGGTCGGTGCGTTCGTTGCGTCCGGGCATCAGGCCGTGAGTCATGTCTCCGCCATCGACCCTGTCGGAGCGCGTCTCGAGGCCATGTGACCGACGCTTGGTCCGGCCCGACCGACCGTCGGTCGTGTCGGCCGGCGACCGATGGGTGCGCCAGCGGTACAGATCCCGAAGCCATCAGATTTCGTATTTCCCCGAGCGCTGCCAGCTGCGCTCGGGGAAATACGGATTCTGGGGCGATGGGAGGTGTGCCGCTGGGGTGCTCAGAGCCGAGAAACTCTGTCGGGACAAAGTGATTCGGCGATGGGTGCGCCAGCGGTACAGATCCCGAAGCCATCAGATTTCGTATTTCCCCGAGCGCTGCTAGACTCGGGCGCGAGTGGCAAAGAGGCGCCGCCTCGGGCACGCAAAGCCCCCGTCTTGTCTTGGAGGAACCTATGCGATCGGTAGTCATCGGAGCGACGAGCATCTTACTGAGCGTCGGGGTCCTGACCGGGTGTGGAGACGACGCTGAGCCTGGCGACTCAGACACACAGGAGGTCGACACGGTCGCAGACACCGCGTCTGACACCACCGACGACACCTCGACGGAGGACACCTCGGTCGCGGACCCCTGCACTCCAAACCCTTGCACGACGGCACCTGCCGCGTCGTGCGGCGATGACGGTGCAAGCATCACTGAGTACGCCGCCGAGGGCGTCTGCACGGTCATCGACGGCGCAAGCGCCTGCGACTACCAGGTCACGAGCAACGCATGCGCGCCTGGCGAGGTCTGTGGTCTGACCGACGGCTCACCGCGATGCGCCATCAGCGAAGACCCCTGCGACCTCGCCTTTGATGAGTCAGCATCCTACGTCTGGTTTCTGGCGGTCGCGTCGCAGATCGAGTCCAACGGCGAGCTCATCGATGATTGCTGCTTCGACTTTGATGGCGACGGCACCGTCGACAACCGCGTTGGCGAGGTGATCCGTGACCTCGGGGGCATCGTCAACGTCGACTTCAACGGCTCCATCGGCCAGGCCATCGCAGACGGCAACCTCGCCCTGGTCTTCGAGATTGCCGGTCTCGATGACTGGACCGTGGACCCCGACGTGGTGATCAACGGGCACTACGCCCGAGACACCGACCTGGACTTCACCAACAACCTCGTCGGCGAAGGTGTCTTTGAGGTCACGCCCAACAACTTCTGGCCCGACACCGCAGACGCCCGCTACGCATTCGAGGCCTCAGTCCAGGGCGGCATCCTCTCGGCTGGCCCTGCCACCTTCGACCTCAGCGTTCCCGTCGGTGACGGTGATCAGCGCGTCAACGCGAAGCTCTTGGAGACGCGCCTTGACGCCAAGCTTGAGGAGTCGCCGAGCGGCACGGGGGTGAGCTTTGACGGCGCCGCCGACTTTACCGCCAACCCCGAGGCCGGGATCATCTTCGGTGCACGGCTTGGTGGCGTGCTCCCCGAAGCTGAGCTCTATGGCGGGATCAACGACTTCATGAGCGGTGTCTGCACCTGCGTGAGCATGGCTGGGCCGATGGTGAGCTTTGATGAGAGCACCAACGCATGGGAGTGCGCTCAAGCCGCGACGATCGACACCAGCGCCTGCGATACGACGGTCCAAACCGAAGACATCTGCAGCAAGATCGGCACGTTCTGCTCGCTCGCGCTAACGATCATTACGCCGGACCTGGATCGCGACAACGACGGCCGCAACGACGCGTTCTCGCTCGGTGCTTGGCTCAAGGGCGTCGGCGCCGACATCACAGGCGTGTACCCCGAGGCGTGCGGCAGCCCGTAGCCCAGGAGGCCGCCTCAACCAGCGGGTGACTTCGAATCGCCAGTGAGGTGCACGGCGAGCCTGCAGCTATCGAGGTCGACCATCCTCTGGCTTTGAATTTCTGGCAACGCTGTTAGGCTGCGCACACTTGCCAGGAGGCCAGATGCACGCACACGACCAAACGCTGGAGATGCGATCCTACGCCCGGACACCCATGGGTTGGTTGGTGGCTTGCTTTGCCGTGGCTGGCTGTGGCTCAGACGACACGGGCAACAACACGGTCGTCGTGCTCGACACGACGGTCGACACGATCTCAGTCGACGCCACGTCCGACGTGGACACCACGCCGAGCGACAACCTCCCGCCTGACTTCGGTGATGCGTGCAGCGAAAACGATGATTGCTCCACGGGCTTCTGCATCGAGACGCCAGCAGGTGAGTTCGTGTGCTCGAAGACCTGCATCGACGAGTGCCCGGTCGGTTGGAGCTGCAAGGGAATCACCAGCGGCAGCGTCGACGTCATCTTCGTGTGTGTCCCGGAGACTGAGCCGCCGCAGGACACGTTCACGCCTGACACCACCGAGCCGGACGACACCACCACCCCCCCCGACACGACACCTCCGACCGACACTGGCCCAACGCAACCGCTAGGCAACAGCTGCGATCTCGACCCAGGCGTGGGCGTCGAGGCGTTCTTCACCGAACCCGGAGGCGGCGACTGGCCAGACTGCATCGTCGGGTGCGACAAGGAAGCCGATCTTGGCCTCACCGAGATCGACCTTCGCACGGCCAGCGCCAGCGGTTCGCTCGGACGCATCGACGACAACCAACACACCTACGACGTTGGCGTCGGCCCCGACATCGACGTGATCGCGATTCGCGCAAACCCGCGCACGATGCTTGAGTTCAGCGTGCGGGCCGCCAGCGCCGACTCCCCTCTCGACCCCGTGCTCTACGTCAGCGATGGGTTCCAGGTTCGCGTCTACTCAAGCGACGTTGCGGTCAACAACAGCTGCGCGCGTACCGTGATTGCCTACCCGTACGTGTCCCAGCTGCCGATCTTCGTCGCGATTGAGGACGCCCTGAACTACGCATCCTGGACGCCTGGCGGATGGACACAGACTGCAGGCGGACCGAGCTACGACTACACGCTCCGCATCAACACGGCGCCGTTTGCGCCGACGGAGCTCGGAACCATCGCCGCACCAGGTCAGTCGCTGACGCCGTCGGGCGCCATTAGCTCTGGTGGAGACATCCACTACTACCGGTTCATGGCACCAGCGACCGCCAACATCGGCGTCACACTCACCGCCACCGGCGGCGGCAGTACCTTTGTGCCTGCGATCGCTGGTATGAAGACCAACGAGGGGCAGCTTGTCTGGCAGGATGTCGGCTACGACGGTGACGGAAATGGCGTCGTGACGATCGATAAGTCGTCGTTCGTCGTGTGTTTTGGCGAGTGCGGCAGCCAGCCCGTCGAGTGGATCTTTGCGGTCTACGACTGGAACGGCGCGAGTGGCCCCGGCACTTTCAGCTACAATCTCGACGTGCGTTGGAACTGATCGACTCGGCGGTCCACTTGGCGCGGGCCGGAGACCACGACGCGGCCTGGTCTGAGGTCGAGCGACGACTCGCTATCTCCAGCAAGGACCTGACGGCCTGGCTCGTCCGCGGTCACTTACACGCACGACGTGGTGAGCCGTCGAGCGCCCACGATGCGTTCTCGCGTGCGGCAACACTCGCACCAGAGCGGCCAGCCCTCGCCAGCCTGGCTGCGTCAATGGGCGCGACGAACCCGAGCATTCCACATCGACGTGAGGTCGCGAGTCTCTTTGATGACTACGCGCCGCTCTTTGACCACCACCTCGTCGAGACCCTTGGCTACGTCGGCCACGAGATGCTCGCTGACGCAGCATGCAACGTTCAGAAGCGCTATAGTTGTGCGGTTGACCTTGGGTGCGGCACGGGACTTGCGGCGCCGGCACTCCGTGGGGCATGCGAGCGTCTCGTGGGCGTCGACCTGTCGGTCGAGATGATCCTCGAGGCCAGCCAGCGCGGTGGCTACGACGAGCTCTGGGTCGCCGACCTCTGGTACACATTGACGACCCTCGAGACTGGCGAGAGTGACTTGCTCTTTGCGGCAGACGTCTTTGGTTATGTTGGACCTCTCGACGGGGTCTTTGACGAGGCTCAGCGCATCTTGCCGACCGGCGGTCGGCTGGCGTTTACCGTCGAGGCACACTTGGGCCCAGAGCCTTTCGTGGTGCAAGCAAGCCGCCGCGTCGCCTATCGCGCCGACTATATCGCTGGGTTAGCCCGACAAGCTGGCTTCATCGCAGAGACATTCGGAGAAGCGACGCTGCGGCGCGAAGCCGGCGACGGAGTGCCAGCGTTATTGTCAGTCTGGCTCCGTCAAGAGTGACACACAATTGCAAACAAACGACTCAGACGGACCGACGACCAGCCACGTGAGCTCCTTGAGCCGGGTCTCCGACGGACCTGCTAGCGAAGCGTAAACGCACGCATGGCGCCGGAAAGACAGCGACGGCGCTCCGGATAGTCGTCGCTGGACGACCGGGCGCGGATCTCATACGCATAGCCGTTTGCGAGAAACACGGTCACGCGGTGGTCGACCGTCGTTCCGTCTGCCTGACGCGTGCGCAAGTCGACACGGCGCGCGGTCTTTGTGTTGTAGAGCACATCTTCGTCGCGACGTACTTCGGTGGCGTCATCGACGAGCTTCGCGAGGAGCGCGCGAGCGTGCTCGCGGGTCGAGTCGGCACTGGGCTTTGTTCGACGCGCCCAGCCGACGCAACGCTCACCGCGAGTCACAACCGCCTCTGCGCCGGGCTCCAGAGCCTCCGCCGCCTCTCCCTGAAGCATACGCCAGCCGTGCCCTGGGGCCTCGATGGCAAGTCCGCCTCCTGCGATGTTCGCCCGCGGTCGTGGGACCGGCGCTACCGGGAGTGTCTCTGGTGCTTCATCCACCGGGCCGCAGGCGGATAAACCTGCGGCCATAAGGCACGCGAAGAACGCCACTGACGACGTTGTCGTCGAGCGACGCGTCATCGTGGACGGCCGCAGTGTGCGCGTTGCCCAGCGTTGTGAAGGGGAAGACATGCGGAATGCGTCGCCAATAGTAGGACGGTAGAGAGGAGATCTAGGTGGGGGGCCGTGAAACGTGACACACCCTCACCCGCATGCAAAGCAAATCTGTGCAAACCTGTGCACTCAACGATACCGACCCACGCGTCATGTTCGCAAGCCCTCGTCACAACAAACAATCCCAACAGCCGAAAAGCGTGCGCGCGACGTGTCAGCGGTATCTCTGGACGCGCAAGCCGTTGTTGACTGCCGACAGCTAGTGATCGCTGCGGCGCGTCCGGCCTCAGAGCGTGCGCTCAGTGCGACGCCGCATCCCTTGCTTGGCGGTATCGGCGAATCGACACCGTGTCCTTGGCGACATCGGTCATCGGCGGCACCTCGAGGGTCTCGCGTTCATCGATGAGCAGGATTGTGCAGGCACCGATCAGGTCCCAGACCCCCAACACGCGGTCGACCAGCAGGTCGTCCTCGTCTCGGATCGCGTCGCCTTCGATCTGAAGGGCGTGCTGGCGTTTGATCAGCCGGGCGAGCGGCTCGAACTCGGCTCCGGCCTTGGTCAGCCGCGAGATCCCGTCAGACAGCATCTCACGGTCGGTCATGTCCCGCCATGTCACTGGCAGCTGCTCGCTGAGCGGATGCAGCTGGCCGGTCTCCTTGAAGTGGAGCACGTTCGCCGCATAGAGGTGCCCAATGGAGCAGTAGAGGCAGCCATTGCGCGTCGCAGCAAGCCCGAGCATCGCTTGCGCATTCACGGCTCCATGCTTGGTTGCCAGCGCCTGCACGCACTTGTCCATCGTGGCAAAGATGCGCATCGTCTTGCGGACGCCGAACGACTTCAGCATCACGGGCAGAATCGCCGGCACAAACCCCATCTTTAGCTTGAACACGACCGACATAGCGCCGGCTGTGAGCTTCTGGGCAAGCGTGAGTGTCTTCTTCACGAGCTGACCTCCTTGCGTGTCGCTCGCGACAATGAGATCTCAAACAGGTCCTCGGTCGTTCCAAGCCAACGTTCGGCCTGTTGCTCGCTTCCCACCGCGGCGCTCTTAAGGTCGCCACACATATGAATCACCCAGAGCGCCAAGCCGCGGACGCTTGGGCGCTCCGCCAAGTAGGCAGTGCGTACCTGGCTCGCGTGCAGCACGTTGTGAAACGCTCGCAGCGCCTCGCGCATGGACTTGTCTGCCGACACGAGGCTGCGCAGATCCACGACCAGGTATCGAATCGACGCCTCAACCGCATGCGCACCAGCAAGTTGCCCCTGCGCGACGCAGAACGTCGCGTGGATCGTCGCTGTCGCAGTCCCTCCTGTGTGGACGTGGACCGCCCAGCTGCATGCCTCTTCCGTCATCGGGCAAGGCCTCTGAGGCTCGGCGCTCGGATCACCCGGGAGAGCTCGCCGGTGAGTGACGCGAGGTCGAGGGGCTTGGTGAGGTAGCCGTCCATACCAGCGTCTCGGCACGCGTCTCGTTGGGTGGCAAACGCGTGGGCTGTGAGGGCCACCACGACGGTTTCGCGAACCCGCTCATCGGTCGACTGGCGAATCACGCGGCAGGCGTCTTCCCCGCGCATCACAGGCATCTCGCAGTCCATAAGGACGACCGCAAAGTCCGAGTTCAAGACGGCCTCAACCGCTTCTTGCCCGTTGAAGCAAGTGTCGACCACGAAACCTAGGCGCTCCATGAAGATGCGGGTCACCATCACGTTCGTGGCGTTGTCGTCGACGACAAGCGCACGCAGTCCTTGGTACGGGGTAGATCGCGGCCCCGCGCCCGGAGGCCGACGCTCGAGGGCGACGCGACAGGCAGGAGCATCAACCGTGGCGACAAAGCGCGAACCTCGTCCAACCACCGAGTCGACGACGATGTCGCCTTGCATCGCCCGAGCCAGTCGCCGCGCGACCGCCAAACCGAGACCCGTGCCACGCTGCGCACTTGCGCCGGCGTCCTCGCGGTAAAACGGCTCGAAGATGCGCTCAATGACCTCGTGGCTCATGCCCGGGCCGGTGTCCTCGACAACGATGGTGAGGACCTCGTTGTCGAAGAAGAGCTCAACCTCGATCGCTCCAGTCGTTGTGTACTGAACGGCGTTGCTGACCAGGTTGAGCACGATCTGACGGGTGCGGGCCTCGTCGACGCTGACGCGTAGGGACGGGGCGACGTTGCCCGAGAAGCTGAGTCGCAGGCCCTTGGCATTCGCTCGCTTCGCCACCATCGACACGCACGACTGAACCAGCTCGGTCGGGTTCGTCGGATGCGGGGTGAGCACGAGCTCGCCTGCATCGATCCGCGAGAGGTCGAGCACCGTGCTCATGAGGCTGCGGAGGTGGTTCGACGAGTCGAGGATCAGCTGGATGAGCTCGTTGGATTCTTTGTTGGGTGACTCACTCGCGAGGAGCTCAACACCGGCAACAATGGCGTTGAGCGGTGTGCGGAGCTCGTGGCTCGTGGCCGCGAGAAACGAGGCACGGGCGTCGGCGTGTGACTCGGCGATCTTTGTCGCGCGCCGGAGCTCCTCTTCGACCTTTGTTTGAGCGGTCGTGTCGACCCCGATCGTGAGGTAGCCGCTCAGGTCGTCGAAGCGCGTTCGCACCTGCGTCACCGTGAAGGTCACGTGCCGCACGAGGTTTCCGGCCGCATCGCGCGTCATCCACTTGAACTGGATCGGGCTGCCCCAAGGGTCCGACGGGTAAAGACCAACGTTGGGGTGGGTCCCGATCAAGCTCTGGATCGAGCGCCCAACGAGGTGCTCGGCAAAGAGAGTCACCGCGGCCCGGTTCGCCCGCTCGACCGTCCCGAAGCGGTCGGTCACGAAGATGATCTGCGGCATCGCATCGAGCAACGACCGGAGCTGATGCGCGGGTACGGTCGTCGTCGCCATCTGGTGGCGAAGGACCTCGACGGCTGACGCGATCTCGTCGAGAGCGTCACCTGCATCGGTGATCGGCACTGGCTGACCGAAGTCGTAGGCAGACATCGCAAAGACGCTCTCTAAGAGTGCCTCAATGCGTTCGCCGTCTGGTGCAATGTCGGTGACGTTCATTTACCCCCGTCTTCGCGATCCATCGGTCGGGCCCGTCCGCACCTTTAGGCCAATGATCGCATTTGCGAGACGCGTCCGACTAACCAAAAGCTAAGGCTATTGGAACTCGTAGGCGATCCCGACGCGAAGCTGCCCTACGAGCGTGTCGCGTCCGTTCAGACGAATCGACGTCGGGTGGTTGGAGGTTGAGAGCAGCGTTCCCGGCGCAGGCTCGCGATCGAGCTCGGCACGGCTGCGGTAGGTGCTACCTTGGCTCATGTTGTAGCTAAACCCGAGGTCGATCGGGATCCGGAAGTCGCCGACAAACACCTCCATGCCGAACACGAGGTTCAGGTAGACACTGTCGAGGGTCTTGGCCGTCAGCTGGGTCAGCGCTGCACGCGGCCCCGGCAAGCGCAGCTCACCGGTCTGAGGCTCGCCGTTTTCCGTCGCCTCCGTGATCTCGAAGTCAGCGCTTGAGCTAAGCCCAAAGGCGAACTCGGGCCCGATGCCGATCGAAAAGCGTGTGCTTCCGTTCGGGATCACGGCTTTGACCAAGATCGGCAGGTGAAACGCGCTGAACGACAGCTCCTGCTCGCTGACCGCCGTCTGCGTTCGCAGCGTCGTCTCGAAGTCCGTCGTGATGGTCTCGGTGAAGTTCCAGTCGATGTCCTCAAGCAACGTGTGCTGCACCCAGTGCGCGCCGATCTGAAAGCCCAAGTGCTCAAAGACAATCAGCTGGACGTAGCCACCGAATGACGCCGTGTAGCCGCCTCTCAGCTCGCTGAACACAGGCAGCGAAAATGTCTGTCCGTTGGCGAGCGACACCAGCTCGGTGTTGCTCGGAGACAGCCACATGCTCCCGCCACCACCGGCCATCAAGCCAACAGAGAACCGTAGCTCACGCTCAGCAAGCTCATCCGCCCCGACGGGGTCAGCCGCCAGGCTTGCGATCGGGCTCAACACCAGCACCAGTCCGATGAACAGACCGAGAGTTTGTGACCATGCCTGCAACACTAGCGTCCCCTCGTGTTCTTGGATTCTAACGTCGGTGCGTGTGGTGCACGACGGCGCCTGACGCAAGCGAGCGCCACGATGACAATCGCCAGCAGCGGTGCCCCGTCGCCGTCGACAATGAGCGCCCTCGGTACCTCCGGTGCCTCGTTGTCAAAGCCGATCACCAGGTCGCTTGGGCTGTCGCGCGTCACGCGGGTTCGGATGCGCGTGAGATAAAACGCGGTCTCGCTGTAGGACTCGCGCAGCTCTTCGGCCGCTAGGTCGCCTAGCACGGGACCCGCAGACTCGATGAGCGCGACGCTCGATGTGGTATTGAGCGCCTCGTAGGCCGCGTCGTAGCGAAAGAGCTCATCGCTCTGCAACCGGTCAGCAAGCTCCACGCCCATCGCGTCTAACGTAAGCGACGCGCGATTTCGCACGCCAAACCGCTGATCGGCCAGGGTGTAGAGCTGGGTGGGCACAGAAGCGGACGCCGACAGCATGGCCAGGCCGGCGCCGAAGCGCAGCGAGCGATCGGCGGGCGCGTTCAACGTGAGCCGGACCGGCCGCAGCGCCGTCGTGGAGGTGGGGGCTTCATCGAGCTCGACGCGGACACCGATGAAGCGCATGCCGCTGCCGTCATAGGCCGCGGACGCTTCGGCAAAGCCGGCAGGCGGAGTGAACCCCTGGGCCTCGATCCACTGGGTCATTGCCAGCGTGCTGGATGCCCCGAGGAGCTCGCCCTCAAACGTGCCCTCGCTGCCACCTGCGAACGCAGCCTCAGGGCTGACGGTCTCCTCGATGGGGCTCGGCGAGTCATCACAGCCTGTCGCCTCCGAGGAACCCTGGCGCACGGTGACCGACGGCTCGGAGACCTTCGCGACAGCGTCTAGGAGTTCGCGCTCACCCACATCGAACGTCGCTTCCCCGTCCACCGGGATCAGCCACAGCATCGACGTCGCCTCACCGCGGACAGCAGCCTGGAGGTGCAGCGTGACGGTCGGCTCGTCGATCACGATGAACGCACGCTGAGCTCGAAGCTCGATCCGTTCGCCAGGATCGCCCACCACAAAGACGGCGTGCGCGACCCCAGAGGTCGGGAGCAACATCAGAGCCATCAGGCTCAACAGCGTTTGGCGTACCATTGAAGCCTCCTTAATCGCGCCAGAGGCTATCACGTGTTGAGGATGGGTGCGCGTCCGAAGCGCGCAATGAAGCGCGCGAGCAGCGGGCTCAAAGCTGCGTCCGCGTCGTCGACTACCAGCCACCTCGCCACCAGCGTGTCTGAGGGCGACCACGCTTGCAGGCTCCGAGGATCAAAGCCTGCGTCTCGGCCGTACCAAACCATGGCGCTCTTGCCGGTGGGGTAGTCGAGCAGCCGACCGAGGACCTTCACCTGGACAATCGCGACGTGGGAGTCACTCGCTAGCTCGGCCAGCTTCGAGGGAGCGACAGCGAGCGCGACCCACTGAGAGAATCGAGCAGTCATGACGCCTTTATCGCTCGACAATGACCGCCGCGCTAGCACGATCGCGGCCGGCGTCGGCCACAGCTGGCCCGCAAGAACGCTTGCTGAGCGCGATCGTGATGTCCGCACGGATCTGACATGTCCCGGTGCACGTGCGTTCGTTCGGTTCGCACTCGGTGTAGCGGTACGTCCCGCTCAACGTCGCTGCGCCGGATCTCGCTGGAACCAACGAGAGGTGCTGTTCAACCGTCCAGCTTCCGCCGTGCTCGTGGGTCGAGCGGCGCGAGAGCGCAACGGGTGACGACATGAGCTTGCCGCGAAACGGCACGCCCGAGACGCTGATCGTCAGATCATCGCCCCGCCGCGACACGCAGGCGTCGACGCCGAGCCGCTGGTCACGCCCGATGTCCTCGGGCCCAACAAAGAACCAGCAGCCAGCCGTCGCGGAGACCTTCGTCCAGGTGACAGTCGCCTCGTGCTGGCCATCGGCGATGAGCGGACCTGCGAGCAACGTCGCCACGGTCACCGCAAGGAGCCCACCGATCATGAGCCGTGGCCGATCCGAACGACGTTGTCGTCGCTGCGTCGGTAGCCGGTGTTTTCGTGGCGGACCAGCGGCTCGCCCGTGCGCAACAGGAGCGGTCCTCTGAGGCCAAACCCGAGCGTATAGCGCTGAGTGTTGGCGACGTCGCAGCTCAAGACTTGTGCGAGCTTCGGCCCTTTCGCGGGCGCTGGCTCAAGAGCGACCGCGTCGAGGTGACAGCTGAGCTCGATGGTGACGGCGGTTGTCTCGGCTTCTTCGGGGAGGACCGCTCGTGGCCCTCGAACCCGGCTCACGCGCTCGTGTTGCGTCGTGAGCGCGATCACGACCTTTCCGGGCCCCGCATCGCCGCGAACAACGTGCCCCTTCCAGCTGACCTCTCGGACCATGGCATGTTGACTGGTCACCGTCGTCGAGGGCCGGCCGTCGGAGGCCGGCACGAAGGATCGGCCGTTGGAGGTCTGCGATGTCGAGAGCTTGAGGACGGCCTCACCACCACGCGTGATCGTAAGCCGAGCGCGCTGGGTCGTTTGGTCGGAGAACCAGCCACGAGAGCATCCACCCTCGGCGTTTTCCAGGGTCTCGGCAGAGAACACCTGAGCTGTTGAAGAGAGCGCGGACGCCGACACGCCTTCCATCGGGAGGGTCTGCTCGATCTGAGGCGCGAGCACCGTCGAGCCAACGAAGAGCAGCGCAATGGTCGTGCCGAGCATTACTTCAGCCCTCCGATACGAGTGACCGACCCACGGCCTGCGATCATTCGACCCGAACGTGTCTCGCGCACCAGCGGGGCGCCCGTACGAAGCAGGATGGGACCGTCAGCAGCGAGACCGAAGACCTGCCGGTCCGTGTCGCCGGTGGTGCAGCGAAGGACCTGGGCGAGCTTCGGGCCCTCTGTCGGCGCGGGCGCCAGCGCGACAGCATCCAGGCCGCAGCGGAGCGTGATGTCCACGTCAGAGACGTCGACTGTCTCACCAACATTGGGACGAGGACCATTGGTGAGCTGACCGGCGCGCTCGCTCTTGCTGCCCAGCTTGATGACTAGGCTTCCAGCGCGGCTCGCCACGGGGTCGATCCGACCGGTCCAGGTGCGGACGCTCTCTTGGGACTGAGCGCGGGTCGCGCTTCGGCTTCGCCCAGCGGAGCCCCTGCGCACCCGGCTATAGCTCCGCGTGCTCATCGTGCTCTTGAGGGTGAGAGTGGCGGCGCCACCAGCCTCGACGTCCAGCGCGATCGTGTCGTCGGTCGTGTGCCGGTAGCTTCCCCGCGAGCATCCGCCGCCGTTGGTCACTGAGACCGTTCCGCTGTACGTGGCATCGGTCGTGAGCAACGTCTGTGCGCTCACCAGCTCAAGAGGCACCACAGCCTCGAGCTGCGGCGTCATGACCGTCCAACCTGCCAGTGCCATTGTGATCAACCACATACCGCCCTCCTCGCGTGTCCAAGCCCGTCCGTGCAGACGAGCGACAGCGAGAAAGGATCTCTTTCGCTGTCAATAGACAGGAGCGCTGAGTGGCTGGCAGGTAAACCTCGCGCTGCGCGACGCGGGTCAGGCTTGCGGCAACGTCTCGAGCAACCCCCGCAGCGTCTTGCGCTGGGCCTCGACCTCGCGGCGCTCAGCCTTTGACCACAGCGACCGGACGCGCCACTGCCCCTGCTCGTGGACTAGGGAGGCAAAGACCTCCTCCCGGGTCACGGCCTGGGAGGCGGGATCGCTGCCGTCCACCCAGCTCAGCGCGAAGCGTGCTGGCTGAAGCTGCCGGTCTCCACGGGGTCCCAAGGCAAGCTCGTCGGCGTTGAGAAGAAAGATCTCAAGGCCGACGCCACTGGCGGTCGGTGCGGCAAGCCACCAGCTCGCATCGTCGAGCGTCTGCGAGCGGACGCGGGGATCCTTCGTTACCGTCTCCGCGAGTCCAGGGGGTACAGCGACAGCCGTGAGCGCGGCCGCGAGCCCTCCCCCGCTCGGCCGTGCCTTTAGCCAGCGCGTCGCCAGCTGCTCCACCGCAGCCACGCCGCCAGGCGTTAGCGGCGTCAGCTCCTGACTCTTGGAGCCACCCCGTCGCTTCGCCATCGCTGCGTCAGCCCCGCTCGTTCGTCTCAGCCAGCCCTGCGTACTCCACTGCCGTCATCGGAGCCCCCAAGCGGTGCGTCGCCTCACGCGTCGCGATGGCCTGCGGTGCGCGCCAGTCGAGGCCCGTGTCGCCGATGACCTGAGGCCGGAAGTTGGGACGTGCTGCATTCGCCAGCGCTTGAGCGTACTCCTGCAGCCGCTGCGTCATCTGGAACCCCCACTTGTCGCGGACCTGGCGGCAGTGGTTGAGGTCGATCTCACTCACCAAGAGACCGTCGCGGGTGCGCGACAGACCCGGGGTCCGTGACCCATCGGGCGCTGTGACGTAACTCGACCCGTAGAAGTGGCCGAACTCGTTGTGGGCAGCCTTGCCGTCGCCCGAGGTGAACGCGTTGGGGAAGCGCTCGGTCCCGATGCGGTTGATGGCAGCGGTGAAGTAGTTGTTGGCGATGGACGCGCACCGCGCCTCGATCGGCCACAAGGGCTCTGACAGCGCACCGACCGTCGCTGAGGGGTTGAAGACGATCTCGGCACCGTTGATGCCGAACATCAGCCAGTTCAGCGGATGGTGCCGCCCGTAGCAGATGTTGATGCCAACGCGCCCGAACTGGGTCGCGTAGACAGGGTGCCCAGTGTTGCCTTCCATGTAGTACGTCGACTCGTTGAAGTCGCCGACACGCGGGATGTGG
This sequence comes from uncultured bacterium, assembly GCA_938040325.1. GTDB lineage: Bacteria > Myxococcota_A > UBA9042 > PHBI01 > PHBI01 > CALHXW01. The sequence goes on along the minus strand of CALHXW010000418.1, from coordinate 1,734 downwards.
TTCTTGCGGTGGTAGCCGATGATGTTGCCGCGGTTTCCGATGACCACGGCCGTGTTGTGGATCGTGCCACCGTGGGCCTCGTCGCGCTCAAGAATCGGCGAGACGATGACCATGTTGTAGCGGCGCGCGAGCTTTGCCAGCGCCTGGGTCGACGGCCCGTCAACGGGCTCAGCAAACTCAAGCCACGGGTGCTTCTCGCGGGTGCAGAACGCAAAGGGCATCGTCCAGGCTTCTTGGAGCCCAAGGACGTTGGTGCCCATCGCACCGGCAGCGTGGATCAGCTGTTCGGTTCGGTCGACGAGCGCTTGGAACTGCGTCTCGACGGGCGCATCGGTCGGCTCAACGATCTGCGTCTGGATGACGCCGACCCGCACCACCCGCGCGGGTCGCCGCTGCTCTGGCGCTGACTCGAAGCGATAGCCCGCCACGTCGAAGTCATGTTCGGCCGCTAGCGCAGACGCCGCAGCGGGGATCTCAAGCTCGTCAGGGAGGTTGCCGTACAGAATACGAAACGCCTCCGCTTGGTCTTCCTCGGGCAGCTTCCTCAGCAGCCCCTCGAGGCTCTCCAGTTCCTTCTTTGTCGCCATTGCTCCGAACTCCTCCGCGCGTGATCGCCGCGGAGTATAGGAGATCTCGGCACGCGCGTCTTGCCCACAGAAAAAGGCCGGCAGCATGTGCTACCGGCCTCTCTTGAGCGTCTCCGCCCGTGGTCTCGCCAGCGTCGCGCCTAGGCGCAGCGAGGCAAGCGCGTTAGCGCAAGACACCACGGATCTTGGCGAGGACAGGCTTGAGAGCGGCGTTCTCACGCAGCGCCTTGATCTTGCCCTGGAGCTTCATCATCTCGCCAGCCTCTTCGGCGTAGTCAGCGAGCTTGCTCGGGTCGGCCTTCATCTCTTCCTCGACCTTCTTCATCTCGGTCTTGAGCTTGGCGAGGGCGTCTTTGTTGTCCTCAAGGTACTTGTCGACGACCTCTTCGGCCTTCTTCGGGTCTTCCTTGTTGGACTCGACCAGCTCAACAAGCTTGCCGGCGTGCTCGGTCACAGCCGCGATGGGGCTTGAGCCGCCACAGGCCATGAACAGGGTCGCAAAAGCCATCAGGGCTGCCAGCTTCAAAGTCATCATCGCGCGCATTGGATTCTCCAAAGTGTTTGTAGCTCGGCGGTACGCCGTCCGCCGTGTGCGGTTGCTATCTGGAACCCCACTGCCACCAGGGAGGGCAGGCAGTCCACCGTTTTTTTGACGGTCGTCCGATTTTGGCAGCGCTGACGGCCATGTCGCCAGGCTGCACAACGCCTCACCCGCGGATCACCGCGTCCACGGCTTGCGCGCCGCATCCGCGATCGATCACTGGCTGCAGTTGAACTGGACCCAGCCGAGTGCGTCGCTGCAGCCCACCCCCTGGTAGCCGGGGTCGCATAGAGCGTTGCCAGCACTCGTGCAGGCCGTGTTGATGCACGCAAAGTCCAGGACCTGCTCGCACGAGGCCGGCGCTGGCTCACATCGCTCGACGCTACTGTCTCGCTCGAAGTGCACGACGCAGACCTGGTCGGCAAGGCAGTTGTCGCAGCCCTCTTCGTCCGCGCAGCCTGCTGTTAGCGCGATCGCAGTCAACCCGAGAGCTGCCAAAAGAAGTGCTCGCATCGTCGCTCCTTGGTGCGAGCGCACCCTCGCAGCCTCGCGCGGCATGCGCAACCTGCCGCTGCTGCACGACAACGCCATTGACGGTCCGTTGGC
>CALHXW010000417.1 GCA_938040325.1 uncultured bacterium | reverse complement strand
CCGGTGCTTGCCAGCGGCGTCGGCCGAATGAAGGCCCTGCGAGCATCGTCGAGTTCGGGTGAGCGGAGCGAGCGGACCGACGCTGCTGGCGAGTGCATCGCGGAAGGCGCAGCCGGAAAGAGCGCTTGTTTTGGGGCTAGTGGTGCGCTTCGCCACGCATGTGAGCGTCGCGATGCGTCCAGGCACCTTCGAGGTCGAGCGCTCCGCGGAAGCCCTTCTTGAGCAGCTCAAGGTCGCTCCCGTCGCCATCGTGAGCGGCGACGATGTCGGCCCACTTAAGCAGTGCCGCTGCCAGGTCGTCTTTGCCCTGAAAGAAGAGAACGTCGGCCGTTCCCTCAAGACGCGAGGTCAGGGTTGCGGGCACGCCCTCGGTCTTAAACCACGCGTCGGCACCGCGGTCAGCGAGGGCGACCAGCGCCTTCTCAAAGGCTGCCCTCGTGATGGTCTCGTCGCTGTGGAGTAACGCACCGAACTCGTCTTCGATCGTTGCAAGCGCGTCCATCGGCGGCGCGAGAAATCCCGCCTGGGGGTTGTCGAGGATTGCGGCAAGCGCCGACGTTGCGGCTTTCTTGGTTGCCGGCTTGACCTTGTCGCGGGCAGACCACGTCAGCGGATCCACCCCTTGGCCAACGACAAAGTCGCGCCACCGGTCAAAGTGGCCGAAGGCCTTGGGGAGCCCTTCCTCACCTTGTTCGAGGCGCTCCTTCACCCGGTCGATCATGCGCACCGCGAGGGCAGCGTCCGCGATGATGGGGCGCGGCTGACCACCGCCCTGACGCAGCTCGGCGACGAAGTTTCGCAGCCGGCTCGGAGCGAGCTCTTCGGCCGGCTCGATGCGGACCTTACCTGAGGGATCCTTCAGGTCGATCTCACCGCCGTCTGCTCCCGGCAGCGAGGCGACCGCAATCCACTCATGACCGTCGATTCCTGGCCCGCCGATCATCGACACGCGGTCGAAGTCGATGTCGACGCTCATGTCCATCGCTTTGGGCGCGACCCACTCGACGCTGACACCCGCCGACTTCAGCTTGTAGGCGGCCTTGCGGGCGGCCTTCTTCACGGCCTTGCCAAGACCGGCGTCCCCCAGCGCTTCAAGGTGCGCAAGCTGCTGCTTGTCGGAAAGCGCCGCGACGAGACCGATGAGGTCGGAGGCGTCCGTTCCGTCGAGCGCCTTGGCGGCGTCGATAGTGGGTGCCGCTTTGGCGAACTTCGCGAGTGCTCCGGTGAGCTTGGCCATGGGAGACCTCCTTGTGTCGTCTAAGGCGCGGCAGGCTTACCCGAGGCCGGAGACCTTGGCAACGGCCTTGCCGCGTGTCGGCTCTAGCAGGCTGCTGAAATTCTCCCGTCGTGGTCGATATCCCAGGAGCTAGCGCCCCTGAGACCCGCTTCGAGCGAACGTTCTTCATCGAAGCGGGTCAAGGGACGCAGTTCCTTTCCGATATGCTTCTTCCTTAGAAATCGGCGACTTCGACAGGAACTGCGTCCCTGGACCCGCGTTGAGCGCAATTCGAAATCGACACCGCCACTCGGTCCGAATTTCAGCAGCCTGCTAGTTCCCAGCAGCACGCGCTTGCGTCGGTTGCGTCGCTCGGCGGCCTCCAGAGAAGCAACGACGCGAAAATTCTTAGGCCCGGCACGTTCGAGCAAAGTGACCGCGGGTTTCACCGAGGGTTCAAGTTTTGTTCGCAGTCGCGCGATTCACTTTGTGCAACCGCAACGGGCACTACTCTTGGCTCTCTCCAAAGAACATGTCCGGGTGCTCACATTGTGTGATGGCGCACAGCTCACGAGGCTAGAACGTGCTGACTCAAGCAACGACATCGATGTCCCCGCGCTCCGATAGGCATCCCTCAGAGGTCACGCATGGCTCTGTGGCGCGCTCGCCGCTCGTAGCGGCCGCAGTCGTGCTCGCGTTCTCGGGTCTGGTGTTCGCCGGTTGCGAGCACGACAACCTCGAGCAACAGCCTGGGCCGGTCGAGGCTGTCGAGCTGTCGCCCGTGGAGCTTTGCGAAGCCGCATGCGATTGCGTTGCAGCAACGGCCCCGTCGCGCTCGTTCGAGCTCGCCGAGTGCCACCAAGGCTGTAGCGCGCGAACCAACGTGGAGGCGCGTGCGTTTGCGAGCTGTGTCGAGCAGGCCAGCTGCGACGAGCTGAGCTGTCTCGACACCATCATCATCGAGGCACCGCGGACCTCCGATATCCTGCGATGCGAGCTCGAGTGCCGTCAGCTCGAGCGACACGGGTGCATCATTGGCGCCGACGTCGGTACCTGCGAGCAGAGCTGCAGTCAGCACCAGCCCGTGGTCGTGGACCACTTCATCGCCTGCACTGAGTCCGGGATGTGCGAGGACGAGTCCTGCTTCCGCATCTTCGACGCGACCGGCGGCCTCTCCGCGAAGCGCCACTGCCAGCAGGCTTGCGACGACCTCGCCACTGACGGCTGCCTTCGGAGCGACGACATGGTTGAGTGCCGCGCGGCATGTGACTCCGCGCCGGTGAACGCCATTGACGACTTCCGCGTCTGCGCAACGAACGTTTGTGGCGAAGGCGACTGCTACCATGGGTTGCTCTCGGACCTGCCCTAGCCCTAGCCCCAGAAACGTTGCCGGGAAATGCGAATCTCATGACTTTGCGATGCTTCCAACGCGGGTTCCAGGGGCGCAGCTCCTGTTGATCTCGAGATCACTCAGCGACTGGGTCCCTGGAACCCGCGCTGAGGTTTCACTTCGGTCGTCTGTCGCGATCGGCTTGGACCTTGCTCCTTCACCTCGCGCGGAGCGCCTCGCGCCACGAGTGGTCCAGCCCGCGCCGCAGCCCCTTTGCGTCGCAAAGAGCGAGTTTCGGCGTGTCGTTGTGGACTCGGTCCGGTATACCGGCGCGGTGTCGCACCCGTCTTACCAGTGGATTCGTTCCTCCGCAGAGCTTGCCGAGCTTGAGCCCGCCGCGGCTGCGGCCGAGTGGATCGCGCTCGACACGGAGTCGAACTCGATGTTCGTCTACCGCGAGCGGGTCTGTCTCATCCAGCTCAGCCTGGCCGGCACGCTCTACCTGATCGACCCGTTCCTGCTCGACGCGGGCACCGACGGTCTCGCGCCGCTGGCTGCGGCCATCGCCAATCCCGAGCAGCCGCTCTACCTCCACGGTGGTGAGTACGACGTGGCCTGCCTCAAGCGGGACTACGGTCTGCAGTTTGGTGGGCTCTTCGACACGCAGCAGGCCGCGTCGCTCGTCGGCCTAGAGCGCACCGGCTACGCCCGCCTGGTCGAAGCGTTCTGTGACGTGTCGCTGCCGAAAGGCCACACCCACTACAACTGGGGCAAGCGCCCCATCGACGACAAGGCCATCCGCTACGCGCTCGACGATGTGGTGTACCTCCCAACGGTTGTGACCGCACTTCAAGCCGTCGTGGCCGACGCAGACCTGACCGACGAGGTGCGCGTCGCCTGCGAGATCGTCAGCGCTGCGCCGGCTCACCAGCCGGGCTACGATCCGGGCCGCGTGTGGCGTTTGAAGGGGATCTCCTCGCTCGGGAAGGGCCAGCTCGCCGTTGCCACAGCGCTTCACCGGCTCCGCGATGAGCTGGCAGCGAAGGCGGATCAGCCGCCCGCACGGATGATCGCCAACCCCGTCATCGTCAACTTGGCACGCCAGGCACCGACAGAAGCGGACCAGCTGGCTCGCTGTGGTCTGCGCGGCAAGCCTGCGGCGCGTTACGGCGACCGCATCCTCGCTGCGATCGTCGAGGCACGCGCGAACCCGCCGGAGGTTCCGGAGCGGCCGATCCGGCCGAAGAAGCTGCCCGACGTGCGTGACCGGGAGGACGTGCTCAAGAACTGGCGCCGCGGGGAGGCGGAGCAGCGTGGGGTCTCGATCCAAGCTGTGCTTCCGACCCGGGCGATCGAGCAGCTTGCGGCGTCACCAGACCAGGCACTCGAAGACATCCCGTGGCTCGGTCCGGCACGGATTGCGCGCTACGGGGACACGCTTCGCAGCTTGGTGGCCGCCTCGTGAAGCTCAACCCGACGAGCGTCGCAGCTCGTTTGATGGGGGCGCGAGCGAGCCGCAAGCTCTGGGACCGAGTGCTCACTCGCATGCTGGCTGCCGACATGTTGCCGCGTCACAGCGTCGACGCTGACCGCTTGGCCGCTCGTCGTGATCGCCGCACACCCGCTGCGAGCCGACTCGACCCGTTCACGTGGCGCAGCACGGAGGTCGAAGGACCCGTGAGCGGGCCGCTTGCAGGCTGGACGCTAGCGGTCAAAGACTCGATCGCCGTGCGGGGTGCGCCGCGCAGTGACGGCACCTGCACGGTGGCTGTCCGTGCCGCAGCGGACGACGCCGAGGTCGTCGCCACCTGCCGGGCCGCCGGTGCGCACATCGTTGGCGTGACGACCATGACCGAGCTCGGCGTCAGCGGCTTGGGAGCCAACGCACACCAAGGCACACTCGATAACCCTGCAGCGCGCGGGTATCTGCCCGGTGGCTCGAGCACCGGAGTCGCCGTGGCCGTTGCGTCACGCGGCGCCCGCGCGGGACTTGGCAGCGACGCGCTTGGGAGCGTTCGGCTACCTGCTGCGTTCACGGGCTTGGTGGGGCTCAAACCGACCCACGGCGCGCTGTCACAAGTGGGCTACAACACGGTGGCGGCATCACTGGACACGGTGGGCCCCATGGCTCGAACCGTCGGGGATTGCGCGCGTTTGTGGCAGGTTCTCTCCGGACAGCGGCCGCGAAAGCTCACCCCTCGGATCGGCGTCCAGGTTGGGCTCATCAACGAGCTGCGCGACGTGCCGGTCTTCGGGCCACAGCGTGTCGCGCTGCACCTCGCCCTCGACTCCCTGCGGGCGACCCGCGTGCCGGTCAGCCTGCCGCAAGCGAGGTTTGCGACAACGATCGCTGGCATCACCGGTGCCTACGAGCTGGCGAATGCGAAGGGGGCGGTCGCGGTCGCGCCGACTCCTGAGGTTGCGCTAGCTCAGGCGTTTGGACGGGCCATTCGACCTGCGACCTACGAGCAGGTCCAGGCGCGGCGCGCGTCGATGCGGTCGGAGGCGCTGGAGGCGCTGCGGCACTGCGACGTCATCGCGATGCCAACGAGTGCCGTTCCTGCGCCCGCCAGAACGCGCCGTGCGATGGAGGGATGGCCGGAGCTGTCGCTTCAGCTCGCGGTCGGAGCGTTCACGCCAATAGCGAACTGCACCGGGCTTCCCGCGCTGGCGGTGCCGGCCGGGCAAGCTCCCTGCGGGCGGCCGCTGAGTGTGATGCTGATGGGGCGGCCGGGTGGCGAAGACGAGCTTTTCGCGATCGCTGCCTCTCTGGGTGGCTGAGCGGCTCGAGCGCTTCAGTTGTCGGCGCCAGCGAGTCGGATCGCCACGACCTCCACCCGCTTGGGCAGCCAGATCCAGACGTCGATGACGGCCGCCCGGGCGCTCGCGTCGTTGTTGGATGCGTCACACAGGGCGCGGTAGCGGCGCAGCTGCCGGCTCGTCACGAAGCGGTCGAGCGTGATCCCGACGTCGCGGGTCAGCCGTTTCCATAAGGCCGGTCCATTGGGCGCGCCGTCGTGGAGCTCGAGGAGTCGGTCCTCGAGCGCAGCACGGACAGACGCGATGACCTGCCGCTCGTGAGCGGAGTGCGGCCTGGGCTCGGTATCGTCGGTCACGACCGTCGGCCTGCGAAGAGTGACCGGAAGCGGTCGGCGAGCGTGAGCTCTGCGAGATCGGTGAGCTCGCCCGCATCTAACAGAACGCCGTGGCAGCTTGGACACTGCTCAAACCAGACATGTGGCTGCTCGTGGTCGACGAGTCGCTGCATCGGAACGTCGTGGCGCGGACAGCTGACGCGGTCGACCGCGTTCCACTCTTTGCCGACGGCGGGGTCTCCAGTGTCGAGCTGCGCGGCGTCGGGACGATCGAGGAGCCGCTCGAGCACGGTCGAGTCGAGCCAAAGAGCGCCACAGCCCCGGCACCGATCCAGCTCGGTATGGTCAACGGTGATCGACGCCATGCTCGACCGACACTTTGGACACGTTAGGCTCATGGCGACCATCGTACGCCCATCTGCGGCTGCGTGCTACGCCGCCCTGTGAAGCGGCCCTAGCAGCGTTGTGCTCAACGCGGGTCCAGGGGCGCAGCTCCTGTCGATCTCAGGCCCGTCAGGGACTGGGTCCCTGCAACCCGCGCTGGGTTTTCCCTTCGGTCGTCACCCCAGCGGCACACCTCACGCGCGTCCCAGACTCCTCGTTTCCCGGCAACGCTGCTGGCCCCGACTTTAGCCATTTTGAGAATCGGAGGCTTCGCTGTCTCCAGGTGCACTCTCTTTTTGGCCGAGGCGTGGGTCATGAACGGGTCGACGAGAATGGATTGCTCGTCCGATGCCGGTACCGCGGGGGGATGCGCTGTACGGACGGAGTCCGACACGGCTCCCACATCCCCACAAGCCGTGGCGGCGGCTGCAACGATGATCCCCGGGAATCATCAGGTGACCCCCAGCAGTCGTCGTGGCTCGTGTGGGCAACGTGAGTCTTGCGAACGTTGTCCAAGCCGCTCGTGGACAACGTGAGGTTTGCGAACGTTATCCAGTCGGCGGTGTGGAGGTGGGTGAGGCCGGCGCGGACTTAGAAGGCCGCAACGTGTTTGCCTCACCCAGCTGTGCACGGACGACGTCAGCGGCGGCACGTTCAAAATGGCTAAAGTCGAGGCTAGAGCTAGAGCACCGACCAGGTCACTTGCACCGGTTTTGCTGAGGACTTACGTCACCCGCCGTGTCACTTGTCGGCGACAAGCTCCCCCGTCGCCCCTCGGTGGCCGACGCAAGTCCCTGCAATCGGGAAGCGATCAACCTGGTTGGTGCCCTCGTTGGCCGTTGGCGCGTGTCTCGTTGGTATGAAGCACCGCTCGACACTCGTGATGCTTTTCACGCTGCTCGTCGCGTGGCCGGCGGCGCCTCAAGCTGCATCACCTGAGACGCTCGCTGCGGCTCGGTTCAAGCGGGCCCAAGACGCCTTGGTGGACAAGCGGTTCGCGGACGCGGCGCGGGACTTCAGCGCTGTGGCTGACGATCCGCATGCGCGCGACGATGTTCGTGCGACCGCCCAGTTCAACGTCGCGGTTTTCCACGAGATGCGAGGAGATGCTCGGCGAGCCGAGCTCGCCTACCGCGCGTTCATTGAGCGGTATCCCGACCACGCGTTTCGCGTTCGAGCCACGGATGTGCTGGCGCGCCTGCTGGAGCGACGCGGCGACCTCAGAGAGGCGGCAGAGCTGCTGGCGTCACTGAGGACGCTCTTGCGTTCTGCCGATGTGAACGTCACACCATCGGATGTGGTGCCGCGGAGCATGGTGAACGCTGGGCTGCTGTACTGGGTGGTGGGCGACCGAGCAGCCGCGCGTGAGCAGCTGCGTGCCTATGTGACCTCTTATCCGCAGGCCGACGATGTGGTCGAGGTGGCGCTCAAAGCGGCGGAGCTCGCGGGTCCTGAGGGTGCGCGAGGGGCGGCTGCACGAGCACGCGCGTTTGCTAGCGTCGTGCAGATGGTGCGCAAGGGCGACGAAGGTCTCTGGGCTGAAGCGCAGCTCGGCAACGGTCGGGCGCAGCTTGAAGCAGGCTGGGTCACGCGCGCCCGAACGACGCTTGGGCGGATCGTAGAGACGCACGCCGCATCTGGGCCCTCCGCCCGTGGTGACTCGCCGTTCGGTCTGGGGTGGCGAGGCTCAAGGTCGTTCGACCAGCTGAGGCTCGCGCGCGCGGCGGCAGCAGCTCAGCTCTTGCTCGCAGGCCTTGAACTCGCCGACGTCCGCAAGCAGCGTGCGCGGTTGACAATCGGTTCGCTCGACCAGAACAAGCCAGCATTCAACCGTCTGCAGAGTGCCGTTGCCAGCTGCCGCAGAGCGTATGAGAACGTCTTGGATATGGGCAGCCTTGAGGCGTCACTCTTGGCGATAGCGGGACACATCGAGTGCTCTCTGGAGCTCACCGAGTTGCTTGAGATGCCGATAGCGAACACCCCAGTGGAGGCAGCACTGCTCCGGGGGATGCAGGCTCTCCATCAGAACGAGGCGACCGGCGACGGTGCCACGGCCTTGGTCGACCTTGCGGTCCGACTCGCGCCAGAGCGATTCCCGCTGCCGCCTGTTGGGTCGAATCGGGAGCCGCAAGGACGGTTTCCTATCGCATTCATTCGCCACTGTTGGCGAGTCGACGCGACGGGCGACCGCTTCGACGCGTGCGCGAAGCCGCCACGCTGACCCGCGGTCTCACTGGCAGGTCTAACGACGATCGCGTCGACGCTCACTGCGGTGGCGAGATGTCCTGGTAAAACATGAGCGTGTTGCCATCTGGGTCGAAGAACGTCGCGTACTTCACCATGTCCGGGATCACAGCCGTGTCGCCGTCGAAGCGGACGTCGGCGGCTTCGAGGGTCGCGCGTGCGGCCTCGATGTCGCTGACGCCGAACGTCAGGGTTGCGCCACCTTTGCCTTCGACAGCCTCGACCTGCGAGAGCCCAAGCGTCACGCCGGTCACGGGCGTTGCGAGCTCACACCAGCCCATCTCTTCGAGGTGGTAGAGGAGCTCAAAGCCCAGCAGGTCGGTGTACCAAGCGATGGACTTCTTGAGGTCCACGACGCTGAGCGCGCAGTTGAGGCCGCCGTCAAAGGGGATGGGATTCGCCACGTGGGACTCCTTTGTGGTGTTCGTGTCCGTGCATTGCGCTATTTTTATACCTGATATAGATTTAGATCAAGCCATCGGAGGTGATGACGGTTGAGTGCGATCCGAAGTGACGCGAGTGGGCTGCTGGCACTGGTTCATCACCGGTGGAGCCTTCCTATCGTGGCGCAGCTCTTCGAGCTGCGCGGCAGCAAGCGCGTCACGCTCGAAAAGCGTCTTGGCATTGGACGCGAGTCGCTGCGGCGGTCGCTAAAGGCTCTCGTCGAGCTTGGGCTTGTGTCCCGAAACCCGGGCTACGGCCACCCCATGCGCCCGGAGTACATCCTCACCGACGCCGGTCTTGCGATCGGTGAGTCAAGCCACGCGATCGTCGCTTGCGCGCGCGGCCTGTCGGTCGAAGCGCTGGCGTACCAGAAGTGGTCGCTGCCGGTTCTCGACAGCCTCGGCTGCGGCATCACGCGCTTTGGCGGCATTCAGAAGAGGCTACCGTCGGTCACGTCCCGCGCACTGTCGCTTTCGCTCAAGGGGCTGCACCGCGAGACGCTGACCAGCCGCACGGTCGCCGACGGGTACCCGCCAGTGAGCAGCTATGCGCTTGCGCCCCGCGGGCGAGAGCTCGCCCAGCTGACGGCCGAACTGAGACGGTCGTTGACAATCGATCAGGAAAGATGACACCTCAGGTGTCATGACATCCACGCTCTACGACCTCATCCAACAGATCCGCCCGCTCCATCGAGTGGTCGAGCGGGTCGTTGGCGAAACGCTCCGCGGTACGGGCGTCTCGGTCGGGATGCGTGCCGTGCTAGAAGCGCTTCACGCCCTTGGCCCGACCACCGTTCCCGCTCTAGCCACGTCCATCGGCGTCCAGCGCCAATACGCGCAGCGCATGGTCGACGCTCTCGTTGAAGCTCAGCTGGTCGAACGGCGCGCCAATCCCGCCCACCGCCGCTCCCACCACTATGCAGTAACGCAGGCCGGTATCGGCAGGTTCGCCGACATCCACGCGCGTGAGCAGCGCTTCCTTGAGCCACTCCTCACGACCCTCACGCCAGCAGACCTCGCGACCGCGGCGCGCGTGCTCGACACGCTCAGCGCCCACTTTCACGCCTCATCGCCGGAGCCGCCATGACCCTCATCCTCAGTCTGGTAGGCGCCGCCGTGTTGGCGGTGTTCGTTGTCACCTTCATTGGTGTGCGCCACATGACGACGATCTCCGAGGGGCCGGCGATTGCGCAGAATCGCAACGCGAGCGCACTGCTCATCATCGACATGCAGAGCTGCTACACAGCCAACCAGCCCGACGCCCCGCGCGTTATCGATGCCATCAACCAGCTCAAGACCGCTTGGGCCGAGCGCCCAACGGTCTGGATCCGCAACGTGTTTGATGTGGCATCCACCAAGTTCCTCGGTCGCCTCTTCGCCCGCGGCGCGGGAATGGCCAGCCCCCCGGGAATTGACGTCGATCCGCGACTTGGGACGCCCGAGACCATCATCGACAAAGGCGTTGGCGACGCGTTCTCAGCACCAGAGCTCAACGCAGAGCTGGCCTCCAAGGACGTCGGCACCCTCTATCTTGCCGGGCTCATGGGCACCGACTGCGTCCAGCGTACCGCCCACGGCGCACTCAACCGAGGCTACCAAGTCTTCGTCGTCGAGGACGCCATCGTCGAAGGTGGCGCGAAGCGCTGGCAGGCTGCTCGCGAGGCGCTTGTGGCACGAGGTGTGCAGTTTACGACGGTGGCAGACGTTGCAGGCTAGCTCACGTCACCCGCTAAAAAGACGGAGAGCGAGGCCGCCACTAACTCGACCTCGCCCTCACCCGCGTCGCACCTACACGTCTCCCGCCACGGCGCTGCGTGTTCGAACCCGTTGCGCTGCCCCGGACCGTGCTGCGACCTAATGATGAGAGAGGGGATCCACCAAGCCGCCGCGACTCGTTGAAGGTAACCCCGGAGCGCTCCACCGGCATGAGCGATGTAACCGGGCTGTAACCGGGACGCCTCTGTTGGAGCATTAGGCCGGGTATCGCCGACCTATTCGGGCGGGCTCGCTTCCAACACGACCACGCTTGAGCCCTTCACCCCGTAGCTCGCACCGACCTCGAGCGGATCGGCGAGCGTGACGTTGGAGGTCGCCCTCCGGGGCGCGCCGCTCTCGTCGAAGTATGGCGCGTCGTCGAACCACGCCTGAGTGTCCACCAACCGCTTCCAGGTGCGGCCCTCTGGCAGCGTGAACTCGACGTCGAAGCGCTCCATGTTGATGAGAATTGCTAGCTCGCCGGCATCACCTGGCTCGTAGTAGTGAATCATGAGCTGACGGCTTCCCCAGTTTGGCGGCTCCGCGTTGGCCGCCGACTTCCAGGAGAAGCCCGATGAGCCGTACTCAAGCGGAGAGAGCTTATCGAGGTGGCGCTTGCGGACCTTGATGGCCTCACGCACGAAGTCATGCATGCGGACGCGCTCGTCGGCCGCTTGCCATGTGCCCCACTGATACCAGTTGTTGGGGTTGTCGGAGCCGGTCGAGTAGGCGTTGTTGTTTCCAAGCTGGCTACGCATCCACTCGTCGCCACCGAGCAGGTGGGGCGTGCCGTGAGCGATGAGCATGGCCATGAAGAGGTTGCGCATTTGCTGGCGCTTAAACGGCTCGTTGTCCTGTCCCCAGTCGCGCGAGCGGTTGTGGTTTTCGCCAGAGTCGGGGTCACACCAGACGCTAAACTCGTCGTTGCAGCAGACCGGGTTGAGCGGACCGCAGGCATTCTTCTTTTCGTTGTAGCTAAACAGGTCGTAGAGCGTGAAACCGTCGTGGACCGTGACGAAGTTGACGCTGTGGTAGGGCGCGCGCCCGTTCCAGCTGAAGTAGCGGTCGCTGCCGGTCAGCGTGAAGCCTCCGTCGGCATCGCCAACCTGAGCGTTGAGCCCGAAGCTGTCCTCATTGACGAACGAGCGCCACCAGTCGCGGAAGCGCGCGTTCCACTCGTACCAGCCGGGCCCGCCTTCTTCGGCAGAGGCAGGGAACCCGCCGAGCTTCCAGCCGTAGTCTCCACCCGCCGCCCAAGGCTCGGCGATGATCCGGACGTTGTGGGCCTTGAGAACCGGGTCATCGATGATGTCTTGAAGCACGTTGTCGGCGCTCTCCTCCCACTTCTGGTAGTCGCCATCTTTCGCGCCCAGCGCCGGGGCTAGGTCAAAGCGGAAGCCGTCGACGTGAAGCTCCTCGACGAGGTAGCGGAGGTTATCGAGGATGAGACGCCGGAACGGCTTGTGGTTGCTGCGCGTCTGATTGCCGACGCCGGTCGCCTGCCAGTAGGTCTGCCGGTCGTCGGTCAGTGCGTAGTAGGCTTGGTTGTCGAGACCGCGGAAGCTGTAGAGCCCGGTGACTTCCTTGGGCTCGAAGTTCAGCAGGTCAGCGCTGGTCTGTGGGTCGACGTCGAAGTCGTCACTCTGGAGCTTCTCGCGCCAGAGCCCGCCCTCCCCTGTGTGGTTGTAGACGACGTCGAGATAGACCTCGATGCCGTTCTGGTGCAGCTGGTCGACCATCCACTTGAACTCGTCGACGATGTCGAGCGGGTCGCTCGCGGCGGCATAGCTGGTCTCGGGCATGAAGTATTGGATGGTCTGATAGCCCCAGTAGCCGCCGTCGAGTGGCTTCTCCTGGACCGGCAGAAGCTCGATAGCGGTGATGCCGAGGTCCTTGAGATAGCTCGCCTTCTCGCCGATGCCTCGAAACGTGCCTGGGTGCTCTACGCCCGAGGCGGGGTCAGCCGTGAAGCCTTTGGGATGCACCTCGTAGATGATCTGCTCATGCCAGCCGTTGCCGGCAGCGGTTGCGTCCGCTCGTCGGGCCTGCCAGACCGCTTCGTTGGCGCTCCACTCGTAGTCGCTCTTGAACACGATCGACTTTGACGCCGCGGCGAACGTCGACTCCGTGCGTGACGGGCCGGTTGCCAAGCTGCCGCGCCCCCAGTCGTGGTCGCGGTGGATAGCCTTCGCGTACGGGTCGATGAGGAGCTTGTTGGGGTTGAAGCGGTTGCCGGCGCTGTCGACGTCGGCGACGAAGCCATCGATGCGGCCGGGGATCCAGTTAGCGTCGTAGGTCCAGTTTGGCCCCCATGCGATGTAGCCGTAGTGCTGCCCGTAGCCAACGCCCTCGATGAACACATTGTAGACGTCACCAAAGCGCGCCATCTCAAACTGTCGCGTTGGGCGCTCGGAGTCGGGGTCGTCAAAGAGCAGCAGGTCGATGCGTGTGGCGTTCTCGCTGTACACCCCGAAGTTGGTGCCGCTGTCGAGGACCGTCGGACCGAGGTGGTCGAGGGACTCGACCTCAGCCGGGGTCCAGTCGGCCGGGATAGGCTCTGCGTGAAAGAGCCGCACGCGGTCACTGTCGTCTTCACCACAGCTCGCCAAGAGTAGCCCGAGGACCGCAATAGCGCCCCACACCGCTCGCTGCCTACCGACTCGACATGCTCCCACGACTGCCTCCACTGGTCGTCCCGCGGCGTGTTGCTGCCGCAGCGCAGGCTCTGGTCATACGGGCTTTTTGTCGCCGACGCCAACCTCAGGCTCAGGCTCAGGCGCGGGCGAGGCCGCAAGCAGCTCGGCTGCACGCTCCGACGCATGGACAAAGACCAGGCATTTGTTGTTGGCCGGCATGTCGACCGTCTCGCTCAGGACGAAGCCATGCGACCACGCGACGCGTTCGATCTCGGCAACGTCGCGCACCCCCCAGCGCTGGTTCATCAGCTTGAGCTGGCGGTCGAAGCGAGCGTTGGACGGTGCTGTGTGCTCTCCATCGACCTTGTAGGGGCCATACGTCACGACGACGCCGTCCTGTGGCAGGGTCCGAGCAAGGCCGGCGAAGAACGCGACGGTCGCCTCCCACGGGGCGACGTGGATCATGTTGATGCAGACGGCGGCGTGGGCGCGACGGACAGGCCACGTCTCGCTCATCACGTCCAGCTCAAGCGCGGGCAGCACGGCCGCGGCGTCCAGCTCGGCCGCCCAGGCGTCGATGCTGTCGCGGCGCAGTGGATCGGGCTCCGTTGGCTGCCACATGACCCCATTGAGCTTCGGCGCGATGTAGGTCGCGTGCTCACCTGTACCTGAGGCGATCTCCAGCACAAGACTAGGCTGCGGCAAGACGCGCTTGAGAACCTCAAGAATCGGGTCTCGGTTGCGAATGACCGGCGCGGCGCGAAGCCGCTTCGAGGTGGGGGTCGCCATGGATTCTCCGTTTGGGCTATTGTCCGGGTCGTGAAGCCGATTGCAATCATCATCGTGTGTGCCCTCGGAATCGTCGCATGCGCCGGCGAGGAGACCGTCGAGCAGCGCGCCCTTCGCTCGGTCTTTAGCGACTACCAGCAGGCCCTTGAGTCGCGCGACGTCGACGGTGCGCTGGGCATCCTCGATGACGACGCGATGGTGCTCTTTGACACCGCAGCTGCCCTCGCCCGCGAGCTATCGGCGGCCAGCCAAGAGGACACCGCCAGCAACCCAGCGCCGACGCTCTTCGTGCAGCTGCTCGCCCGGCGCGCGCTCGCCTCTGGCGACGTGGCCAGCGGTCGACAGCTCTTTGCGGCAGCCGTCAGCCGCGGCGACCTGGCGCCGGGGACCGGCCGCTTCGGACTCGAGTCGATCAAGGTCAAAGAGACGACCGCGAGCGCCAAGCTAACGCTGGACGGACAGGCACTGCGAACCAAGGTGACCTTCGCGCTCAAAGACGGCCGCTGGCGCCTGTCGCTGACGTCCGTCGCGAACGGCATCAACGCAGCGCTGGAGGCCTTCGCTCGTCAGCTTGAGCTCTCCGATGAGGCATGGCTCGAGCAGGTGGTGCCGCTGCCAGCGCCGCGCTGACGATCACGACGCTCGCAGCGCCAACAGAAACTCCCGGTTTCCCTTTGGCCCAGTCACGGGCGAGTCCACCGCACCAGCGACCGCAAATCCGGCCATCGGCGCGGCATCCTGTACGGCCTTCAGCGTGGACTGCCGCAGCGCCTCATCGCGGACCACGCCGCCAGCTGGAACGTCGCTCTTGAGAAGCTCGAACTGAGGCTTCACCAGCACCACAAACACGCCGCCAACGGGCAGCAGCGTGCGCACCGTGGGCAGGAAGCGGCGCACGCTGATGAACGACGCATCGCAGGTGGCAAGCTGTGGCTGAAAGGGCAGATCATTGGGCGTGACATGTCGGATGTTCGTGCGGTCCATCACGTGCACGCGCTCGTCGCTCTGAAGTCGCCAGTGCAGCAGTCCGTAGCCAACGTCGAGCGCCACGACACGCGCTGCGCCATGCCGGAGCAAGACATCGGTGAATCCGCCGGTCGAGGCACCAATGTCGAGGCAGTCCGCCCCGTCCATGCAGTCAGCGAGCCAGTCGAACGCCTGTAGTGCGCCAAGCAGCTTGCCCGCGCCGCGTGACGCCCACGCTGGCTCAGAGTCGACCGTGACAGCGGCCCCGCGCTTCACCGCAGCGCCAGCAACGCGGACCGTCTCGCCGGCGACCTTAACCTTACCTGCCAAGATAAACGCTTGCGCGCGCGCCTTGGAGTCAGCCAGCCCGAGCCGGACGAGCGTCGCATCGAGTCGCTCACCTTTGGGTGGCTTCTTGTGGCCTTTGCCCACCAATCAGCCTGGGTGACCGCTAAGCGGCACCTCTTTCATCCCGTCTCGGGTCTCGATGAGCTTCTTGACGCGCTCCTCAGCGCTGTCGAGGAGCGCGGTCGCGTCCTTCGCGACGGTCGTTCCATGCTCGAAGGCCGCCAGGGCGTCTTCCAGCGAGAGATCGCCGCGCTCAAGGTTGTGTACGACCCGCTCGAGCTCGGTCAGCAGGACCTCGAATGACTTCGGCTTCTGTTCTTCACTCATCGTCACTACTGCCTCTCGGCGAAGGGGTCGCCCGAGATTCGCTCGGTCAGCTTACGATAGAGTGCAAAGTGGCTCCCGGCTAGGTGTGTTCGTCCTAGCGCCTCGCGCGCCTTCACCAGCTTCGGCCGGATCGTCTTGGTGTAGGTCGACAGCAGCGCCTCGGCTGCCTCCCGCTCAGGCCCACTCGCGGGCACCGCTACGCCCGCTCGCTTTGCGAACGTCTCGAGGGTGACCGGGGCGAGCTCATGCACGGGTGGCGTGACGGCCGGTGCGTCGTAGAATGCTCCCTCAAGCACGATGTCAGCCCCGCGTGCCGTCTTGCTCTCGACGACCAAGAGCGGCATCTGGCTGTTGACGTGCAGACGGTAGAGCGCCTTGAGGCTCTTGTCGGTCGACCCACGGACCACCATGCGTGCCGCATGCCGGCGCCAGAGGTGCTCACGCTGATAGCGAAAGGGTGCTCTGCCGGAGTGAGCGCGTGGCACGGGCGTGAGCTCGGCCGGCGGCTGAATCGACAGCTCTGCGACCTCCACGCCGGCCTTGGCCGCAAGCTCCTTCATCTTCGGCGTGACGACCGCACCATCGATGGGCGTTCGCGGGATGTGCTCGTTGAGCCCTGTGCCGCTGTTGACCCGCAGCTGCTTGCGAACGTCGGACTCGTAGCTGGAGACGTTGCTCGCGACGCCGCGCTCGCTCATCACGTGCTTCTTCGCCGCGACCAAGAAGTTTTGCGCGTCGCGCTTCGCGCTAGAGAGCGGCTCCGGGGCAGCCTGCGCGGGTGCCGGTTCGGCCGCAGGCGGCGGCGAGACGATGCCCGACGGCTCCGACGGCGAACAAGAAAACGCCGCGCTCATCAAGAGCGCGGCGCCAACAAGAAACCTGCGTCGCATCTGCTCTACTTGATGTGGAGCGTGATGCTGTTGACGGTTCCGACGTCCTGAGCCGCGCGGTCGCGGACCTCAACACGCCAGGTGCCCTTGGCCGCTTCGCCGTTGAGCGCCTTGACGTCGAATGTCTTCTTGATGTCGTCGCTGCTACGACCTGCACCGAAGCGCTTGATGACCTTGCTGCGGCCGCTGGGCGCCACAACGCGGACCTGGAGGTCGCCGATGTAGGTGTGGGTGATGTCGACGTCGACCGTCATCACGGCCACCGTCACGTCCGCGTCCACCTCGAGCTCGACAATGGCCGGGCTGTCGACGTCGTTGTCGACGATCTCGACGCTGACGTCGCCCGTGGTCCACATCTCGGGCGTGACCATCGGGTCATCCTGCTTCTCAAGCGTACCGGGGAGGATCTGCTCGCGGACGATCTTGCCGTCGATGAACTCGTTCTCGTAGTCGCGGCGGCTGTCGTTGACGTCGCCGGTCGGCTGCCAGATGAAGTCGGGGTGCAGCGACGTGTAGTTCGAGGCCGAGCCATGCTCCCAGCTGCCGTCGCCGATGATGCGAGCGTCTGGGTCGTCCATGGGCTTGTCGAGCCACAGCTCGTAGCTGATGGTGCGGATCTCGACCTGGTGGTCGTAGAGCTCGCCGATGCGGTAGCTGCTCTTGAACGTTTCGTCATCGATGTCGTCGGAGATGTTGAGCGCCGTCAGCGTCTCCGAGGGCAGACCGTCGGTGATCCAGTGGATGGTCGTGCTGCACATGAGCGGGTAGACCTGCTGGTTGGGGCGCTTGTCGACGTTGGGAATGCGCTGGTAGCTACCGGAGGCCCACTTCACGGGGTAGGTCGTGTAGCTGACTTCACGCTCCATCGCCTGGGTGCCGGTGTAGAGCGGCTCGCAGTCAGCGCGGTAGGCCTTGACGGGCTGGTTCCAGACCTCGTCGCCGGTGAAGCGGTCGATGACGAAGCTCTTGTCGCGGTTTCCGATCTGGTCGGCAAAGAAGATGTGGAACATCGCTGGCGAGATGTCCTTGAAGTCGACGGCGTCACGGGACTCTTCGTCCTCGTGGTAGTTGTTTCGCGTGCCGTGGAAGATCGAGTCGCTCTCCATGTAGATCTCGGTCAGGAACGCCTTGACGTCGCCGGCCGTGAACTCGATGCCGTCGACCGTGGTCGACTGGCGCGGCTCTGGCTCAACGATGGCCGCGGCCGCCCAAGCGTTGCAGTGGCCGAACCAGCTGCCGACGCCGAACTGAATCGAGCCGTGCTTGAGGACCTCGTACTCGGTCGCGGTGTCGATGTTGACCTCGAACGCGTTGACCTCTTCGTGCTTGGCGTCGACCAGCTCGTTGATCTCTTTGTAGCGCTTGCCGTCGTCGGTGGTCTGCCAGTCAAAGTCACCGTCATCGGCGTTGTCCTTGATGGCCTTGCGGAGCACGCGAACCAAGTCGCGGCGCTCGTCGATCAGGCCTTTGACCTCGCCGTCGAGCTCCTGCAGCTTCTTGCCGCGCTCGATGAGCTGGTCGTACTCGACCTTGTCGAGCCGACCCACGAGCTTGTCGAACTTCTCAGCGGGCGAGAGGTCGCTGGTCTCTTTGGAGTCCCAGCGGTTCCAGTCGTTCTTGTAGTCGTTCCAGCCGGCGACCGAGTCGTCGTGATGGCGGTAGGCGATGCCATCGGCCTTGTAGGCCCACCATGAACCGACCCAGATGTTCTTGCTGATCATGCCGGAGAGCGGAAGGCTGTTGAAGCGCGTCTCGCCGTAGTCGTCGTTGTCACCGGCCATGGCGGGGGCGGCGAAGGGCAGGATGAGACCTGCAACCAAAAGCTTCTTAATCGTGTTGATCATCGTGTGTGCTCCCTATGCCTTAGCGCCAGCTGACGAGGACGCCCGCACCGCGGGTGGTCTCGACGTAGAACGGCCAGAGGATGTCGCCCTCTTTGGCCCAGTAGACGGTGTCGCCGTTGTCGAAGACGTACTTGAGGTACGTCATCGAGCTCCACGACGGCATCATGGCGTCGACGACGTCACGGAGGTCGGCGGGAAGCTCCGGCGCAGGCGAGTCGATGCCGCCGTTGACGAGCAGACGCGGAATGGTGCGCGGGAAGACGCTGGCGCCCGTCTTAAGGTTCGACTTCGCATCCAAGCGGATGGTCTTGCCGTTGGGGTAGTCGCGGTTGAACGTGACCTCTTCGACAGGGTCGAGGAGGTCATTGATCATGAACTCGACCTTGTGCTCGTAGGTGTCGAGCCGCTCCGCGTTGAAGAGGTCAGCGTTGGCGCCTGAGGGCGTCGCCTGCGACACGCGAATCGTGGCGAGCTCACGCTTGACGTTGTCGAACGTGTCCTCGTCGTTGCTCAGGACCTCATAGTTGAAGAGGTAGACCTCGCTCTCAAGGATCGTGTCCTCAAAGAGCAGCTGCTCGCGCTTCTCGAAGAGGTTGACGCGGTTGAAGCGGTACGCAACCTGCCACGTGTCACCCTTGGCGTAGAAGCCGTCAGCGACGTTGGCCTGCTTGAAGGCGTTGGGACCCGAGGGATCGCAGTCAGGGCAGTCGGCCTTGCCGGCGCCTACCTGGGGGTCAGTCGTGGTGTTCTTCGAGTCATCGCCACAACCGGGGGCAGCGAAGCCCAGGGTCAAAGCGGCGATGGCAGCAAGCCAGATGCGCATGTTGTTCTCCGTAAGGGGGGCGAGGATGCGGTCTCACTAAGCCGTTGCAATCAACGTGCCGGGATCCAGTTCCCCATCGTAATCAGTACCTTGCTCCATCCCCGGCGCGGCGCTGGGGTCTGGAGACCCGGCTTCTACCCCCCAATGTTAGGGAATGTAAAGCCTCAGACCGCTTGCTGGGGTCAATTGTCCCCATCGCCCAGAAGTCCCTATCGTGGCTTGCGAAAGACGCAGCGTCGCGTCAGGCGGCTGCGTGTGGGAATCTCAGATTGAGACCCGCAGATTCAGCCCAAACGTGAGCGCGGGTGCGGGTAGCGAAAACGCCTCCACGGCCTGATCGGTGACGCCGGGGATTGCGGGCAGGTCAGGGACATCGAGCGCGAACCGCAGCTCGCCGCCGCGCGTTCCAAAGTGCACCTGGGTATAGGCTTCCAGACTGAGGCGCGTGTGGAGTCGTGCACTCATGTCGAGCCGCGTGACGAAGCTGGTGTCGGAGAGATTGCCAAGAGCCGAGACCGTGAAGTTGATGTCGTCCCAGCTGCCGGGCCCCTGGATGAGCCAGAAGAGCGCCGCATAGTGCTCTCCCAAGTAGAAGGGCTGAAAGTCGCCGCCAAGCAAGAGCGCCGGGTAGATCGAGGCATCGTCGACGCCGCCGCCGTTGTAGAAGTACTCGACGCCGACCGCCATGAGGTCGTTGTCGTTGACGTTGAAGAGGTACTGCAAGCCGGCCGAAGCGCGCACGACCCACGCGTCTCGAAGCATCGGTGTCGGCAGCGTGCCGGTGTCGAAGTCGAGCGTGCCCTCATAGACGGTCACATCCGTCTCGTCGGTGACACTTGCCTCCATGGTGAAGTCGAGGGGGCCAATCGCGGTCGACAGATCTGCACCAAACGACGTGCGGCGGGTGTTGCCGACGATGCTGCTGACAGTGACCTCGGCGTCGCCGAAGACCATCTCAAGCCGAAACGCCGCGCCGATCTCGTCGAGCTGGTCCACGCCGTCAAAGAGCAACAGCGCGTAGGCGTTCCAGCCGAGGTCTTCGAAGGGCACGTGCACCTTCAGCATCGGCACGCCCGTGCGCTCATCGAAGAGCGAGAGCGGCTCGCGCTGGGTCGAGTTGACGAAGTCGGTCGGGTTCCACAGGCGTGATGCCCCCCACTTGATGCGCGCCTGGCCAAACGTCAGGTACACCGAGCGAGCAATGTCGGTCTTGAGCCAGAGCTGGTCCACCGCCACGCTGGCCGCCTCGCGGCCGTTTCCAAACGCATCGGTCGCCCCTGGGGCAATCGTCGGGTCGTAGCGAAGGCGTCCGTTGAAGAACGCGCGCACCCGGGAGTCGGGACGCGCATCGAGGTAGAGGTCGACGAGGTTCGGCATCGAGAGCGACTGGTCGCCGGCCGCTCCACGGTCGAGGATGGTTGACGCCAGCCGCAGGTAGACCTGGCCGCCGATCGTCAGCGGATCTTCCAGCCCACTGCGGTCGTCTGCATCGGGCTCGGCGCGTGGTGTTGCGTCCTCGCCGCCTTCATCGTCGTCGCCGCCGCCGAAGAGCGCGTCTTCGTCGACCTGTGGATCGGCGGCGAGCGCCGTGCTGCCGACCGGGACAACGCCGGCCGTCAGCAGCGCGAGCGCCGCAAGCGTCCTGAGACCGTTCGCCGTCACCGGCTCTTGGTCTCGAGCCAAGCCTTGGTGAAGATGTTTTTGTCCAGGCTCCGCAGGTCGACCTTCTTGAGCGAGATCACCGTCGAGTTGCCTTTCTCAAGCTCGTCGTAGAAACGCATCTCCTTCGGGTACCAGACGTCCTTGCCCTTGGACTCGCTAAAGAGCTTCTTCCACTTCGGGTAGTAGCTCGTGCGCATCAGCCGCCCGGAGAGCGCGAACTCCTGAGTCTTGAGGATGTTGCCGCTTGCCTGGTCAATCTCGAGCTCTACCACCGGGAACGCCACGTCGACGCCCTCTTTGGCGGCGAGCTTGAGCTTGTGCGTCTTGAACTTGCCGAGCTTGCCCTCGCCTACGTAGCTCGGCGTGAACTCCTCAGCGAGCTTGGTCTGATCGAAGTCAGACCGGCGGCTGTCGGTACCAGCGATGCGCTCGCGCTCGGTGCGCCGCTCCCACTTGCCGGTCGACGGCGCGTAGAACCAGAGGTTCTTGTCGAGTCGCAAGTAGCCCTTACCGGCGTCGGTCTTCGGCGCGAGAAAGAGCGCCATGAACTTGTCGTCGGCGTCTCGACGGTAGATCACCATCTCGTAGAGAACTTCCTCTTTGCCCTTTTCCTTTTGGCGCAGAATCGCCAGCGACTTCCAGTCACCGCTGTTGCGGCGCCGGTCGTCGATGGTCTCAAGCATCTTGACCATCTCGGCTTCGTCGAGAGCCAACGCCGTCTGAGGCAGCGCGAAGAGCGCCATGAGCAGCAGTGGGATGAGTTTCTTTAGGTGGCGCATGGGTGCAACTCCGTTGGGCTAAGTAGCCGATCGCATCGCCGCGACGGGCGGGATCGACGAGGCGCGGAACGCCGGAATGAGGGCGAAGAGCGCGGTCACGAAGACTATGACGGCGATGGCGGTCAGGATATTCGATGGCTGGATCGCCAGGTAGATGGTGTCGCTCATCAGAAACACGGCAGCAGCGTCGTTGACGAGGATCTTGGAGCTGTTGACGATCATGGCGACGCCGACGCCAGCGAGGGCACCCACGATGGCAAAGATACCGGTGAGCAGAGCGGCTTCCATGACGACCATCAACCGAACCGACCACTTCGACATTCCGATGGCGCGGAGGGTTCCAATCTCGCGTGTGCGGCGGCGCACAGCCATCCAGAGCGCACTGATGAGTCCGATGAGGATGAGTAGGCTAAGGATGAACGTGACCATGCCGGCGATGGTGTTGAGACCGTCGATCATCGGCAAGAGCTGGGCGATCTCGTCGCGCCACGTGGTGACGTCGAGTTTCTGCCCGGTCCAGTCCTCGCGGTTCACGTCTGAGGTCTTCTGCCAAAACGGCTTCGCCTCAGGCGGCATCAGCTCGAACCCGGCTTCATCGAGCTTGGTGCGCAAGCGCTCGGCGACCTCAACCGACTTCTTCTCGTCGTCGAGGTAGAGAAAGAAAGCGCCGGTCGTCGTGTCCGCAAAGCGGTAGAGCTGGGTCAGGGTGTCCGTGTGGATGTAGGTCGAAAACGCCGACAGCCAGCCCATGTCCTCAGCGATGGCTTTGACCACGACGTCGACCGTGTTGCGGGTGCCCTTCGCGGTCCGCGCCGAGATGGTCAGGGTGTCGCCAACGCTCACTTCGAGGTCAGTTGCTTGGTTGTCGAAGACGAGCGCGGTGCCCGGCTTCTTTAGGTCATCGAGGCTGCCGCTCTTGAGCTGGAGCCGGTCTCGCAGGTTCTTCTCGTCGTCGACCCGAATCCCGATCACGGCGTTCGACAGCGAGCTGGTCTCGCTGACGACTCGGTCGAACCCGCCACGTGCGCGCCGCACCAGGAAGCTGACTTCCGGCACGTGCTCGCGGATGACGTCTTCCACCTTCGGGTAGTCCGTCACCGCCGGCTGCGACCGACCGATCGACGCTTTGAAGAAGCCACCAACGTTGACGTGACCAGTGGAGAGCGTCGTCGACGCCCGGACCATCGTGTTCTGAACGCCGTTGGACGCGCCCATCATCAACACGAGCAAGAACATCATCAGCGCGGTCGCGCCGCCGAGCAGGAAGGTCCGCAGCTTGCTCTCAAAGAGGTTTCTAAAGGCGATCTGAAAGAGTCGTTTCATGGGTCCGCCCTACTCCGCGCCTGACATAGCGATTGCTGGTGAGACCCGAGACGCCATGATGGCCGGAATCAGGGGTGCGAGGATCGACACAATGAGCACCGCGATGAATGCGTTGATCAGGTGCTGAGGCACCAGCACAGGCTTGAGACTCGCCCCTCCGAAGAGGAAGAACTGGATGTCGCTGGTCGCCGGGATGCCGCTCTCACCCAGAGAGATCAGCAGGAGCGCGCCACAGAGCGCGCCAAGGGCCCCGGCAATGAAGGCCAGTGCCGCGGCCTCCAGCACGATGAGCCGCACCACGAACTGACGCTTGGCGCCGATCGCGCGCATCGTGCCGATCTCCTGGCGCCTGTCCATCGTCGACATGACCAGCGCAAGCGAGATGATGAGAATTGCCACCGTGAAGATGATGATGATGATCACCACTAGGCCGCCGTCCATCAAGCCGCTCATCTGCCCTACGATCCCGCTGGCCGACTGCCAATCGACGGCCTTGACGCCAAAGCCGGCGTTCTTGGCGGCGGCTTCAATCTTCGGAATCGCCTCGTCGATCGTCTTCGGATCTTTGAGGAAGATGGCTGCGTTGATGGCCGCACCGCCCTCGAGGTCCGCTTGAGTGAAGCCGGCCGCTCGTCGCGCCTCGGCTTCGGCAAGTCGCCCCTTGATGTCGGTACCTGCGAACTCATCGAAGCCCTCAGCCCCGTCGTCGGCGTCGGCCGTGCCGTCCGCATCGGCCGTGTCCCCAAAGAGCTCATCTTCGACGGCGTCCCGATCAACGACCTCGACCTCGGAGCGCTCCTTCAGTCGAGCGATCTCCTCCTCCGACGCCCCATGGTCGAGCCCGTAGATCTCGCGGAAGGTCATCAGATCCATGAGGTGATGGTTGCCAGCCATCGTCGCCTTCTCGAGTCCCTTGAAGCGGAAGGTACCCCAGATGCGGACGTTGACGGCCCGTGACGCGTCCTGGCTGTACATCGTCATCGTGTCACCAGGCACGAAGCGATGGAGCCGGATACGCGGCGCAATGATCTCGTAGAAGCTCTTGTAGCGGCTGTCGAAGTTGTCGTCGGTGAGCGTAAAGAACTCGCCCAGCAGCTTCACAATATCGGTCTCGTCGCTGCCGAGGGTCTTCTTCAGCTCGGCGATGACCTCGGCCGCTTGGTCGGGGTTGAGCTCGTCGGTGATGATGCGGTGCTGGCCAACGAGCCGCTCGACGCCGCGCTTGAGGTCCTCGTCTGTTGCAATCAGGCGGCCTTCGAGCTCGCGTGCTTCCTTGATCTTGTCAAAGCGCCGCGCCGCCTTGTGCTTGATGAACTTCTCGTAGTTGTGGACGTTGAACATGAAGCCGCGCTGCCCCGGCGGGGGCATCTGACCGTCGACCACTTCGAAGAGGTCGAACTGCTTGGCGAACGCCTCCATGTCCGTGCCGATGTACATCAAGAAGTAGAAGCCAGAGCCTGCGCCCAGCGGCGCCACCTGGTTGTCGAGGAACTCGAGCGCCGCCAGTGGGTCCTCGTCGAAGCCTTCCCAAAACGCATCGCTGTTGGCGGTCGCAACGGCCTTGCGCTGCCGCTCGCTGTCATCGTCATCGACAACGATGGCGGTGAGCTTGTCGAGGTCTTCCCCAAGTCCCTGACAGATCTGACGGACATGGGCCCGAAGTGCCGGAACCTTCTCCAGCTCCTTGTTGCGCACGGCCTCGCGCAGCTCGCCGAGCTTCACGTCGAGCGTGGCCTTGCCGATGACGAACGAGCGATTCACCCCCATCGGGATGACCGCTTCCACTTCATCGAGGCCCTCGATGGCGCTCTTCACGTCTCCGAATGGCTCAAGCTTTCCGAGTTCTGGCACGCCAAACGCGATCGAGCGCCAGAGCTCTAGGTCATCCTCAGCGTCCTCGCTGATGATCTGGACGTGTCCGGCCAGGCTATCGATGATGCTGCGCTGCATCCCGTCCTGGACCGCGTCGCGCAGCCCGCTGCCGAGCACAATGACGAACGTCCCGGCAAAGAGAAGCAGCCCAACGATGAGTGTCCGGACCCAGTGCAAGCGCAGGTTGCGCATCGCGATGCGAAAGAGAATGCCTGTCACGATGCCATGGCCCCGCGCCCGTCGTCGGCAATCTTGCCGTCGATAAGCTTGATGATGCGATCGGCGTGACCCATGACCTGCGGGTCATGGGTCGAGAAGATGAACGTCGTCTCGTTCGCCCGATTCATCTCGCGCATGAGGTCGAGGATGTTCTGCCCCGTCTCGCTGTCGAGGTTCGCCGTCGGCTCGTCGGCCAGCACAATCTTTGGCTGGGTCACCAACGCACGCGCAATCGCCACGCGCTGGCGCTGACCGCCGGAGAGCTCGCCAGGGCGCTGCTTGCTGTGCTGGGCGAGCCCGACACGCTCAACGAGGGCCTCGACACGCTTCTTGCGCTCGGACTTGGACACGTTCTTGAGCAGCAACAACGGGAACTCAACGTTTTGGATAACGTCTAGGACCGGCACCAGGTTGAAGGTCTGAAACACAAACCCCAGCGTGTGCCGCCGCAGCAGCGTCAGCTTCGCCTCCGACAGGCTGCCTGTGTCCTGCTCGTCGACAAAGACCTTCCCCCCTGTCGCAGTGTCCACGCAGCCCACCAGGTTCAGGAGCGTGGTCTTGCCACTCCCTGACGGTCCCGCAATCACCGTGAACTCGCCGCGGTCGATCGTCAGATCAATCCCCCGCAGAGCCCGCACAGTCGTCTTGCCGAGGGGGTAGTCCTTCTTGACGTTGTCAAGACGTACGATGGCCATCGTTGCTCCTGAGTCGACGAAACAGCCGAAATCGGCGGCACTCTACGCCAAGCTTCGCCGCCCGTCTTGGACAACATGCTCCACCCCATCCGCATGCCCCGCAAACGCCGATTTCCGAGGCCGCGGGTCCATCAAATCCCGCCCGCCTGTGCCGCCGGCACGATCTCCGAGTGGCCCCCTTTTCCCCGTAGGCGTGGCGGGTGGCGGGCGAGGCGGTGGCGTGGTGGGTGATGGGTGAGGCGCTGGGGTGATGGGTGATGGGTGAGGCGGTGGCGTGATGGGTGCTGGGTGAGGCGGTGGCGTGATGGGTGCTGGGTGAGGCGTGGTGGGTGAT
>CALHXW010000416.1 GCA_938040325.1 uncultured bacterium | reverse complement strand
TCAGCCGAGGGCTCGTACCTCACGACGAGACGTAGCGCCGGCACTCCGTGCCCGCGCCCAGCCGCACGCTCCGCGCCCGCGCCCTGCCGCGCGCCCGCGCTCTGCCGCACGCCCGCGCCCTGCCGCACGCCCGCGCCCTGCCGCACGCCCGCGCCGGGTGAGGGGTGACGCGTGATGGGTGATGGGTGATGCGTGACGCGTGATGGGTGATGCGTGATGGGTGACGCGTGATGGGTGACGCGTGATGGGTGATGGGTGACGCGTGATGCGTGATGGGTGATGGGTGACGCGTGATGCGTTACGCGTGTGGGCCACGCGTGACGCACGCACGCGCCGGGTGATGCGTGACGCGTGATGGGTCACGCGTCGATGCCGCTCGCGCCCACGCCCGCTACGGTGCCTGCACCGCCGAGAGCGCCTCAAGCGTCGCGCGGAACTGTGGAAATGGCATCTGCGCCAGGTCGGAGAAGGGCAGCGTTGACCGAATCCTCGTCAGTGCCTCCGCGCTGTCGTAGCCGCTCACGTCGGACGGCAAGCGCGCCAGCAGCGCGTCGATCTCGTCGCCGCCTGCCGTGTCTCGCTCGGGCCGCGCAAAGGGGAAGATGGACGCCCCACCCTCGACCTTCATCTCCAGAACGCCCGTCGAGTCGTTGCACACGCCGAGTGAGCCGTAGCCACCCGCCGGAAGCCCTGCGGCTTCGTCGGTCCACTTCTTGCGGAGCGCGCCAGCCGTCACCAGGAGGTCTTCGATGAGCTCCGGCGCGGTCGTGCTGCTGTAGGTGAACTGCGTGCGCTCGCCCGTCCACGGCGAGCGGATGTTGGACACGGCTCGGAAGCTCGTTCCGGCGCTAACGCCCATGTAGAACATCAGCTTGGTGTTCACCAGCGGTCCGCTGACGACGATGGTGTGGTGGGTGTGCGGTGACGGAATCGCAAGGTTTCCGCTGCCGTCGGCCGTCGCGATGGTCGTCTCGAGCCAGAGCGGCGCCGCCACGGCCGCACCGTTGTAGTAGAGGCCCAGGAAGTCGGCGAAGTAGCGGTCATTGGTGATGGTGATGTCGTGTCCGGCCGCCAGCAGCGCTCGAAACACCTCGCTGATGGACGTGTAGGTCACGCCGGCATAGCTGACGGTCGAGCCGTTCTCGAGCGCGAGGTTGTTGAGGACCTCAGCGAAGTCCTGCGAGCGCTGGAGCGAGCACTCGTCGATGGCATGGTTGGCCACGCTGCCCGTCATCAGTCCCGGCACGAGCGGATGCACGGGCTTGAGCTCACTTCGCTTGGCGACGCAGCCCTGCCGGAGAATGGTCTCGACATCAAAGTCGACAGCGCCTGGCGTCGCAACGGGCGTCTCCTTGGACTCAAAGAAGCCTTGGGCGGTCTCCGCCAGCGACAGCGGCACGATCGGAAACTGCTCGGCGCCTTCCGGGTTCGCCATCACCGCTTGAACCTGGAGCAAGACGCTGTCGACCATGGTCTTGTCGGCGTCTGGGAAGAGGTTCTCAAGCGCGCCGCTGACCGCGAGCAGCGCCTCGGCTTGACCGAGCTGGGCAGAGAGTCCACCGAGAAGCTGCGCGAGCGTTATCTGCGGCATCTCGCAGTTTGCGAGGCACTCGTAGGTCAGCTCGTAGCGGCCGCCCGGACTCGGCGCCCCTTGGAACATGTCGTAAGTGCCGACCAGGATGCGATAGGCGCCCGGTTCTTCCAGAGTGACCTCGATGACGCTGTTGAGCGTGTCGCGCCCTGGGTCGTCATCGTTGAACGCGACGGTCTTGCCGTAGCCGCCGGGGAAGGGCCCGTCGACGATGAGGTAGGGATCGATCTCGATCCCGGGGCTCTCGAGCGTGATGCGAACACGGGTCCCGCCCCACGCGTTAAAGCGCCACGCGTCCGCCTGCAGCCCCTCGAGCGACCCGCTCGCTGACCCGCCTGCGACGGCCTCGAAGTGCCCTCGCTCGATGACGCCGAAGAGCGAGTCGGACTTGCCGAAGCTTGGCGGCTCGGTGTTCTTGGTCGATGTGCTACCAGCCTCGTCGCCACAGCCAAGGGCAACGAGGGACAGCACAAGAGAGGTCACGAGAAGTCGAGTGTTCATGTGGGGATAGTCCCCTCGAGCCGGCGAGGCGTCAACCCGGGCCCCAGCGGCCCACTCGACGAGGCAGGTGGCGGGCAACACGAACGTCGCTCAGTGAGTTCGACCGTCAACCAACGCTGAAGCGTTTCGGCAGCAAAAGCCCGCGTCGCAAAGAAAAGGTGAGGGACTCTCGCGCTCGACGACGTTCTGGAGTGCGAGGGCACAGCCGCCCTCATCAACACGTAGGGGGATTCATGGTGCTGGTTGTCGATAAAGAAGACCTGACGAAGCGCGGCGTCGAGGCCCATCATGGAAACGCCCCGGTTGCTACCACGCGCACGATGAACGCGAAGACCGATGGGTACGGATTCACCGACGGTCCGGGGCAAGCCCGCGAGTTCCAGCGTCGCGACGGCGCTCCAGCCATCCCGCCAGCACCGGCACAGACTGAAGTGCAACCTCCAGCCCTGCCGCCGGAACCAGAGGATGCACTGCCAAGTGAACGCGCAAGCATTGCGCCTGCACCTGCAAGGCTCCCCCCGGTCGAGCAACCCGACGTCAAGCCGCGGACGCCGGCGCCCGCGGACTTAACACCGGCACTCGAGCAGGCACCCGCTGCGCCAACGGCCTGGGTCCCGCGCCCGACGAAGCACGACGACCAGGGCGTCGACGCCGCGATAGAGGCCGTCAAGCGCGCAGAGAAACGTCTCACCCTCGCGCGAATGGCCAAAGAGCGTCTGCGCGTGAAGCTCCGCGTGCCAAAGCTGCGCGACTACCAGGGCAACGACCAACGCACTCGACGTGCCATTGCGACGGTGCGAGACAACGTCACCAAGGCCAAAGAACGCGCCGCCAAGGCCCAATCTGGCGCCCGGAGCATCATCGAGGGCAACCCCAAGCGCGTCGAGCGCGAGATAGCTCAGCGCGACTTGGCGATGGGCCACAGCGACAAGGACGCCGACGCTCGGCGGGCCACGACGAGAGCGCGCCGCGTCGCCGCCGAAAAGCGGACCCGGAACGTGACCAAGGTCATGAAAGAGGTCAGGTTCGCTGACGCCAAGGCGCACCGACTCGTCAGGTCGATGGACGGTCTCTCGGGCGGAAACGTCGGCAGTCAGGAGTTCGACTTCAAGCTTGGGGTGAGCGTTGGCGCGGACGTCGGCACGGGCTCCAAGCTCTCGCTGGGCGGGGGCCTCCGCTACCATGGCACTCGGTCGGTCGGTGACGATCGAAAGTTCCGCGTCACTCACTCACTCGGGGCGTATGCGAGCGCCGACGCTGGCGTCGCCGAGGTCGTCTCCGCGGCACTCGGAGGAGAGCTCACGGGAAGTCGCACAGAAGTGTTCGACGACGTTGAACACTGGGCGGCCGTCATGGCTGTGCGGTTCAGCATGATCCGCGACCGCCTTCAGGGCCGCGACCGAGACCGACCCGATGCTGCGGCCATTCGCGAGACGATCAACAACGAGTATGAAGGCGAAGACGCCGACGAGCTGATGTCGGTCCACAAACGCGCCGACAAGTCCCCCACAGACGTCGTCGCGCTCAAGCAGCACGTAGGAGCCAACGCGTCGGCTGTTGGGGTCGGCGGCGAGCTCGGCTACACCCAGTCTCTCATCCGTTTCAAGCGTGATGGAAAGACAAAGTCCGCTGACCAAGAAGACCGCGCCTTCTCCGTGTCCTTCGGGGCGTTATCGCTGTCGGCGACTTGGACTCAGATCCGCGGCCACGCCAACCCAGACAATAACGGCAAGTACTGGAACATCGCTGTGAAGCTCGGCGGCAGGCTTGGGCTGGCGGCCGAGCAGCCTGGTGCCGACAAGGTGCTCTCGGGCTGGGAGGCGACCCTTAAGGAGGCGCTCAACGGCACCGGGGATACCGCCAAGCGCTGGGAGACCGCCAAAGCGCTTATGGGTGGCTGGAAACCGGCACTCGAGGCATTCGTGCCGAAAGGGGTTGCCGCAGACGCGGAGGTGTCCGGCGCCCGCGAGCTCGTGTTCAACTTCGTCAAGACCAGCGGCGATGAGTACCGACTTCAGTACCGACGCGACCAGGCCCGAGCCAAGATCAGCGGCGGGCTGAGCGTTGCGGTCGCGGCAGGCGTCAATGTTTCCGGTGGCGCGTCGAAGTCCACGGCGCTCATGAACGGCGAGACACTTGGCGCCAACACGCTGACGTACCTACTCACCGTCGCGAACGGACTCAGAGCGCGCGGCCCTGCCGGCGTGAAAGAGCTTCGGAAGTACTACAAGACCCACAAGAGCGAGGTCTGGGCGATGCTGCAACACATCGGCAACGGCTCCGGCGCGGCAAGCGAGCTGCTAGACGTCATCTCCGATGCGCCAGGCCGTCCCAACGGGATGAACGAGCAAGAGTGGAAGCCAACGCAAGCCGCTCACAAGGCGTCACAAGGCGCCGCGAAGACCTTGTTAGACCGTTGCAAGCGCGACCTTGCCGGGAGCCGGGCAAGCGTGGTCGAAGACGACAAGCTCGCACCGCTCGTCGGGCTGCTGGACACCTACCTCAAGCACATCGGCAAGGCGAATCGCCTCCAGGCAGCCCACAGCTGGGCGTAACGAGAGCACCGGGTGAGTCGCCGCAGGACCTGGCGCGATGACCTCGCCCGGCGCCCTGAGCGACGGCGACGGGCGTCATGCGCGCCCCAAAATTGCCCCGCAAGCCCCGTCCGAAGGTCTATACTTTACAAGCGTATCGATGCGACCGGAGAGGCCACCCATGAGCGACGACACATCCGATGACGACAAGACCAAGACCACGGCCGACAGCAGCACCTCCAAGAAGGCTGAGCGCGTTGGCTACGCAGCCGCTGGGGCGTTCGTAGGCGGCACGCTGGGCGGCGGCGTCGGTGGGTTCCTGCTTGGCCGACCAGGCGAGATGGTCGGCCGGGTGTTGGGCGGACTCGCTGGCGGCCAGCTTGGCTTTTTCCACCCGGACAAAGCGCCTGCCGCAAGCGACGAAGACGAGCCCAGCGACCCGCCCAAGTCGACCACAAGACCCAACCCGCGACGCAGCGACGCTGACGCCATCGACTGCGTCTTTCGCGACGAATAGCCCGACGTCAAAGCAACTAGCCCCAAAACAAGCGCTCTTTCCGGCTGCGGCTTTGGCGATGCCCTCACCAGCGACGTCCATGCGTTCGCTTCGCTCACCTGAACTCGACGATGCACGCATCGCCTTCGTCCAGCGGACGCCGCTGGCAAGCACATCGCCTTCGTCTCGCGCGAAAACAGCGCTTGATTTGGGACTAGCCGATCGGCACCGTACCCACGACCT
>CALHXW010000415.1 GCA_938040325.1 uncultured bacterium | reverse complement strand
AGTCCCAGCAGGCCGAAGAAGCCGGCGTAGCGCGCAACCCAGTCGAGCCCGCTTTCGTAGCTGTAGGCGCGCTCCTTGCGGGGATCGGCAACGGGGTTATCGCGTAGGAGCTTGATGAACTCGGGCTTGCCGTAGGCGTTGCCTTCTAGGTCCATGACGACGGTGCGGCGCTCGCGGATGGCTTCGAGGACGCCCTCGTCGGTGACCTCGGTCACGAAGAGGTGGGTGTGCAGTGCGCCCATGGCTCGGAAAAAGTGGAAGTCGCTCGAGCCGATGGCGGCGAGCTCGTGGCCGTCTTCGCGGGCTTTTTCCCAAAACCCCGTGAAGTCGGTCCAGTGCCAGCCAGGCCCCGATGGGCGGTCGCCGAGCAGCGCGATGGGGTGCATGACCTCGCTGGCGTCGAGGAGGTGACGGACCGGCTCGTAGTGCTTCCAGTAGACCTTGCCGGGGTGAGCGGCGATCGCGATGCCGCCCTGATCGCGGACGTTTTGCAGGGTCTCTTTGATCGGCAGCGCCCAGTCGACGACCTCGTCGATGCCGAGGGCGATGACGTGGTGGCGGCCGGTGGTGATCTCCTCGCCGACCATGACCAGCGGGCCGCCGATGAGCTCGGAGAACCACTTGGCCATGCGACCGGGAAAGAGGATGTTGTGCTCGGTCACAGCGACGACCTGCAGACCTTCGCGACGAGCCACGAGCGGCACGTCGAAGGGCGAGAGGAAGCCGTCGGAAAAGCGCGTGTGGACATGGAAGTCGCCGCGGACGACCAGGTAGTCGCCGCGAACCTCCGGGGTGGCATCGGGGATCTCATCGGCGAGCGAACCACCGATGACGCCAAACGCAAAGAGGGCAAGGCTGACGAGACCGGCCCGCGTGAGGCGTAGGCCGGACGTGTCGGCGCTGGTGCGAGCGGCGCTCACGAGGCGAGCGCGCTTAGCTGGCCGCCTGCCAGCTCGAAGTAGGCGAGGATACCGCCCGCATAGAGCACCAGGAAGCCGAGTGAGCGGGCCCAGGCCGCACGACGGCTGTAGCCGCAAGCCGAGCGGAAGAACGCGTAGGTCAGCATCGCCGACCAGCTAAAGAGGACGGTCAACACGATGGGCAAGATCCCCGTGAACGCGATCGCGTAGAAGGCCAGGCGGGTGTGCGGCGTGAAGAGGCACATCGCGATGAAAAAGAGCATGATGAGGTAGTTGGGGCCTTGCCCAACGAAGTAGAGGTCGACCCGGCGCGCAGCGCTCAGCCCGCGAGGGTTGTTACGCGCCAGCAGGCTCACCCACAGGACCTGAAAGATCGGCATGAACGCCCACGACGTCATCGGCAGCAGCACGTGGTACCAAACCAAGCGGCCGCTGGCCGTCAGCGAGACGAACGCACCGAGCATCAAGAGCCAAAGCAGCGGCCCGCGGAGCCAAAGCCAGCGGGCTGAGCTTGGCTCAGCGGTGCTGGCGAGCGCCGCGTAGTGAGCAAAGGGGTGGCGCATGATGCGCAGCTCGTCGCTGATGAGCGAGGCGGCTGGCGGAGTAGACGGCGCGGCCGTCGTCGCGTCACTCAAGCGGCACCGAGGGCTTCGACCAGCTCGATGAAGGTGCGTCCGCGGTGAGCGTAGCTGTCGAACTGGTCAAACGAGGCACACGCGGGGCTGAGCAGCACGGTGTCGCCGGGGTCGGCGAGGTGTCGGGCCGCGCTCACGGCCTGCTCGAGGGTCTCGACGACAGCGATCGGATGGCCGCTGCCGATCGCCTTCACCAAGGTCTCGCGCGTCTGCCCGAAGAGCACGGCGGCCTTGCTGCGCTGCCGGATGAGCTGGCCAAAGGCGGTGAAGTCGGTGTCCTTGACGCTGCCGCCGGCGATCAGAACCAGCGGCGTCTCGATGGCGTTGACGCCCGCGGTCGCTGCGTTGGGGTTGGTAGCCTTGCTGTCGTTGACCCAGTGCACGTCGTCGACCACGCCAACGGTGGCGAGGCGATGAGGCAAGGGCTTGTAGGCGGCGAGGCCTGCGCGGATGGCCGGCAGCTCAACGCCAAAGGCCCGGGCCGCAAGCGCCGCGCCGAGGGCGTTCTCGACGTTGTGGTGGCCCAGGAGCTGGAGCTCAGAGCGCTCCATGAGCGGCTCGCCGTGGAGCAGGAGCTGCTTGCTTGGGCCCTTGCTCGTGTAGGTCGCGTGGGTCTCGGCGTAGCCGGCCAGCGAGAACGTGTGGATGGTGGGGTCTTCGGCCTTCTCGGGCCAGTCCCAGCTGCCGATGTAGGCGTCGTCAGCGTTGAGCACGAGGGTGTCTGCCGCCGTCATCTTCAGCCAGATGCGCCGCTTGGCCGCTTGGTAGGCGCGGAAGCTGCCGTGGTAGTTCACGTGGTCTTCAGCGATGTTGGTCACGACCGCGACGAGCGGCCGAAAGTCGACGCAGGTTGTGAGCTGAAAGCAGCTGACCTCGGCGACGACGACGGTCTCGGGCGTCAGCGTGATCGCTTCACCGTCGCGGCCCAAGCCCTCGAGCGCCTCGCAGAGCGGGTTGCCGAGGTTGCCGCCGACGAAGACATCGGCGCCAGCGGCTTCTAAGATGCCGCTGATCATCGTGGTCGTGGTGCTCTTGCCGTCGGTGCCGGTGATGGCGATGATCTTGTCGGTGGGGCTCAGCCGGTAGAAGAGCTCGACCTCGCCGATGACTTCTTTGCCGCGCTTGGCGACCTCGGCGCGCAGCGGGCTGACCTCGGGCACGCCGGGACTGAGGACGACGACGTCGCCTTCGCGGACCTGGTTGGAGCCGTCGCGGAACTCGACATCCGGCCGCAGCCGGTCAGGTCGCGGCACGGGCGAGCGCTCTTCGAGGAGCACCACGTCGCCACCGCGCATCGCCAGAGCATTGGCCGCGGCGATCCCGCTGCGACCGGCGCCGACCACCGAGAAGCTCACGCCGTCGACCGGCATCGTCGTCTTGCCCATCAGGACCGCGCTTTGAGCTCGTCGACGTAGCGGTCGGCGAGGCGGAAGAGGTCGTCGCCGCCAAAGAAGATGACCTGCTCGCCAGGCGTGACCTGCTCGTGCAGCGCCGTGACGATGTCGTCGAGCTCTTGGATGTAGGTCACCGTCGGTCCGCGGCTGCGGATCTTGTTGCAGAGGAACTCGGTGTCGATGCCGGGGATAGGCACCTCGCCGGCGGTGTAGAGCTCGGTGATGATCGTGTGGTTAGCGTCGTGAAACGCCTCAGCGTAGTCGTCTTGGAGGTAGTTGATCATCGTGAAGCGGTAGGGCTTAAACACGGCCGTGATGCGCCCGGGGCTCTCGCCCGAGGCGGCTGCGGCCAGGACACGACGGATCCCTGTCGGGTGGCTGATGTAGTCTTTGATGACCTTTCGGCCTGCAGCTTCGACGACGGTGAAGCGGTTCTCGAGGCCCGTGAACGTCGCCAGAGCCTTCTGGATATCGGCGATGGGCACGCCCAGGTGCAGCGCTGCCGCCGATGCCCCCGTCATGTTGTCGAGGTTGTAGAGCCCTGGGACCGCGAGCTCGATGTCGCCCTTGGCCTCGCCGTCGACCGAGAGCGTAAAGCTGCCGCCCATGAACGTCGCGGCGGAGTCGCTGGCGCGGACACCGGCGGTCTCACTGAGGCGTCCGAACGTGGTGACAGGCGCTTTGATCTTGGGGATCAGTGCTGCGGCACCCGGTGAGTCGAGGTTGACGATGACGCGCTCGAGCCGGGGGTTGTCGTTGAGTGCGGCGAGCACGGTCTCTTGGACGTGCTCGAGGCTGTCGTAGTAGTTGAGGTGGTCGGCCTCGAGGTTGTTGATGACGGCGATGGTGGGTCGCACGTGGGTCAGGGATCCATCGGACTCGTCGACCTCGGCGACCAGGATGTCCGATGACGTCAGGCGCGAGTTCTGGCGGTCCATGTTCTCGACCATGCCACCGATGATGAAGCCTGGGTCGCGGCCCGCGGTCTCGAGGATCCAGGTGATGGCAGACGAAACCGTGCCCTTGCCGTGGGTGCCGATGACGCCAATGGCGACCTTGCGGCGGTCTAGCACGGCGCCCAGCAGCTCGGCCCGGTGCCGGACCGGGATGTTCTTGGCGGCCGCGGCGATGAGCTCCACGTTGGTGACCGGGATGGCCGTTGAGCGCACGACGAGGTCTGCGCCGTCCACGTGGTCTGCGTGGTGGCCGATGTGCACCGTCGCGCCCTCTGTTCGCAGAGCTTCCGTGAGCTGTGACTCCCGCACGTCCGAGCCGCTGACCTCGTAGCCGAGAGCCATGAGTGCACGAGCGACCCCGGACACGCCGATGCCGCCGATACCGATGAGATGAATGCGCCGGACGTCTTCGAGCAAACCACAGCCTCCCAAGGCCACGCGCATGCGGCATGAGTGCCGAAGCGCGGCGCGATCTTCACCGCGAACGGACCGCCCGACAACTTTTTCGGGGCGTTGCGTCGCGTTTACACGAGGTCGAGGCATGCCAGCGACGACTCCGGCGACGCTTCTTCAAAGGTTGTCACATTTGACGGCCTCGGCTCCTACACACCGTTGAACCCCGAGCGACACAGGCTCGCACAGACATGAGGACTTATGGGAAAGGGCGTCGCCACCATGTTTCGGTCGAAAGCGTTTGAGTTCGCTGGCTGTGACCACGACAGCTTCACTGACGCTGTTGGTGACGACAGCGACACGCTGATCGTTCGACTGGCTGGCCGGCTCTATGTCGAGATGGTGCACGCACGGTACAGCACCGACATTGAGCGCGGCGACATCGAACTTCCCGATGACGACGCCGACGACGATGAGGAGGAGACCGAGGACGACGACGGCTCTCAGAGTGACGGTAGTTAGCCCGGGTCCACGACCGTAAAGTCCGTCGCCGGTTGGCAAGCGGCTTTACGCTTATCGTTGGCGCGGAGCCCGCCAGTAGCAGGATCGACTCTGGTCTGGATGTTGCATTATCCTCACTGGGAGGAGGTCAGACGTTGAAACAGCTATGGGCGGCGGCGAGGCGTGGATGAGCCATCGGTGACGAACTGGCCTGCCTTTCCGAAGTCTTCGCGGACGCTAGCGAAGACAACAAGCAGGACGCTGACGCTCACTTTCAACGAACTCGACGCGCCCTCCACCGACAACGGCTTCACCCTCTGTGGCGTTGAAAAGAACATCAAGACACGCCATGCCCGCTGAAAAGGAACCCGCCATGCGCCCCCTGACCATCGTCACCGTCGTCGCTGCACTCGCCGTCACCCTCGGCGCATGCAGCGACACCAAGTCAAACACCGAAGACGTCGTGGAGGACGCGGGTGACAATGACGCCACCGATGCTCACGACGACACGGATGCCGACGATGCCGCGCTCCCGACCGGCCCTACTGCTCCGTGTGTCGACGTCCCGTGCGGGGCAGCGTGCCGGCTGTGTTCCAATGGCGAACCGGGCTGTGTGGAAGACCCCTCGACCCTCTTCCGATGCAGTCCTGATGGAATGTGCGTACGCGGAGCCGAACGCAACTGCGAGATCGGGTGTGAACCCGGGACAGAATTTACGCATGTCGACGGCTGCAACCAGTGTTTCTGCGACGAGAGCGGGCTGGTCGCCAAGTCGCCGTGCACGTTGCGTTATTGCCACGAACGTCACGCGCCGTGTCACGACGAGCCATGCGGCAAGGTCTGTACCATCTGCGGACCAGACGACAACGCCTGCGTCGAGCCCGCTGGTGTCCATCGCTGCGACGGCAACGGCGCGTGCGTCGTCCAGGCAGAGGAGGGGCAGTGTTGGGATGACGACTGTCAGCAGTGCCTGGCGTCCGGAGGGACCTGGCAAGGTGAATGCACGACCGACTGCGCACTCTCCGACACCTACTGCTTCGCCGATGCCTGTCCAGGCGTGTGCGACTTTGATGACTGCGAGACCACCTGCCTGGACGAGAGCGCTTGTCTCAGCGTCGGCTGCGGCTGGAGCGCGTCGAGCGATCACCCACAATGCCAGCCGGTCAATGGCTTTTGCGAGCTATGCTTGGCCGGGGGCCTCGCCTTTCTGCCCGAGGTACCGGACTGCGCGCCAAGCTGCGTCGACCAAGACACCACCTGCGTCACCGACACCTGCCCACCGCCGTGCCGACCGTCCGACTGTGACGCCACGTGCGTCAACCAAAGTGAGTGCAAGGCGGCTGGATGTGGGTGGCAGACCGTCGGTGCGGAGGCATCCTGCGTAGCGCCCTGACGATTAAACCGCGGAAACAGACACACAACATGACATGAGGACAGACAGGATCTTGAGACGACGATGCGCGTTCGCGCTTGCGCTGATGCTTACGGCCGTCGTCGGCGCTTGTGCCAGTGAGGCCGTTGACGAGCCGTGTGAGCTGGCTTGCGATGCTCCGTGCTCGACCGACGTGGCGGTGAGGATCGCTGGCGGCGAGGTGCTGCGCGATGGCTGGTATGTGCTGACCGTTCGTGATGACGACGTCACGCGTGAGTGTTCTGCAGCGGTCTCGGGTGGCACATTCGTTGAGGTCGGGGGCGACGGCTGCTCACTCTATGCTGGTGATTCCGTGCGCTTTGAGGCGCTCGACATACCGGTGGTCATCGCCGAGCTGCGACGAGGCCTGCACGACTTTGGCGCAGTGACGATCGAGCGCAGCGCGATGATGGTCGCGCCCGAGGGCAGCTGCTGCAAGGCGCGCTGCCGGCAGGCCCCGGTCGTCGAGCTGCTCGCCAAGGGCTGTCAGGAGGACGTCATGTGTACGCTACGAGCGTGCTGGGATGGCTTTCGGTACCAGCTGCCTGACGGACCGACGCTGGCTGACGGCACCTACACGGCCACCGTCGAGGGGGTGGCGTTCGCGCCCACCTCCACGGGCGAGGCGACCCAAGCTTGCACGTTCGAGATCGTTGATGGTGATGCCATGAGGCTCGATGGGTGCTTCTCGGGTGAGTTCGCGCCGTTCGTGTACCGCGGGTTCGCTCCGGTGGCAGGGACCGTGACGCTGAACGGCCCCGCAGGGCTCATCGGCGCTGTGGACTTCAACGTCACCTACGACATCGACTTTCCCAATGGTCCATGCTGTGAGCCGCTCTGCCATCGGATGGTCGGCGATCCGATCAGCGTCGAGGCGCTGTGAAGACATGGGACTCTACGCCGCTGATGTGTTGCCACGAGCCCCACGTTCCCTGTCGCGACATGGCCTGCGACGCGGTGTGCACGATCTGCGGACCGCACGACGTTGGCTGCATCGAGCCCCCAGGTGTTCACCGCTGCGACGGCGCAGGCGGTTGCGTGGTCCAGAAGGTCGAAGGTGCGTCGTGCGCGCCGTGAGTGTTGAGGTGGATCGCGTGAAAACCGCTGTGCTGACATCGCTGCTTGTCGTGACCCTGCTGCCGGCCTGCGGCTCGACAAAGGCGCCGAGAGAACCTGCGGCCGATACCGAGCCCAGCTACGTCCTCGTCGACAGCGGGGCCAGGTTTTATCAATCGCCACAGGCCGACGCGCCGCGACAGTCCGGCAGCATGCACCCGCGCACCGGCGACGCGCTGACGCCGCGCTCGGTACCGGTACGCTACGAGTGGGTTGCCGATCATGAGGGTTGGGTTGAGGTGCGGCCGACGGCCAGCGAGCCAGCTCACTGCGTAGGGCCGTCGAGGCAGCTGCAGGACTTCGACCTCCGGCTCTTTGTGAAGCGGTCGGCGCTGGTGCCGGTGCTGACCGCGACAGTGACGGTGACCCAGCCCAACGGCACCGAGGCCGCCGCTCTTGCGGGGCGCTGGCTGCGGCCAGGTCAGGACGAGGTGGTTGAGACGAACAAGCGCTCCAAGGTGCCGGTCGCGGCGGTGCGCGTGCCGTTGCCTGCGAGTGCCATTGGCTTTCGCTATCAAGGCGGCGCCCTGCGGCCGACGCTTGCCGACTGGACCTACTACCTCGGCCCCGATGCCATCTTTGCGACCGACTGGGAGCCAGAGAGCGGCTTCACTGGCGACGTCATCTCGGTGACAGCGGGTGAAGACGCTGACACCGTGGTCGCGACGATTCGCCGTCGCTGTGTCGAGACAACGCGACCGGTCAAGCGTCGGGGCGCCCGGGACCAAGCCGGTCCAAGCGCTCGGCGCGCTCGGCTCCTTCGGTTCGGGTGACAGCCTCGTGTTCGGTGGCGGCACGATTGCCTTCGGCAGCTCATCGGAGACGCCACCGCTGCCGGAGCTCGCAAGCGGCACGACGCTGTACTGGCTAGAAGGGCCGCGGGCAGGCGTGACGACGGTCGCCACCACCCCCGACATCGAGCTGACGTCGAGCCAGTCGGACCGGCGCTGCTTTGGCTGGACCACCACCCTCATGTTCGACAAGCCGAAGGCCCAGTGGCCGCGGTGGTCGTTCTGCGTCGATCGTGACGCCGCGCGATGACCCGCGCACCGACACACCCGAGACCCGAGGAGGTCAGAAGCGATGAAGCATTCATGCAAGCGCCTGACGCAGGTGGTGTTGCTGGCCATGTTGGCGACCCTGGCAAGCTGCGCGTCCGATGCCGTGTGCGATGCGCCGTGCTCGACTGACGTGGCGGTCCGCATTGTCAACAGCGGCGTCCTGCCTGACGGGTGGTACAGGCAGTGATGCACGCGAGTGTCGTGTCGTGGTCTCGGGTGGTGACCTCGTCGAGGTGAAGAGCGGACCGTGCATCCTCTACGCTGGCGACGCGCTGCTCTTCGAAGGGTTCAACCCGCCCACCGTGCTGGCTGAGATCACCAGCGGCACCGTCAACTTTGGTGAGCTGACCACCGACCGCGTTGTTGGCAGCGTCTCGCCCGAAGGGGCGGGGTGTGCCGCACGCTGCGAGCAGGCGCCTGTTGTGAGGGTCCAGGCAAAAGGGTGTCGCGCAGACGGTCTCTGCACACAAAAGGCCTGCTGGGATGGCTTTCGCTACGGTCTCCCGGCGTCTCCAGGGCTGGTCGATGGCGCCTACTCGGTCACGGTGGTGGGAACCGAGTTCGAGTCAGAGTCCCGCGGTGGTGAGACCCAGACCTGCACCTTCGACATTGTCGATGGCGAGCCGAGAAACAGGGAGGGATGCTTTTCGGGTGAGTTTGCTCCACTGGTCCATCGTGACTTCGCGCCGACCGTTGGGACGCTGTCGTTTCATGGTCCGGACGGGCCTATCGCCGAGCTCGACTTCGACATCAGCTATGCCGTCGACTTTCCCAACGGGCCCTGCTGCGAACCGATTTGCTACCGCATGATCGACACCATGACACTGCCGACACCCGACGAGTGATGGCGTAGACGGGCGACGTCGCTCTCCCAAGAGAAGCGTTGAATCAGCTCTGCTGACGCTGTGCGTGCGGCCTTGTCGCATGGAGATCGCGACCCGCGAGCGCCCGTGCAAGCTGCACCTTGCGTCCGCGACGGCGTGGCATCGCGACGCACGGGTAACTGCCGCGACGACCGAGGCGTACAGCAAGTGTCCTCAAGAGGGGCGAACTCTTCACAAACATTCATTATTCGTCGATGGAGACACCTATGAACCTCGGAAAGAAACTCTCGATTGGAGCAGTGGCACTCGGATTCGCACTTGGCGGCGTCACACTCGGCGCGTCCGACCAAGCGCATGCCGCGGAGAGCACCGCTGAGAAGGTCTCCGAGAAGAAATGCGGCGCGGGCTCGTGCGGCGGTGACAAGGGCAAGGACCACAAGGGCGGCGATAAGAAGGCCGACAAGAAGGGCGGCGAGAAGAGCTGCGGTGCGGGCTCGTGCGGCGGCGACAAGGGCGGCGACAAGGGCGGCGAGAAGAGCTGCGGCTCGGGTTCCTGCGGCTGAGATCACGGTGAGCCGACCCAGCGCGTGCTGAACGCGGCTCACCCTTTCCGCCTGTCTCACAAGACGCCGAGCGCATGCGCGGCGGGGGCGCACGAACCCCCACCGCGGCCGGATTCTTGTCAGATGCGCGGTGTCAGCCAGTGACGTTGATGCCAGTGCTGCTCGGGCCCGTTCCTCTCCCCGGCCTCCGCCTGAGCGCCTGGTATCGACGTCGCATTTTGTTGGCCGCGGAGCAGCCTATGCGGCCGACCATCACCGAGTATCCACACGAACCAAATCTTGGTGGAAACCTGGGATTGAGAGCGATAGGCATAGGTATCCACACAATTCGAATTTTGGTGGATACCAGCGGTTGAAAGCGGTAGCTACAGGTATCCACACGAATTCATTCTTAGTGGATACGTCGGATGCCGACTGTGCCAACTGCCTTGGGAACGACCGATGCGAACGCTCTACACACCGCACGACCGCGCATTGACGTTGGTCTACGCCGAGGCCGAGCGACTCGCGCGTGAGTCGGCGAGCGTGTTTGTCGGCACGCCGGGCACCGTGGTTGAGCGGACCAACACGAGTGGCGTGCGCTTCTATGTCCACAAGGCCAACGACGGCAGCCGCAAGACCCGAGAGCGCTACCTTGGTGTGGTTGGCAGCGAAGAAGGTGATCGACGCGCTATCGAGCTCCAAGAGCAGATTGCGGAGATGAAGGCGCTGACAGGATCGCTGCGTCTGCTCAGTCGTGAAGGTTATGTCCACTGCAGCCCGCCGGTGTTTGCGACTCTCGCCGCCCTACACAACCACGGTCTCTTTGATGCTGGCCTCGTGCTGATTGGGTCACATGCCTACGGTCTACTGCTCAACCAGCTTGGTGTCCGCGCGACTCCCTACGCGACCGACGACATCGACCTGGCGCGGCCGAGTCCACTCCGCCTACACGTACCGCTGAAAGCTGGTTTGCTCGGCGTCCTCAAGACTTCGGGAATCGACCTTGTTGAAGTCGCTGGCTTGCGCCGAAGCGAGGCGCCGACGTCGTACAAGCGTCGAGGCAGCTCTCCCTTTCATATCGACCTCGTCGCGCCATCAACTGGCAACGACGATGGCGTGTTGGCCGTGCCGGAGCTCTCAGCACATGCCACGATGCTTCCCCAGCTTGAGTTCTTAGTGGCTGAGAGTCAGTGGTGTGCGGCGCTGTCTCGGACGGGCGTCTGTCGCGTACGCGTACCGCTGCCCGAGCGCTTGGCGACTCACAAGCTGCTGGCCAGCCGCCTGCGTTCGCGGCGGGAAGCGAAGTCCGCAAAGGACGTTGAGCAAGCCTGCGCGT
Source organism: uncultured bacterium (assembly GCA_938040325.1). GTDB lineage: Bacteria > Myxococcota_A > UBA9042 > PHBI01 > PHBI01 > CALHXW01. Next base: position 4,000 of record CALHXW010000415.1, on the reverse strand, counting down.
TAGCCGCTGTCCTGGCGAGTGACCACCCGGGCGCTCTCACCGAGGCCGTCGAAGCGCTACCGGAGGCTTCACTCAGGCCATTCGCAGATGGGCTGCGGGCCGCGTCATCCGTTCTTGGCAAGTGTTGCCCTGCAGCGCTTACCGAGTGGAGCGAGGCTCTCTCCGCTCGCGGCACGCGCTAACAGCACCGCGCTTTCGCTTCATCACGTTTCGCGGCAAGCTCGCGCCATGCTGAGTGGCTTCGAACGCGCGCTGTTGGCGATCTTGATTCTGGTGCTGATGACGGGCATGGGCGCCACGCTCACCGTCGAGGCCTTCCGCGGTGTCCTGCGCCGGCCCAAGGGCGTGGTCATCGGCCTGCTCTCGCAGTTTGGCTGGATGCCGCTGATCGCGTTTGGCTTGGCGGCCGCCCTCGACCTCGCGGCACCCGCCATGCTGGGCTTGCTCATCGTCGGCTGCACGCCGGGAGGCACGACGTCGAATATGTTCACCTACTACGCCCGCGCCGACCTAGCGCTCAGCATCTCGATGACGGCGGTCTCGACCGTGGTGGCTGTCGTCGCGATGCCGCTGGTGCTGGCGGGGTACGCGGGTGCGCGCTTCGACCATGGCGTCGACGCGCCGGGTTTCGCCATTCCCTACGGCAACATCGTCGTGACGCTGCTCGTCGTGCTCGTGCCGGTGGCCCTCGGGATGTGGATCCGCGCCAAGCGTCCTGCCCTCGCACCTCGCATCGAGCGCGTTGGCAGCCTCGCCGGCATCGGCGTGCTGTTGCTGCTCGTCATCACCGGCATCGCGCGCAACACCGACGTCTTCGCCGAGCTCACCTGGCAGCTCTACGCCGCCACCATTGGCCTGAGCCTCGCCGGCATCACCCTCGGCTACGGCACCGCCTGGGCCCTCGGCCTGCCGGTCGCCCAGCGCCGCGCGGTCGGTCTTGAGACCGGCATCCAGAACAGCCCGCTGGCGCTCGGCATCATCGCTGCCAGCTTCACCGGCGTTCTCGCCGACGCGATGATGGTGCCGGTGCTGATGTACGCGCTCTTCGTGCTGGCCGTGTCGACGGTCGTTACGTGGGTCTGGCGTCAGTCAGGCGACTCTCAGGCGGCCGCGCCAAAGAAGCTGAACTTGGGGTAGACTCGCCCCTATGGAAGCAGTCGTCATCTTTGTTGGCCTTGTTGTCGGGCTCGGCAGCTTCGCCTGGAGCGTTGGCCAACGACGCAAGCAAGAGGAGTGCTGGCGCGCGATCGGCCAGGAACTGGGCCTCGCCACCGAAGGACTGGAGATGGTGGGCTCGCTCGAGCCCGACCTGTCGCTCAAGGTCGAAGGCGTCAAGGTGAGGTCTGGCAAGACAACTCATATGACCACCGTCCTGACCGTCGAAGGGACGGCCATGTCATCGCCTGTGAGCATCGGCATGGAGGGGTTCTTCTCACGAACGTTTGGGAGCGACGTTCAGGTGGGGCATGGCGCCTTTGACGACAGCTTTCGCGTAGAAGGCACGCAGCTCGACGCGTTCGCGCTGCTTGGTGCCGACGTCCGCAGGCTCTTGCTGGACCTCGGCTCAAGCCACAGCGTGTCGTTCGCCGATTCGACCCTGACGGTCACAGCTCAAAACGTGGTTGTCGGCCACGACCTTCGTGTGCTGATTGCAGTCGCAAGCGAGCTTGCGCAGGCCTGCTGCGACCAGCGCAGTGTCGCCGAGCGCCTAGCGCTCAACGCGAGCTCGGATTCGGTGGGTTCGGTCAGACATCGAAACCTCAAGCTGCTCCTGTCGAGCTTTCACCGGGATCCTGTGGCGATTGACGCGGCCAAGCGCGCTCTCGATTCCTCCGATCCAGACCTGGAGCTTGAGGCGGCTATGTTCCTGATGGACATCGACAAGATCGCACAGCACGCGATCGCCGGCTTGAGCGAGACGCGCGCACGCGCCGTCGACGCGCTGGCGGCAGTGCCGGTCGAGACAGCGGGGGTCGCCGGCGCACTCCAGCAGATCCAACCAACCGGCGAGGGCAAGCTCGATGCGGCCTTGGCAGAGGCGCTCGCTGCACACCCGATACCTGAGCGTCAGCCTCGGTTGCTCTCAATCCTCGCCTCCAGCGAAGAACCGGCGCAACTCGCAGCCGCTCGAGCCCTCGCGACCGTCGGCGACCTCGACGCTGTCGAGTCGCTCCTCGTGCACGTCAACAAGACGTTCGGCGGCGAGCTCAAGGCTGTGTCGCGGCAAGCGATCGCTGAGATTCAAGCCCGAGCCAAAGGGACTCGCGGTGGGCTGACGGTGGCGGAAGACGCCCCCGCAGCGGGCGCACTGAGCCCTGTTGTCGAGTCGCCATGAACCGACTCCACGCACCGGTCGAGATGGGTCTCTACCAGCACCCAGGCGCCGATTCTGCGCACATGAGTACGATGTGACTGCATCGCAACAGACGGCTCGTGTCGCCGCCGAGCAATCGTCCGCAGCATGTCCATCGCAGGTCGTCATTGACCTTGCACAGCATCGGCGGCGAGACTCCCGGCCATGATGACGACGACGACGCCAGCGCCAGCAGAGCCTGCTCCCAACCAGCCAGGTGCTGAGCCAGCGGCCAGCGATAGCCTTGCGCTGACGGTCGCCGACCTCATGACCGAGGTGGTCGTGACGCTCGCGGACTATGAAGATCTGAGCGTCGCCGCCGACATCATGGCCGAGGGCCGCATCCGGCACCTTCCCGTCGTTGACGACGCGCGCGTGCTGCTGGGGCTTGTGACCCACCGCGACCTATTGCGCTACTCCGCCAGCGCTGCCGAGTCGCTCAGCGACGACGCGCGACGTCAACAGCTCAAGGGCCTGGCCATCCGCGACGTGATGGAGACCGACGTCAGCACGGTCTTGCCGACCACGCCGCTGGCCGATGCCGCCAAGACCATCGTCGGTGAGAAGTTTGGTTGTTTGCCCGTCGTCGACGCCGAGCGGCGCGTCATCGGCATTGTGACCGAGTCCGACTTCGTCTCGATGACGCTGCGCTTGCTGAGCATGTTTGGGTAGCGCGCGGCATTGTGCGCTGAGCTGGCTATCATCCGTGCCGAGTGAATACTTCCGCCGACCCAAAGCGCTGACACCCCCTCAAGGGTCTCGTCAAAGCGATGCGCTGCCGCTTAGGTCGACCGAGAGCTCGAGATCTTCCACGAACGCTTGGTAGCTAGCGTGGGTCACGAACACGGCTTCGTCGGCCTGCGGGAAGCGCTCGTAGAACCGCTCGAGGGCTCGGTGATGTCTCTCGGAGGGCTCGTCCCACGTCACTTGGATCGGCACGATGCGGCCGTCGTTTCTGACAACGAAGTCGACCTCACCACCCTCACGCCAGTAGCTGACCTGGCCGTAGCGCTGGCGGAGGGCGATGTAGACGGCGCACTCCAGTGACTTGCCGACGTCTGCGCCAGTGCGTGTCACAACCGCGCGTCGTAGGCCCGTGTCGATGGGATAGTACTTGCGGTTGTAGCCAGCCCGCTTGCGCTCGGAGAAGGCGAAGTAGGGGCATGAACCGATGAGGTAGGCGGCTTCGCAGGCAGCGAGGTAGCTCTTTGCGGTGTCGACTGCGATGCCGGCCGCGCCGGCAATACGGCGGAGACTCAGCTCGGAGCCGGCTGACTCCATCACCATCTGGGCGACCTGGCGGATGGGGACGCTCGACTTCGCGTTGAGTCGCTCGCGGACGTCGCGCTCAACAATGTCGTTGAAGTACTGGCGTCGCAGCATGTCACCGTCGCTGAGCCTCAGTGGCGCCGGGAAGCCGCCGTCGTGGAGGTAGGTCTCAGCGGTCGTCGCCGGGTTGGCACGAGAGGCTTCGGCGAAGCTGAATGGATAGAGCTCGATGGTTCGGTGGCGTCCTGTCAGGGTCGTGGAGAGCTCGCCGCCGAGGAGATCTGCGTTCGAACCGGTCACGATAAACACATCGCCGTTCGGGCGATCGAGGCGCGTTCGTATCCAGCGCTGCCAGCCATCGACCCACTGGATCTCGTC
>CALHXW010000414.1 GCA_938040325.1 uncultured bacterium | reverse complement strand
GGCCCTCTGTCGCAGCCACCGAAGACGGCCGGCATACACCCGAGTCCCTCAAGGGGAAGTCCCATGTCGCCGTACCGTCTTCGCCAACGACGGCTACAGAGTAGCTGCCGCAGGGCTACGGTTTAAAGTCGTAGTCCCTTGGGAGACGAAGTCGACTTTTCCTCGTCAGCTCGCGTGGGTGGTTGCCTCTAAAGTGGGTGTTCCTTGAGAGACGAAGTCGACTTTTCCTTGAGAGACGAAGTCGACTTTTTCTGTCTCCCGTGGCGTCGCTTGCCTGGCTGCTCATCCCGAGAATCTAGTCAGCCAGCGTGATTCGGAAGAGCGTTCGGGGAACCGTCGTGGGCCAAAGAACGTGGATGCCGATTTCTTCTTCAGTGAGGTACGCAGTGGTCAGCAAGTGTTCGCTCGGAGGTTCGATGAGGGTCTCCTCTCCGGTGTCAAAACGAACAACGCGGATCGCGCTCCGTCCGGTCGTGACATCGCGAGCTGGGATCGCGACTCTGCCGCCACCTACGACCAGATCGAAGAACACGCCGCCGGACCCGATGTCGACGCTGCGGATGATCTCAAGGTCTTCTGCGTTCGGCTCAAAGCGCGCCACGTGAACTGTGCGCTCGGTGTATTGCCTGCGCGAGGTCTCCCCGCTCGCTTCCCCCCACGCGATCCACTCGCCATCGCTGGCGAAAGCAAACGCCGTGCGCTCCGCCGTGCCGAGGTACGCCTGCGGGACTCCGTCGTCGCGATGCGCGATCGCGAGGACGCGTTGATCTGCTTCGGTTCGAAGATAGACCACGTGGTCTCCAACCGCGTACTGCCGGCTCGACGCGCCGGGGAGCGCGTCACTCGGTGCGACCGCCCGATACGTGCGGTCGTCGAGCAAACCAATTCGGGAACCGGGGGAGAGGCGAATCGAAATGTGGCCTGTACCCAAACCGACGCTCGCAACGAAATTCTCCGCGATGAGTTCGTCGGTAAGGTCGACCCGCTGCTCGATCATGTCCGGCCATCGACCGACCACAACAACGGAGTTCACGTTCGCCTCCGTGTAGCGATAGGGCGTCACGCTGAACGCAAACCGATCCTCGTGTACGGCCAGCGGTACGCCAAGAAAGCACTCGTGTGGATCGGAAGACGATGGTGCGTAGCGAAACGCCCCGACTACCTGTCCCGAGTCCGGGAAGTACACGTCCATACGTCTTCGAAGCCCATCAACGCGTTGCACAGCGAGCGTTGGCCGGCCCCTTCCGCCGAACGCAGAGGTGTGAGGGACATAGACTCCGCGCTCCTCTGAGTTCCCCCAACCGACCACGAGTTGTCGGCAGCTCGGCCGCCCGTCAAAACAAGGTTCGAACTCGTAGCTCGGCAACGCTGATGGATTGCGCGCGACTTCCGCTGAGCAGTCCCGAATACCTGCGCTCACGAAATCTGGTCCTTCAACGTCTCCGTCACTCGAATCGGTCGGCGAATCATTCAACACATCTAACGGCGCGTCCCGCTGCGTGTCGGGGCCCGTCTCGAATGGAGTCGTATCTAGCGCTGCATCCTGTTCGGGCGGGCTACCGCAATCCCCGCACGCGATCCCGCCGAGCAAGAGAGCTGTTCCCACCACGACCAAAACATGCTGTGTACGCATTCCGAAGAGTGTGACTAGAGGACATCATCGAACGCAACCACCCCGGTCGCATCAACATCCCGTTCATGGATTCCCGTCGCGATGAGAGCATCATTGCTCCCACGCGTCAGGTAGGAGATTCGTGCGCGGTCAAAAACTGCATCGCTCGCCACTCCCTGCGGGATCGTGATGCCACCATCGACGACGCCGAAGTTGCTGGGCAGCGCGCGGACGATGAGCGCGCTCGTGTCACTTGCGCCCATCAGATACAGCTCTCCATGATCGCCGAAGAACATCGAGTGACGTGGCCAGTCGATCTGGCTACCGAACGACGCGTGCACCGTCACTGTCCCATCCATCGCGATCTCAAGGAGATCGATCGCGGCGCCGCTACCGTCCAACTTCGCGGTCTCTGCGAACGCGAACAAGGTCTCTCGGACTGGGTGTGACGCGCCAGCGAGGACATCTCCGAGGAAACGATCCGGTGCCAAGGCGATCGGAACGGGCGACCACTCATGAAGACTGGCGTCGTACCGGAGAACGTCACCGATGCGTTTGCCCTTGTTGTCGTGGCCACCCAGGACGAAGAGCGTCGCGTCGCGCTGGCGATAGATGGCGAGGGCACCAGTTCGTGATGTGGGTGGTGAACCCGCACTTGGGGGAAGCATCGTCTCGGTAAGGAAGCCTCCTACGTCGGTCAGCGAGCCGACCACGTCTGTGAAATCGTCTTGTAACGCGAAGAACGCCGGGGTTCCAACCGGAGCGTTGGAGGTTCGCCAGTCGGAAGGGGTAAGGAAGAGGAGGTCCGGCATTGCCAACAGGGTCGCCGCGTCGGTCACGGCATCTGCTGGAGCGTCAAACGTAGGGAAGCGGGCCGACGCGTCCCCTAGCCCACACGTGCCTTCACGGAAGCACGGCGGCGCCGCGAGCCAACCCATGAACTCGGTCGCCTCGCAGAAGATGCACGCGGGGATCTCCATGAAGATCGGCGGGAGCACGATCGTCGGCTCTGCTGGCGACCGTGCCACAGGGGCTTCATAGAAGTCACCGCTGAAGTAGTGACTCGCGACTCGACGGTCGGTCGTGCTGAGGGAGAGAGGGCTGCAGCCGACGAGCGGCGTGCATTGCTCAACGCCTTCGAACGAGTGACTCCAGAGGACACCCTTGATTTGCGAGCCACCGACAACACTCGATACCGGCCAGCTGTACCGACCAGCGTCACCAAGAAAGTCCCAATCGAGCGACGAAGGAGTCTGAGAACGCCGGCGCCGGGCAAAGTCGTTCTCGCACTCCAGATCCGACGATGTCCGTCCGGGTAAGCATGAAGTTACACCGAGGTTTGAGAGCGTGAGGTCACGCCAAACTCCGAACTCGTTATCGTACTCTTCGGCGTCCACAACACAGGCCGACTCAAGTGACGTCGCGCAATCCGCACGGGCAACGGGGTCATCCGAGCTTGCGTCTGGACACTCACAGAACCGATACCCCGACCGATACACCTGCTGGTTCCCGAGCTCCTTGACGCCGAAGGTGATGATGTCGGAGTTCGACACGAGTTCCGGGAGCGCGGGAACTCCGCTTGGAGCTACGGTATTGGCTGGAGCAGCTTCCGGACACGGAACCGGGTCACATGCGTCTGGGACGAGTGGCCTCCCCTCCGACAGCTCTGCATCTGCATTGCAGTTGGGCGCGCCCGGCAGATCAAACGTTGTGGGACAGGAGTCACATGCATCCAAGATCCCGTCTCCGTCTACATCGCTTAGGTCAGTATTGAATACGTCACAGGTGTCACACGAATCGTTGTTGAAGCCATCACCATCAGGGTCTGAGAAGGTCGTCTCATATGCATCTGGGCAACTGTCGCAAACGTCTCCAAGGATATCGCGGTCTGTGTTCTTCTGAAGTGGGTTCGCAACTGCGGGACAGTTGTCGTGCGCACCGACAAGGCCGTCGCCATCTGGATCAACAACGTCATCGTTTGGGGTTCGTCCTGGATCGCCCGCGACTGGAACATCGCGATCGCCAAGATAGACGTGCCCAGCGTACCCATAGAATAGCGCTTCGAGCCAGTCGCGGACAACTGGCGCGGTCGTCCGAACGTCACGGTCATTGAATGAATGTATGCCGAGCAGGAAGCGAGTGCCGTCTGACGAAATCAAGTATGACGGGCCGCCTGAGTCACCCATCAACGTTGTTGGTCCCTCGATTTGAATACGGTCGGTAAATGCGGCGACGACCTCGCGCTCTGCGACCTGTCGGAATGGCGGAATAACAGCGGGAGCGCTCCAGTCTGGATCGATATCGCCGTAGCCGACGACAGTTAGTGTCTCTCCAACCCACTTCGATGGACCCCCCGGAGGATCGTCGAAAATCACCCGAGCTGGCTCCGCGGGAAAGTTCGCGGTAGCCCCGTCCAGCTCAACGCGTTCTGGCAAAATCAGTAGCGCGATGTCAGGCGTGACGTTGTAGTCGACCCCAGAATCATCGACCGGCCACCCACAGGCAAAGCCCGGTGGGGCGAGACAACCTTGATCCTGCAAGACGAACGAGAAGGTGGCGAGGCCTTCCACCCCGAACGATACAGCGTTCGTGCCGGAAGCGCCTACACAATGCAGCGCCGTAACGACAAGGCGCGGCGTGATGAGGGTGCCGGTGCAACCGCCACTCCGACCGAAAACCGCCACAGTCGCATCACGACGGGCTTGCTCGCTGGGAAGAACGTCATCCACCCCTTCCACGATTGCTCTCCTCGTCCCGTGGACTTCGTCCGCCGTGCAGGCAAACGACAAGAACATCACACATGCGATCACACAACAGCGCATTGGCCCCCCTTTGGTCCATTTACCTTCCCTTCTGAGGGGGGGGGGGCTGTCAAGAGATATCGCTAGAGCGCGGATCACAAACGTGGGCGACGCTTAGTAGTAGCCCGCGTGGCGGATGTAGTTGTGTGCGTTGCTCGGCGTGATGGTCTCGCAGGCAGCATCGAACGCGTCGCGTAAGGCGCCCATCGACTCTGCCGCGGCTTTACGGACGTGATGTTTGATCTTCGAGAACGCCAGAACGCGACAACGAACGCGAACACGAAATCGCCCCACCCTGCCGTCGATCAGATTCCCTAGGCGCGTTCGTCAGACAAGACAACCATCCAGCAAGCGAGGACATTCGGGGAGCGCACGCGACCGTTTCGAAAGACCCAAGCACAACCTTGGCAAGCAAGGACGGGCCCCGAGTCGGAAACGAAAGAGACGAGAGGCGAAGCCGACCGTCTGCCGTTTTCGACATTCGGGGAGCGCACGCGACCGTCTCGAAGGACTCCAGCACAACGTTGGCAAACGAGGACGGGCCCCGAGTCGGAAACGAAAGAGACGAGAGGCGAAGCCGACCGTCTGCCGTTTTCGACATTCGGGGAGCGCA
>CALHXW010000413.1 GCA_938040325.1 uncultured bacterium | reverse complement strand
TCAAACGGTGCTCCATGGGCACTCACACTCGAGAGCGACGCCATCGCCTGAGCAGAAAATGACGGCGCTCATGACCGCGCCCTTGCAAAATTCAGTAGCGACGCCTGAACTCGACGATGCACGCATCGCCTTCGTCCAGCGGACGCCGCTGGCAAGCACATCGCCTTCGCCTCGCTCGAAAATAGCGCTCGATTTGGGACTAGAGCACCGTGGCTCAGACCGCAAGCTAACGATTGAAACCCGGCAAGAGATCGCGTCAGCCGACCGGCAGCGTCGTCGGGAAGTGCTGTTTCCGGGGACGCTTCGCTACGCGGCGTGAGTCCGCGCTGCCGGCGATGTTTGAAGCGGCCTGTCGAAACGGAAGGTCCCGGCGCGCCAAGCCCGCCACGTCGCTCGGGGCGTCGGCGGCTGCTGGGAGCACCACTGCAGGTAGGCTGAGAACGAGACGTCGACATCCTCTGCCTGGTCGGGCGTGAGCGCAAAGTCGCCGACGAGAGCCCGCTCGGCCACCGCCAGCAGCGTCTCGTGGTAGCCCTCGTAGACCACCAGGTCCCGCAGCCACTCCGTCCGCGCATTGTCGACGGTCACCACCCGGCGGGCCTGACGCACCAAGTCCTCAAGAGCCCCTGGGTAAACATCCAGTATCTGCAGGTCATAGACGAACTGCAGGCCGTCGTGGTGGGTGCCGAGGAGGTGCCGGATGAGCTTCTCCGGACGGCTCGACAGTCCCGTGAGGTCCCACGGGGCGACCGAGCCTTCCCACAATAGAAAGGGCAGTCTTAGCGGGCGTGCACGCCACCACCTGGCGCGACGGGTGTTTCGTGGCGCGAAGTCCCCCGAGAGCCCAATGGTCTCTGGGCGGAACACCATCCGATGGAGCATGCGAAGGACGCCGAGCTCGAGCTGCCACAGGGTGGGCACGTGGTCGACGAGGCCGCGCGACTCGCACAACGTCAGCGCATCACGGACCCGCTGCGGACGGTTGAGCAGGATGTGGGCATGCCAGGCGGCGGTTTTGAGGGTCTCCACGACGATCTCGCTTGTCTAAAGGCGCGCGAGGGTTGCTGCGTCTCGCTCGGACAGTAGGGCCAGGAGTGCTGTTGAGCTCTCTGAGGTAGGCGCCTTCAGCCAGCTCAGCAGCCAGCGGTAGGCAACAAGGTTCGTCTCCGGCTCGGCGTAGACGGCAGCCCGCAGCGACGGGCTGCTCTCAAGCACGCTGAGCAGCGGGTTGAAGCAGAGCTGAAGCACCGAGCTTGACGACAGCTGGAGGAGCGCGCGCACAACACCTGTGTCGGCCGCGACGATCCCTGTGAGCTCCCCGACGTCAACGGCCTCTGCAAAGGCGTCGACGGCATCGCTAACCGCCGTCGTGTCGAGCGTCGTCGTCGCCGCCAGCTCCGCAAGGCGTTCGACCAGCGCACCCGCAAGGTGCCGCCGAGCGCGAAGCAGCTCTCGGCAAAGAGAGACAAGTGCCGGCTGGCCCTCACGTGCTGCCACGAGGGCGCTGAGCTGCTCCGGTCCAGCCGTCTGGTGAAAGTCTTCAACGCGGTAGCCACGGCCCTGCCGAACGCTCACGAGGTTCGACGACGCAAGCCGCGTCAGCGCGCTGCGTACGGTGACACGGTTGACATCGAAGCTCGCAGCCAGCGTGCGCTCAGGCGGAAGGAGCTCTCCTGGGCGGAGCTCACCGCTGAGGATGGCATGTCGCAGCGTTCGCTCGCAGCGGTCGACAGTGCTCTCAGGGCGGCCGATGGCAACGGTGAGACTCATTGGTCGAATGGTCCGACCAATCGGCGTCCGTGTCAAGGAGCGGGCTGCTACGGGGGCGTGTCCGGGATGGTGGTCGTCTGGCGCGATCTCGCTTGCTGCGAGGCCGAGGATTGAGGACGGCGTGTATCGACAACTAGGCCCAAAACAAGCGCTCTTTCCGGCTGCGGCTTTGGCGATGCCCTCGCCAGCGACGTCCGTGTGTTCGCTTTGCTCACCTGGACTCGACGATGCACGCATCGCCTTCGTCCAGCGGACGCCGCTGACGAGCAGCCTTCGCCTCGCGCGAAAACAGCGCTCGATTAGGGACTAGCCTTGCGCGTGGACGCCGAGTTGACGGACCGCTTGCCGAACGGCGGCGCCGCTGCCATCGTCGCTCTCGCTCTCTCCCTCTTTGCTCCGCTGAGCCGAGTCATGCCCAACCATCGTCGCCCTCACGTCGAACCTGCGGCCACGCCCAGGCGGCCGACTCAGACGCCGCCGGCCACCGCTGGCGAGCGACAGGGCGGACGTGCGCAGAACCAGAGGCCTCATGCAGGCTGAGCACGCAAAGCGCAGCGCCGGCGTCAGCGCTCGCTACTTACGGATCGCCGCTTGGCGCCGACTGACACAGAGCCCGCTCTCGATGCGGCTGGTGGGGCTTGTGGTGGGGCTGGCGGCTCTTGCTGCGGGTTGGCTTGCGTTCGATGCGCTCGCAGCCACTGACCTGGCGCCGGCCGAGCTCGCCGCGCGTGACCACCTCGTTCGAGGGCGCGCGTTCTGGATCAACACGCTGGTCGCCTTCATCTTTGCCTACGTCAGCTTTGAAGTGCTGATGCGCGCACGCGACCGGCGCTTCGTCGGCACCCTTCCGATCAGCGGTTCGTCACGCTACACAACGCTGCTCGTTCGCGCCTTGGTGCGGCACACGCCCCTGCTGCTGCCGTCGGCACTCTACGCTTTGGCGCTGGCGCTGCGTGGGGCACCGAGGCTTGCGACCTACGTCGCTGCGCTCGGGGCTCTGCTCTTCCTCGTCGGCATCCCTCTGTGCTGCGCGGTCCACCTGTGGGCGGGGCACTCGTTGCTTGGCGACGCCACACCCCTCAAGCGAATGATGGCCAGTGGCTTGGTCGCCGACGAGGCGGCTCTCCTGGTGTGGGCGCCAGCGGGCGGCTTACTCGCTGTCCTGGTCCTCGGGCTCTTCGCTGAGTTCACGCTCCGCGACGCGCTCATCTACAACCGGGCCGACGGCGCGCTGATTGTTGTCGGCGTGGCGGCGGTCGTCACGCTGCTATGCGTCCGCTCTGGACGTCGCCTGGCCAACGAGAGCATGCACCTGATTCAGCCGCGCTTTGATGAGCTGGATGTCCCGCCCCCGTTCACAGACGACGGCGTGCGACGGCGCGTGCCTGGCGAGTGGCTTGCTCGCTATGCACCCGCCCCTGCAACGCCCTACGTGCTACGCGACCTGCGGCAGCTGCGCAGACGCTACCGCCTCGACCGCTGGCTCCTTGGGGTCTTCGCGATTGTGGCGCTGCGCCTGAACCTCGCGGGCGACTCGGCTGCGAGCTTGAGCCACAACCTCACGGCGCTGGCGCTCTTTGTGGGCCTCTTCCTGCTCAGTGCCTTCAGGCTCTACGGCCGCGAGCTCGACTCGTTTTGGCTGTCGGCGACCATCGTGGACGACCGTCGGCCGGCCGCGCTGGGACGCGTGCTGGCCGACGCTACCCTCCCCCTCTTCGCCCCAGTGGTCGCCGCTGTTGCTGTGGCTATCGCGGGCGATCTCGCCACCGCACTGTGGACCCTGGTCGGCGGCCTACTTGTCGTTGCGACGATGCTCGTCTGCGGCCACTCGCTGGCCGCGTGGGCGTTTCCGGGCCGCGTCGGGGCAGCCGCGATCATCTGGCGTGCCGGCGTGCTCGCTCTCTCAGGAGTCGTTCTATGGCAGATCACATAGCGCTGCAGGTCGACAACCTCGTGAAGAGGTACCGCACAGTGACCGCGCTCGACGGCCTGTCGCTGACGATCCACGCCGGTGAGCTCTTGGGGCTTATCGGCCCGAACGGAGCCGGCAAGTCAACGACCGTCAAGATCGTCACCGGACAGCTGCTCGCCGACTCCGGAACCGTCAAGGTCGGCGGCCACGACGTGCTGAAGGCTCCGCTTGAGGCAAGGCGCCAGACGGGCTACGTGCCTCAAGACGTCGAGCTCTACCCGTTTCTCACCGGGCGTGAGCTGCTGGACTACGTCGCCGAGGTCCGCGGCACCGATCCCAAGACGGCCAACGTGGGCGAGCTGCTTGAGCGCTTTGGGCTCAGCGCCGCCGCCAATCGACTGACGCGCGAGTACAGCGAGGGGATGGCACGGAAGCTGGCCGTTGCCGCGGCGCTCATCGGCGACCCTCGGCTCTTGATCTTGGACGAGTCCCTGACCGGGCTTGACCCACGTGCTGCCGCGGAGGTGAAGGCCGTTGTCCGCGAGCGGCTCGAGCAAGGCTCGGCCGTGCTCATCATCTCGCACATCCTCGACGTGCTCGAGCGCCTCTGCACGAGCGTGGTGCTCATCGACAACGGCAAGCTTGTCGAGCGCCTTGCACGTCCTGAGATCGACGCCATGGTCGCAGGCGGCACGACGCTCGAAGACTTCTTCCTAGAGAAGACCGCGCCGTAGACTTCTCGGCCGACGACAGACCCGCTCTGGTGTGGCGTCGTCACGACGAAAACCTCGGCGCGCCAAGGCGCAAAACTGCTACAGTTGAGCACCTCCTCCGCCAGGGCTGTTCATGGACGACTCGACGCCGACACACGTGACGTTTCCAGGTCGCGTGCTCTTCATCACCGACGATCCTGCCGATGTCCGTGCCCAGCTGGACGGCGTCGATCTGCCATGGCCCCATGACAAGCCACTGCGAGATGACATCTCGACCGATGAGCTGACGCCTGCCCACGCCTGCTTTCACTACGACGAGGTGCTCGGAGAGTTCGCTCTCGTCGGACTTCGCGGCGGACACGTTCGACGCGGCGACATCGCCGCCGGCGGGTTCAGCGTGCTTGTCAGCGGCAAGTCAAAAGGCTGCGGCTCCAGCCGCGAGACCGCTCCCTTTGCCGAGCTGGCCGCTGGCATCAAGCTCGTCATCGCCCACTCGTTCGAGAAGATCTACCTACAGAACTGCCAGAACATCGGCTTGCTGACGTCGACGCGCTTTGACCTGATCCCGCGCATCCTCGCTGGAGAGTCACTGCCTCGCTCGCTCTTTTCTGATGGCCTTGACCCCATCGCACGGGAGGTCGTTGAGCACGGCGGGCTGCTCGCTCACAGCGTGGCTCGGCTTGCAGGCAAGCACCGGCCCATACCGCCAAGCTGCGCCCCCCGGCCAATGACACTGGCGGAAAAGATCATTGCACGACGGGTCGTGACCGACGCCAGCACAGGCGCGGTCGGCGTCCCACACGTGGCGCCCGGCGATGCAGCCTTCGTTAGGACCGACCTGCGCTTTACCCACGAGTACGTCACGCCCATGGCAGAGGCGATGTTCATGCGTGGCTTTGGCGCCGATGCGCGAGTGACCGAGCCTCAGTCTGCGCTCGCCTTTCGAGATCACCTCACGTTCATCGACGCTGTGATTCCCGCTGGAAAGCTCCTCGACAAGGCCGCGGGGCTCGCGGTGACGCAGCGAGACTTTGCCCGCCGTCAAGGCATCCAGCTCATCGACGAGCGTGACGACGGCGGCTCGGAGGCCATCTGCCACGCCCACATTGTCGAAAACGTTGCTGTGCCGGGACAGCTCATCGTCGGCAGCGACTCGCACACCTGCACGGCGGGCGTGCTGGGGGCCTTCGCGTTCGGCGCAGGAGCGACCGACCTCGCCAACGCTTGGCGCACCAACGACATCCGCGTCAAGGTGCCAAAGACGATCCGCGTCGACCTCGAGGGGGCGCTCGCCCCAGACGCGACCGCGAAGGACGCCGTGCTGACACTGCTGGCGACTGACGCCGTCCGTGCGGGCGACGCGATCGGCAGCGTGCTTGAGTTTGGGGGGCCGGGACTCGCCTCGCTGGACCTCGATGAGCGTGCCACGCTCACCAACATGGCGGTCGAGGCCGGTGCGTTTACCGGCTTGATGGTCTTTGACGACGCTGCGCGGCAGGCCGTTGCGGCAATCCGTGGCGTGACGCCGGAGCAGATCGGCGGAGACGTCCTCCATCCCGATGCGGACGCGGTGTATGCCGGTCGCATCTCGCTGGATCTGGCACAGATTCAGCCGATGGTCGCAACGCCTGGGGACCCCAAGAACGGCCGTCCGATCACGGCTCTCAGCGATCGGGTGCCCATCGACATTGCCTACGGCGGTAGCTGCACTGGCGGCAAAGCGACCGACATGGACCTCTATGCGCGCGTTCTTCAATCGGCTGCCGACGCGGGTCGCACTGTCGCGCCCGGGGTGAAGCTCTACGTCCAGTTCGGCAGCCAGCGCGTCCGTGAGTACGCGCGCTCGCGCGGCTACATCGAGCTCTTCGAGTCGGTCGGTGCGACCCTCATCAACCCCAGCTGCGGGGCCTGCATCAACGCGGGTCCAGGCGCTAGCCGAGACGCATCACAGGTGACGGTGAGCGCCATCAACCGCAACTATGCCGGGCGCTCGGGCCCTGGAAGCGTGTACCTTGCGAGTCCGCTGGTGGTTGCTGCTAGCGCGATCAATGGCTACATCTCCGGACCGCACGTCGAGGGGCTGTAGGGAGCCAGCGCGCCGTACCCGACGGCTGGCTGTGGCTCTCACAGGCCTGTCCGTCCAGCTCAGATTGAGTGCTGCGGAAATTCGACCGTCGGACGAGCGTGTTGCAAGACTATGCGCATGCGAAACACGACGACATGCATTTGGTTAGTGAGTCTGTCCTTGGTTGCGGCGTGCGGATCGTCGCCGACCTACCAGCCGCCCTCGAGCGACCTGTCGGTCGAGTACATCAACAAGACGGACTTTAAGAAGCGCGGCGGCCACGCACAGGCGATGGCGTGGCGCGGACGAGTCACCGAGCGTTGCCGCAACCTGGAGAGCTCGCTGCAACGCGCCGCAGCAGCTCATCAGGTCGACGTCGGGTTGATTGCGGGCATTGTGCGGGTCGAGTCCTCGTTCAACCCGGATGCCGTCAACCGGCGCTCGGGCGCGACTGGGCTGATGCAGGTCATGCCCTCGGTCGGTGAGCGCCTTCGCTGCGGCGACATCACGGAGGTCGAGACCAACATCAAGTGCGGTCTCACCATCCTCAAGCGCTTCATGAAGCGCTACGACAATAGCCTCATCTACGGGCTCAGCGCGTACAACGCGGGCTACCGGATTCCCAACCGCGCCCGCAAGACAGGCACGCTTCCGTCGAACTTCAAGTACGTCGAGAAGGTGCTCTCTGCCCGCACAAGCTACCTGCGCCACGGCTGTGGCGAGTGACGGACGTTGTGGTCGCCGCCGGGCTTGTCCGTGTCGACACCGACAAGGGCCCGCGCTTCGTCGTGACGCTGCGCGCAGCTGACGCGCACCTCGGTGGACAGTGGGAGCTTCCAGGCGGCAAGGTCGCCACCGGCGAGCCCCCAAGCGATGCGCTCAGACGCGAGCTCCACGAGGAGCTCGGGATCACCGTCAGCGACGTCGAGCCGCTCTGCTTCTCCCACCACGTGTATGCGACGCGCACCGTGCTCCTGCTCTTCTTTTCGTGTACGACAGATCCAGGGTGCGAGCCTCGGCCACTCCAAGCCGATGCACTCAAGCTGGTCACACACGACGAGCTTGTCGCGCACCCGTTTCCAGCAGGCAATGCTCCCCTCATCCGCCTGCTTCGCCGACTAGGACAGCCCAAATGATCCGACCACGCCTTCCCCTCGCCCTTGCTGGCGCACTGATCGCCAGCGTCGCCGCGATGCTCCTCGGTCCCACCGGCTGCTCCGGCGCTGAGCCGAAGTCCGATGAGGTCGCCCCCGCTAGCGCCGCCGACCGCACTCCCAAGCCAACGACGAAGCGGCAGCGCCCCGTCGACAAGGAGAGTCGCGATGCGCTCTTGCGCGAGTACAAGAGCCTCGCGCTGAAGAACCAGTGTCCCAAGCGCCTCTGGAGCCTCGATGGCGACTGGCGTTTCATCGGCGAGTCCAAGACCCCTGAGTACCGAGAAGTCTTCGAGGTGCGAGGCGATCGCTTCGTCAACCGCCTCGCAGGCAAGCCAGACGGCAAGGCCGTCGAGGCCACCGTTGAAGGCTCCATCCGGTGCACCCACGCCAGCCGAGTCCTCTTTGAGGTCGACCGAGTGGAGCCGGCTGGCGCATTCGGCAACAACAAGGGCGACACGTACCCCTGCGACGTCCTCGGTGACATGAAGGGCAGCGGCGACCGGTTTTTGCTGCAGTGCTACTTCGAGTGGGACATGCGCTCGAGCGCGAGCCTTGAGTTCGAGTACGAGCGCATCAAGCCCGCGACGCCCTAGCAACGCGGCTAGAGCGCCCGCCGGCTTCCCCGGAACGCTGCTAGAACGTAAACGTCGACGACACGCCGAAGCCACCACCCGGCAGCACGGAAGGGGTGAGCTCGGTCATAGTCGGCGAGCCAGGGATTCGTGGACGGACGTCTGCGTCGAGGTCTTCCTCTTGCATCAGCGCAAAGCTCAGGATACCGCCGACGATGCCGGCAGCGCCGAGCCCCCAACCGGCATACGCAATGGTTCGGCTTGTCTCAGCCGTGTCCTTGGCGTCGAAACGCTCGGCCTCGGGCAGGCAGCTGGCTCCTGCGACGGTTGGATCGCACTCGGCGATGTCTTTGTTGTCGAGAAAGTCCAAGTAGAAGATCGTGCCGACGACCCCGCCAGCGACACCTGCACCCGTGAGCACCCAGCCGAGGGTGTTGTCGTACCAGGGCTTATAGGCAACTTCTGGCGCATCGCCGTAGACCAAAAAGCGCGCCATCTGAATCACGCGCCGCTTGGAGATCACGTTGGACCGCGTCTTCATCGCCGTCCCGCGCACCGGCTTTTCGGTCTCGACATGGATTAGCTGGCCGCCAAGCGCGGCAGCCTCACCATCCGGCTCAAGCCCGACAACGGCCACGTAGTCGACGTCTAAAAGCCGGCCGAGGGCCGACGCGAAGGCAGGCAGGTTGCGCTTGCGGGACTCCACATCAGGGAACGAGACGCCAAATCGCTCCGAGTCAAACGCCAGCGCCGCCTCAAACTTGAGGTCGATCTGGATGTCGGTCTCGCCGCCTTCCGTGATGGTGATGGTGCGAACGCGGGAGCTGAGGCCGTCCTTTTGCACGACCAGCTTCAGCTTGCCTGGGTAGAGCCCCTCGTAGGTCGCCGGCGTCTTCCGCGACTGCTTGAGCCCGTTGATGAACACGTCAGCTCCCGGCGGGCTCGTGCGCACCGCGAGCTTGCCGCCATTGCTGTTTTTGAGGTCTTTGACCACCTTCTCGTAGAGCGCCACCGAGTCAGGGTGATAGCTGTCGATGTTGATGGACGCGTCCTTGCCGACCTGGCGGACAAGGTCCTCCATGACCTGTGTGGCCTTGGTCTTCTGCTCAGACCGCAGGTAGACGAGGCCAAGCAGCATCTGGCTTGAGATGTACTCGCGCTTGAACTCGTCGCTGAGGCTCAGTGAGTCGGCCATCTTCTGAAGCTCGGCGTTGAGCTGACGGAGCTGCGGAAGCGCGGCCTTAGGACCGTCGCGGAAGAAGACGTCTTCGGCCTGCTTGACCCGCTTGCGGATATCATCGGCGTTGTCGGCAACCTTCGCCTGCTCCGACGGCGGAAAGCGCTTGGCAACCACTCGCTGAGCGTCTGGGCGCGAAAGGAGCGCGAAACCACCGAGCTTCGCGATCCGGTCCTGCACGCCCTTGGCGTAGTCAGGGGTCTTGGTGAAGTCTTGTCCGTCGTAGAAGACCTCGAGGACGACCAGCGAGGGCTCGATCTCGTCAACGTCACCTTCGGCAGCGAAGGAGGGCGTTGCGAGCGCGCCAACGACACCACCGCCGAACACCACTAGAGCTGCGAGCGAGCGTAGACGATCGATGGGGGACGTGAGCTTGCGCATCGACTCAACCTTCGTGAGAGCGGGACGTTGGGGTGCTGCACGGCGGTCCGGCAACGTGTGTAGACCGGTGCGGCTCTTCGCTTCTGAAGAAGCGCCATGTTCGGCGGTCCTCGGACAGCTGTCAACCAGCCCACACCGTCCTGCACGGGACAACAACCTGTCCCATCGTGTCCCGGCCGAGGCTGCAACTCATTGAAAACTCGTGCTCGGCGCTTGGCACGGAGCGTGCACCAAACCGACCGCTGACTCGATGTACCTCGGAGCGTTCCATGCACCTGCGCCAACGAACCCGCGCGACATGTCCACGGCCGCAGCGCCCGCTGACGGCGAGCTATCCACAGCGCTGCCGCCTAGCCCGGTCCAAGGTGTCGTGGCCGGTGGTCGCGACCGTGTGGATGATGGGCGTCGCGGCGTGCACCCATGAGCCGCGCGACGCCATCCCGCGCCATGCGATGCCATCCGCCTACAGCCTCGACCGGCTGAGCGACCTCCGCGGGACCAGTGGACCAGGCACGACACGCGACTGCGGTGCTGGCGTGCGGCTCAGGTCGTTGCTCGTCAACCCAGCAGCACAGCCCGACCGCGTGGGCGAGTGGGTGGAGCTCGTGAACACGGACTGTGTCTCCGTGCCGACCGGCGGCCTTGTCCTCGAGATCGATGCTGGACGTCGGACCCGCCGCGTGTACCTGCCGCGCGGCCACGTGATGGCGCCGGGTGACCGGCTCCGGGTCGGCCCTCAGCAGGCCGCGACGACTCGTAACCTCCGCCTGCGCAACCGCGGCGGCGCCGTCACGCTGCGCGACGCCTGCGGCTGGCAGCTGGACCATGTCAGCTGGCAACGCGCAGAACCTGGCGAGCGTATCCGGCCCGTCGAGTCGGTCGCGGTGGTCGCCTCGCCCTAGCAGCATTCGGCGAAACGCGGACTCTGGGACCCAGCGAGGTGCGCCGCTAGCGTGATGAACGAGAGGAAACCTCAACGCGGATTGCGAAGACGGTACATCTCGCGAAGTCATCGAAGCTCGAGTTTCCCCGGCGCTTCTACTAGCCGACCGTCCGGAGCGCGTGGATCCAGGCGAGGCCTCAAACAGAGACGCCCCGTCTCAGTGAGACGGGGCGCCTGGTGGCTGCGGACAGACTTGAACTGTCGACCTAACGATTATGAGTCGTTCGCTCTAACCAACTGAGCTACGCAGCCAAACGGCGGCCGTGGTATCAACTACCCGGCCGTTCGTCAACGCTGCTTCGGCGACGCCGCACCAGTTTGTGCCTTTCGGTGTGTTGGGCCGCATCAGCGCGGGTGCTGGAGACGCTTCTCCTGAGATGGCACAGCCGCATGAGCACGCAAGCTCCGCCGTTTGGCCGCACGAGAGCGCGAAGGCTCGGCCGCAAGACGGTCTCGTCGCGTTGCTAGGAGGCATCCCAGCGCGCGAGCAAGCGACTGCGGACTGCGTCGTCGGAGCGCTGCGCGATCTCGCTGGTGAGGTCGGAAAGCTCGATGCGTAGGCGCCAGAAGTGTTCGGCGAGGGACGGAAAGTAGCGACCGTCGACGAAGTAAGCCGGCGCTTTGTAGGGACTGACGGACTCCGAGAAGCCGAAGCCAGAGAGCAGCTTTGCCACATCGTCTTGGACGGTCGTCACGATGCTCCAGACGCTGTCGAGGGCCTTGAGGTCGGCGGCTGGCTCCGAAGGATCGGCTCCTTGCGACCAGAGGCCATGGTCGGCGATCTGGCCGTCGATCCGCTCGGCAGCCGAGGTGCCAAGGCTGCTAGAGTCGGCCTTGAGCGCGGCAACTCGCGCGTCGTCCAGGGACTCAGAGACGCTCGGCTCGGCGAGAAAGATCCGCTTGCACTCGCGCGCGGCGTACGACGAGATGTCGGCGCGGAGGACTTCGCGCAGCTCTGAGATGACCTGAGCGAGCCGCTGCTGACGCAGCGCGACCTGACCTTGAAGTTCTTCAACTGTCGACATCTGAATCTCCTCGTATGAGTTCCGAGGCATATCAGATGGCGCGGCTGGCGCGCAACGCGACCTGCGGACACACAAACCGGCAGTCGCGTCGGCGCGGAGCACACGAGCCACTGCGCGTGATGCCAGTGCGCAAGGCCGGATCCGCTCAGGACGCCGAGCACCCGTGGCGCTGTCGGACGACGTCTAGTTTTTGCCGGGAAGCGATTTCCACGATGTTTTCAGCGCGGCCTCGGCAGCTGCGCTCACCTGAAGCTCAACAATGCACGCATCGCCTTCGTCCAGCGGACGCCGCTGGCAAGCACATCGCCTTCGCGTCGCTCGGAAACAGCGCTAGTGTTTTTGGCACTAGCCCTAAAACGAGCGCTAGTTTCGAGCGAGGCGAACGAGGTGCGCATCACAGCGGCGTCGGGCGGACGACGGCGATGCGTGCATCGTCGAGTCCGAGTGAGCGCAGCGACCGCCCCGACGCCGCTGTGGTGCGTAGATCGAACGCCGCAGCCGGAAGTAGCGCTTGTTTTAGGGCTAGCTCTTCTTGGCTGCGCCTTTCTTCTTGGCTGCTGCTTTCTTCGCGGCCGGCTTCTTGGCTGTGGCCTTCTTGGCCGTGGCCTTTTTCTTGGCCGCAGGCTTCTTCGCTGCACCGCCCTTCTTCGCCGCTGCCTTCTTTTTGGGCGCCTTCTTCGTCGAGGCCTTCGGTGCTGGCGCGTCGCCGCCCTCAGACTCGTCGTCGTCCTCGTCTTCGTCTTCGTCCGACTCCTTATCGGCGTCGCTGACTTCGACGTCGAGCTCGGCGTCGAGCAGGTCGCCGCCGCCAAAGTCATCGTCGGATTCTTCAACCTCGTCGGCCTGGTTGGCGTCGGCAACCGGCACCACGACGAAGTCCTCGCCGTCGTCACCGTCCGTGTCGAGCTCCAGGTCGATCTCGATGTCGAGATCGTCGTCGTCGCTCTCGTCGCGCGCAGCTGCAGTCGCCTTTGCACGCAGCTTCTCCGCGATCCGCTTGCGACGGTCGTCGGGATCTTCGGTCGTGTGACGGACCGCGCGGACGATGACCTCCGCGCCAGCTTGGCGCAGAACCATCTTCTCGAGCGACATGATCAGCTCAAACTCGACGTCGACGGGAAGCTTGGCTTCCTCGAGGTGCTTGACGTGCAGAAAGAAGCGTCGCGACTTCGGGACGTTTCGCTTGCCCGGGTAGGTGATCTCGATCAGTCCTTCGGTGATCTCCATGTGGTAGCTGCTGTGCTCACCAATGAAGTCGCGGAACTGCTGGATCTCGAAGCGTCCATCGCGCCGCGGCTTGACGCGGAAGCGCGTGGTCGGCGGGTTCTGCTCAAGCGTGTACCGACGGCACTCGACGCTTTGCGAGCAGCCGTCCAACGGATCATCGACCTCCTCAATCGGGAGGCAGCACCGGACGTTCTCCCATGTCCCAAAGCAAGTGAACGCACTCGGCGCCCCCGGCTCAAGGAGGTAGGGCTGGAATCGGCCTTCGTTGCTGACATTGACGCTCACACAGACCTCACTACAGCTCGCGGGCGGCGGGACACTGCCACGCGCGGCACCGTGTGGCAAGGGTTTGGCGCGTTGCCGTCGGTGCGCGGGGGCTCCGCCGCTTCGTCCCTAGCGACCCCACGCGTCACGCCCTGCCGTGCTGTGCGGCCTGATGGCCGACGGCCCTCCTCGGGATCAGGCCGCTACGGGCAGAGTGAATCGCCAGAGCCGCGGACCCTGTAGAGCAGGCCCTGACGGCCGATCGCGCTGTCCGTGATCGACCCCATCCCCTCGTGCACGAGCCATGCGCCGTCACCGAGATCGGCCAGTCCCATGCCGAGCGTACCGAATCCACCGTCCAACGAGCGCGTCTCGAGCGTCGCGACTGGCGGCGTGCCAGCGATTGAGAGCGAGACGAGATCTGACTGAAAACACTGGGAGCTTGCGATGTCGCACGGTGCGCTCGATGTGAACGCGGTATAGCCACCGTGCCACCAGACGCTGTCACCCACTTGCGTCAGCTGCCCCGCTGCGCGGCGAAGCAGCGGCTCGTCGCCGTTCGCTACCTCAAGCGGAGCGAACGACGCCCGCTGATTCAGCAAGTCGACGGTCACGACACCGAGTCGTGCACCAGCGACATCCCTCGGGAACGCTGGACCGGCGTTGATGACGTTGCCGCCCGCCAGCAGAACGCGGGGAAGTCCGGCAGCGTCGGGCTCAAGCAGCGTCGCGGAGGCAAAGAGCGGAACGTCGGTGAAGCCATCAGCGATGAGGGAGTTGACCTGCGTGTCGTTGATGTCGGCACCGATCGCGACGACGGCCGCGACCCGGCTGAGCTCCGCGTCGACGTTGCCGCCGATGATGAGCGCATTGCGGTCATCGAGCATCACGACCGTGGAGCCTACCCGTGCGACGCTCGTGCTCAGCGTCGTCAAGCCGTTTGCATCGGCCACCCAAACGCTGTCGCTCGCGACGTCCCCGACACCGATTCCCCCTACAGCAACCGTTAGGTCATTGGGACCGGCGACGACCGACGGCGCAGCAGCAATCTGGACGTCAAACTCGACCGAGCTCGTGCCGGTGGTCGGATCGAACAGCTCAGAAGCTTTCTCAGGTGCGTCGGCCGCCGTCGCGGAAAGCGCCGGCTTTCCGATCTCGGCGAATGCGAGCCGGGTGACGCCGCCAAAGACGCGGACCTGACCGTTGGACAGCTGCTGGGCGGTCGCAAGGGCCCGAGGCTGCAGCAGCGAGCCGGCGGTGCTAAACTCGCCGGTGGCACGGGTGTAGCGGTCGACGCCAGCACGCGCGACCGCGGACTTCGTGGCGACCGTGTAGGTGTTGAGCCCGCCGATAATGAGCGCCCCCGAGGCATCTCCGACCGTCGCAGCGAACGCGGACCCGCCGCTGATGGCCGTCTGCTCCTCTTGGCTTGCAGCGCCGCCGACGCATGCAAGCTGGTCGACCGGCGTTAAAAACACGGCCGGAAACGACTTCTCGTGGGCCCGGACGTCGACGGCATCAACACGCCCTGCCCATGTGGCGCCACCCGCCTGGCAGGCCGCGATCCTGAGGGTCATGTTCTCGCCAGGCGGGACACCCGTCACAATCACGCGACCGTCATCACTGGCCTCATCGCGTGACGCGAAGAACGTCACGGGGCTGCTCAGCGTGCCGCCGCTCAGCTCGAGCGCGACGGAGTCGGCATCGCTCGGAAACCGACCGTCTTGGTTCTCGTTGGGCTTGCACCCTGGTGCGAGCGCAGCCAGGCGCACGGTCAGCCCGTCGCCGGTGCCGGTGTCGGTGTCCGCCCGATCGCAGCCGGGCATCGAGACGCCTGCGGCAGCGACGATCGATGTCACCAGCACGAGCGAGGGAAAGCGGGATGGTCGTAGCGTTGGGTTCCGGCATGTCATGGCCGGAATCCTGCCGGTGCCAGCGTACCCGGTCAACTGAGCCGCTAGCAGCGTTGCCGGGAAGTCGATTCCTGATGACGCGCGTGATGCGCTCAACGCCGGGCTCAGAGCCGACGGTCCTGAGCTCACTCATGGCCTGCTTCGCGCGTGGAGGTCTCGTTTCGCTCGCCGCCCCAGCGGCACGCGGGACAGACGACCCAGCGAGCGCGTTCGCCCCCGCACGGGGG
Organism: uncultured bacterium; assembly: GCA_938040325.1. Lineage (GTDB taxonomy): Bacteria > Myxococcota_A > UBA9042 > PHBI01 > PHBI01 > CALHXW01. The sequence continues at coordinate 172 of CALHXW010000413.1, read as the reverse complement.
CTCCGCGAGCGCATCGCAGCGGCCAGAGTTGCGGCATGAAGGCCGCGTTGGGCCCAATCACGAGGCTAGCCCTACCGCTGGCCGCGACGACACGGTAGTAAGCGACGAGCGTGGCGGCTCGCGTTCGAGACCGCCGCGGTACGGCGGGACAGGTGGGTCATGACAAGCAGTA
>CALHXW010000412.1 GCA_938040325.1 uncultured bacterium | reverse complement strand
TACGACGAGGGGCCGAAACGCCGTCGGAACCGGCAGCTCAGCTTCTTGGTCACGCGAGATCTCGACATAAACGCTGCTACTCACACCTCAACTCCTCGGCGCAGACTCAGCAGTTCCTACCGCATCCATCAGCACTTCAATCAGCGCGGGAGCTGCCTTGGCGCTCGGTAGCCCAGAGACCTGGCCGTCGCCGACCTCGATGATGACCCATGGCCCATCGACGGTCTTCGCCAGGTCGACAGTGAAGAACGGGCTCGGGAAGCCTCGTAGCGTCTCAAGCAGTGGCGTGAGGTCGGCGCGGACATCGGGGTAGTCAACGTCTGACCAGTACGGCAGGCGCAGGACGGGCTCGCCGGCGACCACGAACACACGCTCCTCAAGGCTCAGCGGCGTGCCGGTCACGTGTTGACCGAGCTTGACGAGCGGGACGAACTCGCGAAAGACAAGGCCGCCCTCGAGCTCACCCTGGAGCTCGATGAAGCGCTCGACAACACGGCGGACCGCCGGCCAGTTCTGAGCATCCGGAATGAAGCAGGCCTCATCCCAGTAGTGCTTCTGGCTCTTGACGTAGTCTTTGACGAGCAGTGGGCCGGAAAAGCTCGCGGTCATGGTCTGCACGGCATCCCAGTCGACCTCGCCGGCTCGTACCTTGAGCCAACGCGCGTCCGGGGAGTGCGGCGCGACGTGGGGATAGGCCTTGGGTAGCCAGTGGGCCGCTTTGTAGGACGCTGGCGACACAAAGAGCTCAACGCCACGCCGCTGGAGCGCGGCCGCGAGCAGGCGGTAGTCACGCGGATGGAGCATCCAGCCTCGGTAGACGGCGACGGACGCAGACCCAGGAACGTGTGCGACCGCCTCGTCGGGTGCCTCCTCGACCGTCAGGGCATCAATGTCGAGCAGCGCCACGTCAACTCCGAGTGCACTGGCGGCGGCGGCTTCGGCTGCAAAGGCAGGCTCCGGCGAGGTGGGCGAGAGCGGATCGAGTGGCAGAAGCAGGAGCATGCGCAACCTCTAGCAAGTTCGACTCCAAGGGTCCAAGTCCGGACGGGCATCCCCCCGCGTCATCGCCGCCGCGGCACTCCTCGACCTCGGAGCTGGCGGAGTCGACGGGGCCTAACCGAAGCCCATAGGGTTTGCCTCGAGTGCCCCGTATGGTACGTCGCGGGCCCTTCCAAATCATCACCAACGAGGGACTCCATGCCCATTCGTGCCCTGCTCGTGACCGCGCTCGTTGTTGGCGCCTGCGCATCCCAACCGCCAGCTCCAGCCGACGCGCCTGTCGCCGCGCTGACCGCGACCTCGATGAAGGCCGCCGCGGCCGAGGCATACGCTGAGCTTCGCCCCGCGTTGACGGGCGACGAGCCAGAGCTGTTGGCCCGATACGTCGGCGAGCAAGGCGTCTACTACGTGCAGAACTTCATTGCTGAGGACGGCATGATCGACAATGCCCGCTGGATGCAAGACCCCGAGCTGTCGGAGTACGTCGTCAACAACGCCATCCTCGAAAAACCCGCCGCGGTGACCTGCCGTGACGACGGTCTCTGTGAGGCCCTCGGCAACGACACGTCAACGCTCTACGCGTTCCGAAGCTACCTCGGCCGGGTTGTCCTAGCGGGCGTCGCTATCCTCGCCAATGAAGGCCAAACCTGCCTGGAAAACGACGGCCGCACCGACGCCATGGCCGCCGCTATCACCACCAAGCTGGCGGTTGAGTAGCGCCTCAGCCATCGCAGCGTTGACCAAGGTGGGGCGGTGCCTACTGGACGGCCCCCTTCGGGAGAGGTGCTGCGATGACAGAGATTATGTTCATGGTGGTCAGCGTGATGGCGACCATCGCAGTTCTTGGCGTCGTAGACATGAGGTCAAAAACGAACGTCGAACTCGCCAAGGCGCGCGTCGCTGAGCGCGAGGCCGAGGTGAAGCTCGCACGCCTCAACCTGCAAAAGCAGGGGCTTGACGACGGACGGCTTAGCGTGGTGAGCGCCGAAGGCGCCGTGGTGGGGGCGGTCGTCGACGCCTGAGTCGCGAACTTCTTTTCAAAAAATTGCGACACTTTGCTGTGGCCCGGTTGATAGGGATGTGACGGCTGCGCACAGACGCTCCAGCCGAAACGAACGACCTCAAGCGAGCGATGGCATCATGCAGACACATCCAGACACACGAGCGGCACTCGCGGGGCTTGACCTAGACGCGGCGCTCCGGCGGACGTTTGGGTTCGATGCGTTCCGGCCAGGGCAGCGCGAAGCCATCGAGACGCTCCTGACCGAAGGCCGGCTGCTGTGTTTGCAGCCGACCGGTCATGGCAAGTCGCTGCTCTATCAGCTGACCGCGACGCTGCTGGACGGCATCACAGTCGTCGTCTCGCCGCTCCTGGCGCTCATGCGCGACCAAATCACCCAGCTCAACGAGCGCTTCAACATCCCCGCCGCGAGCTTCAACAGCGACCAGAGCGCCGACGAGAACATGGCTGCTGAGCGGGCCGCCGCCGAGGGGCGACTCAAGATTCTCTTCGTCGCTCCCGAGCAGCTCGCGAAGGTCCAGCGGGCTGAGTTCATCGCGCGTCTTCCCATCGCCCAGCTGGTGGTCGACGAGGCGCACTGCATCTCGACCTGGGGCCATGACTTTCGGCCGGCGTACCGTGAGATTGGCCACCTCATCGGGCGGATTCAAGCGTCCCAGCCCAATGTGAAGGTGCTCGCCCTCACCGCAACGGCCGATGCACGGTGCGAAGCGGACATCGCCGCGCAGCTGCAGCCTGCAGGTGGCGCGCCGCTCTCGGTCCACCGCCGCAGCATGGACCGCCCCAACATTGCCCTCGCTGTCCAGCGGATCGAGAGCTTCGGCGCGAAGCTCGCGTGGCTTCAGAAAAAGCTGCCCGCCCTTGAGGGTCCGGGCTTGCTCTACTGCGCCACCCGCGACAACACCGAGGTCGTCGCCGAGTACCTCGCCGCCCACGGCCAGGAGGTTGTCGCCTACCACGCCGGCATGGCGCCCGAGCGAAAGCGCGAGCTGCAAGAGCGTTTCATCGCCGGTGACTTCACGGCCATTGCCGCGACCAACGCCCTTGGCATGGGCATCGACAAGTCCGACCTCCGCTACGTCATCCACGTCGACGTTCCCGGCTCGATCACCGCCTACTACCAGGAGGTCGGCCGGGCCGGCCGCGACGGGCTGCCCGCAATGGGCACGCTGCTCTTCGACCCTGCCGACATCAAGATCCAAGAGTACTTCATCCGCTCGGCCCAGCCGACCGTCGACGACTTCAGCGGTATCCTCTCGACCATCGACCGCGTCGCTCAGCGCGATGGCGGCGCGCCGACGCTGGGCAAGATTCGCGCGGCGTCGGGCCTGCATCCGACGCGCGTGACGGTTGTTTTGGCTGAGCTGGTCGAGCAGGGCTTCGTGACGAAACGCGCCGAGGGCAAGAGCCAGGTCTACGACCTCGTCCCGATGGGTCGACCACCGAACCTCGAGCGCTACGTACGCCAAGAGTCTGTCCGCAACGGCGAGCTCGACAAGATGGTCGCCTACGCCGAAGGGCGATCCGGCTGCTACATGCAGGCCCTGCGGGTCGCGCTCGGAGACACCGACGCGACCCCATGCGGGCGCTGCGCCGTGTGCCGCGGCGACAGCCCTGTGCCAGTCGATGCCGCTGCTGCAGCCCGCGCCGACGCCTGGATGAACGACCGTCCCGTCATCGTCCCGGGCTATCGCAATCAGCTCGCGCCTGGCTTGGCGGTCTACGACAGTCAGCGCCGAAGTCGAGGTTTCCTGGGCTTCATGCGAAGTCGAGGCCAAGCGGCTGTCCCAGGCGAGAGCGGCCTCAGCGCCGACCTCTCCGACCGGGTCGCACGCATCGCCAAGCGCCTAGTCGCCGAGAGCGGCGCCGGCACACGCGTCGCGCTTGTGGCGATGCCGTCGACCAGCTGGGCCCACCGCGCAGAGACCGCAGCCCACGTCGGCCGAGCCCTCGGCGTGGCGCCCGACATGGACTCTATGATCTGGCGAGAAGCACCCGAGGCGCGGCAAGGAACACTGCTCAACAACGACCAGCGGCGGGACAACGTCAAGGGCCGGATGGGCTGGAGCGGCCCACCACCAGGGCGCGGCGACGTCGACGTCGTCGTTCTGCTCGACGACTACGTCGGCTCCGGCAACACGCTACGCGAAGCCGCCCGTGTCCTGCGAAAACAGGTCGGCTTCAAGGGGCTGATCCTGCCGCTGACTGTCGCGCGCGTCCGCTGGAAGCTCGGCAAGCCGGGGATCGTGTGAGGAACACTCGCAGCAAGAGGCACACCCCCGCGAAGGGGGAGCGCGTGCTGGGTGATGGGTGACGACGGGCGGGTGATGGGTGAGGCGTGATGGGTGATGGGTGACGCGTGATGGGTGCTGGGTGAGGCGTGATGCGTGCTGGGTGACGCGTGATGGGTGACGCGTGCCCAGTCGCCGTCGCATTGCCAATGGTCGACCGCGACCTCACGCTCGCCGCACGCGCCCACGCTCGCCGCACGCGCCCGCGCTCGCCGCCCGCGCCCACGCTCGTCGCTCGCGCTCGTCGCTCACGCCCGCACTCGTCGCTCACGCCCACGCTCGTCGCACGTGCTCCCGCCTCGCTTGGGCGGCCTCCCACCTGCAGGGTGGCGCGGCGTGCTGCTTGAGAACGGCTTGCGCACACACGGGTCGGTGGACGATGGGG
>CALHXW010000411.1 GCA_938040325.1 uncultured bacterium | reverse complement strand
CACCGGCAGGGTGTAGGCGGTCGGGGCCGGCGCGTCGCCGAGGTAGCCCCCGGTTCGGTAGTCGAAGGCGGTAAACGCGCCTACACACCGTCGGTTGTCGCCATCGGGGGTGCATGAGGGCGGGGCCGCCCAGCTGTAGGTTCGCGACTGGATGTCGGCGTGCGCGGCCATCGCGGGCTCGAGGATGGCTTGCGTTGTGAACACGACGGCTGCGCTGACGGCATCGGCGGCCAGGCCGGTGGCCTCGAGCGCCTCGACAAAGCGCGGGACGAGCCGAGCGAGCTGTGGCGCCGTGGCGTCGCCCGTCAACACGGACCGAAGCGTCGGCGAAGGGCTCACGCAGCCACCGTCAGCGGCGGTGTGAGCGGTGGTGAGGATGGCCGCGTAACGGGCCCCAGGAACGAGCGGGACCATTGGACGTAGGATGATGCTGCGCTGGCCCTCGAAGCGCTCGAGCTCGAACGGTACCCGGGCGCCGGAGCCGTCGTCGACCCTGACCAGCAACAGCTCGTCGCTGGTTGTCGACGCTTGAGCGCCGCTCGGCAGCGGGCCCAGCGCAGCGCTGAACCGGAGGACAACACCGCCAGAGGTGGACCAGCCATCGAGGGCCGAAAGACCTTGGTAGATCGGCTTGAAGTAGCTCGACTGAGACGCGAACCATGGGGTCGCGGGCCCCACATCGAGCCGCAGTCCGGTTGTCGCTGTTGGGCTATCAACCGACCACATGTCGTCGGGCAGGCCGACCCAGTCGGTCGCCGTCAGCGGCTCGTAGTCAAAGGACGTGCTCGAGTCGCAGAACATCAGCGGCCCCGGGGGCGTGGTGTCATCGGGCGACGTGTCAGCGCCGGTGTCGACGACAGCGGTGTCGACGACAGCGGTGGTGTCGGCTGCGGTGGTGTCGGCTGCGGTGTCAGGCGTCGCGGCGTCGCCGTCGCTCGTCGCTGCGGTGTCGCTCGTCGCCGCGGTGTCGCTCGCATCTGAGGCTGCATCGCCCGCCACGGTCGTGTCCACCGCCGTATCCGCTGACCCGCTGTCGCTGACAGCGTCGGCGTCGAGGTCGAAGAGCAGCGTGTCGCCAGCTGATGCGTCGTTTGCGTCGGGCTGGCCATCGACCGCGTCGGTGGCGCCGTCGCCGCAGCTGATCACGGCGGCGGTCACCATCCAGAGCAGCCCGCGTGGAGTCACGCGGTACACTGTCTTGTCACTCTCTTCGTGGTCGGCTTGGTTCATCGCTACAGCACCCCTTTCAACCGGCTGTCAGCCTGGCTGACGGATGGCTACCACTTCACCGGGCTGGTGCCAATCTTCCGGCTCGACGGTCCGCCGTAGACGGGAATCCGCGCCGTGACGCGCGGGCGTGGCTCTCACTCCGCGAGCGACGATACCTCCCTCGAGTCAGTCCGCGAGGACGAGAGCCGAGGGCGTCAGCTCGCTCGAGCGACCGAGATATGGCGTCGATTCGGTCCCGATCGAGCGAAGGCTGGGCCGACTGTGGAAGCCTCAGTCGCGAAGTTTGGGCGTTCGGGGGCGACGCCTCCGAGCCGTGTCCTTGACCCTTCGCCACGATGGTTCATGCTCAGTTTCGCAAGTGCACTAAACACGTCGGGGGCCCGCCATGCGCGATACGCAGCAAGCAGCGGTAGACGCCGTTGGCTCGGCGGAAGACCTTCGGGCGCTTGTGCAGCAGCTTGCCGCTGGCGCCGACGACGACGCCACGGCTGCCTGTCAGCTCGCCGCGGCGATGCAGCGGTTGGCGACGGCGTCGATGAGCTCAGCGGAGCGCGCAGAGTCGCGTCGGCTCGCCGGCCTGGTGTCGGACCCAGATGGACGTCACTTCACGATGGCGTTCACCGACCAAGCGCTGCGAGCGCAGACCGACGCTCGCCTAGCCGATCAGCTGCGGTTTCTGCTGCGGCGCTTCGGCGTGCCTAGCTACCTGAGCTGGTGGGAGAGGCTACGGCTAGGCGCCTTCCGAAGCATCGGCCACCTCACGTCGCGGGTCGCTGTCCCTCTGGTGCGGCGCGGACTGCAGCGCGAGGTCGCGCGCGTTGTGTTGCCCGCGGAGCCCGTCCAACTCGACGCGGCGCTCGCCGCTCGGCGCGCTCGGACGCGGCGCCTCAACCTCAACCACCTAGGAGAAGCCATCCTCGGCGAGCGCGAGGCCGCCGCTCGCCTGCAGAGCTACCTCACCTCGCTCGAGCGTCGCGACCTCCATGCGGTGTCGATCAAGGTCAGCTCGATCGCCTCGCACCTGGAGCTGCTCGCGTTCGAGCACACGCTCGAGCGGCTGGTGCCGAGGCTGCGGGCGCTCTATCGGGCGGCCATGGCGCATCCGCTGGTGGCCTCCGACGGATCGGCGGCGCCCAAGCTGGTGACCCTCGACATGGAAGCCTTCGAGGACCTCGAGCTGACGCTGGCCCTCTTCCAGCGCGTGCTCGGCGAGCCTGAGTTTCACTCGCTGACCGCAGGCATCGTCGTCCAAGCCTACCTGCCGGACTCGGTTGCGCTGGTCGATGCGCTTGAGCGCTGGGCCTGTGACCGCGTCGCCACCGGCGGTGCACCCATCCACATCCGGCTTGTGAAGGGGGCAAACCTCATGATGGAGCGCGTCGACGCGGCGCACCATGGCTGGTCGCAGGCGCCCTATCCCAACAAAGGCGCGGTGGACGCGAACTTCAAGCGGCTTGTCGAGCGACTGCTCCGGCCGCGGCAACGCGCCGCCGTCGCGTTGGGTGTTGGCAGCCACAACGTCTTCGACATCGCCTACGCGCTCATCGTCGCCACGCGCCGTGGGGTCCGGAACCAGCTGACGTTTGAGATGCTCGAAGGCATCGCCGGGCCCATCCGGCGAGTGGTCGAAGACCTCGTCGGCGATGTGCTTCTCTACGCGCCGACCGTCGCTTCGAGCGACGTCCAGAGCGCTCTCGCCTACCTCATGCGTCGCCTCGACGAGAACACCGCGGCCGATAACTTCCTGCGGCACAGCTTCGGCGTGGAGGTAGGCTCGGAGACGTGGACCGACCAAGAGCAGCGCTTTGTGAAGGCGTGGCGAGAGCGTTCGACGGTTCCTAGTGCCTCACGCCGGCATGCGTGGACGCCACCGACCGCGCCCTCGAGCTTGTCGACACCCTTCGCCAACGAACCCGACACGGACTGGTCTGTCGCGACCAACCGCTCGAGCGTTCACGCAGCGATCGCTCTGCGCAAGAGCGGCTGGCCGACGCCGCTCGGCTGTGTCGTCGATGGTCAGCAGGTGCCTCCAGACGGCCACGTCGACGTGCGGAACGGTGGCGATCCTTCGCGTCCGGGAGTGGAGCTCTACCGGTTTGGACTCGTGGGGCCTGAGGGGGTTGAGCGCGCACTGGCCTGTGCCTCGGCAGCGACGGCATGGAGCGAGACGTCGGTTCAGCAGCGGGCCGAGGTCTTGGGCCGGGTCGCGGTCGAGCTCGGAAAGAGTCGCTTCGAGCTCATCGCGTCGATGGTCGCCGACGCGGGCAAGTCGATCCACGAAGCCGACATCGAGGTCTCAGAAGCCATCGACTTCGCCGAGTACTACCGGCGCTCGGCAGTCGAGTGGTGCGAGCTGGATCGTGTCCAGGCCAAGCCTCTCGGCGTGGTCGTGGTTGTGCCTCCGTGGAACTTCCCGCTGGCGATCCCCGCCGGCGGCGTGCTGGCGGCGCTGGCAGCGGGCAACCGCGTGATCCTCAAGCCTGCGCTTGAGACGGTCGCGGTCGCGTGGGAGCTGGCGCAGCGTTTCTGGTCGGCGGGCGTTGACCGCCGAACGCTGCAGCTCGTGGTCTGCGACAACGACCCTGCCGGCAGCGCGCTGGTCAGCGATCCGCGCGTGGGCGGCGTGATCCTGACCGGCAGCACCGCGACGGCACGAAAGCTGATGGGGTTGCGCCCCGATCTGTGGCTCTTGGGAGAGACCGGCGGCAAGAACGCGCTGATCGTCACCCAGATGGCCGATGTCGACCAAGCCATCAAGTGTGCAGTGGGCGGCGCCTTTGGTCACAGCGGGCAGAAGTGCTCGGCCACAAGCCTGTTGATCGTCGAGGCTTCGCTCTTTGACGACGTCACGTTCCGCGAGCGACTCAGCGATGCCGTGAACTCGCTGCCTGTCGGTTCGTCCTGGCAGCCGGAGTCGATCGTGACGCCGCTCATCCGTGAGCCAGCCGGTCCGCTGCGGGATGTGGTCGCGGGCACAGGCCGCGGCGACGCGATGTCGGGGACGTGGTTGGTCGCGCCCGCCGTGGCCCCCGACAACCCGCGACTGGTCTCGCCTGGGGTGCGCTGGGGGATTGCACCCGGTGGCTTTTTGCACACGACTGAGCTCTTCGGCCCGGTGCTTGGCGTCCTGCGCGCCGACAGCCTTGACCACGCTCTCGCCCTCGCCAACGGCACCGGATACGGGCTCACCGCTGGGCTCATGAGTCTCGATCTGCGCGAGCAGGAGCGCTTTATCGAGGCGATGGATGCGGGGTGCCTCTACATCAACCGAAAGACCACCGGAGCGATCGTTGAGCGACAGCCTTTCGGCGGGCGTCACGCGAGCGTCTTCGGGCCTGGCGCAAAGGCGGGAGGCCCCGCCTACATCTCCCAGCTGCTGCGCTTTGAAGACGTCGCGGACGCGCCAGATGACTACGCCGAGGCGTTTCGTTCTCACTATGCCGTGTCGACCGACGTGACCGGTCTGCTCGGACAGGACAACCACCTCCGGTACCAGCCGCACCCTGGGCTCACCGTGCACGCTGCAGCGGACGCGAGCGCGGCTAAGGTGCAGCGTGTGTGTGATGCGCTGGCGGCCATCAACGTCGCTGTGCGCTGGAGCTGCTCGGACGAGGACACGCGGGAGCGGGTGTTGAGCGCCAGCAACCGCAAGCACTCGCCGATCGTTTGGTCCGATGAGGCGCTCTGCGCCGAGCTTCGCCGCGGCCAGATCGGGCGGCTGCGGCTCGTTGGGAGCGGGGCACCGGCGATCTATCGTGCGGCGGCCGACGCCGGTACCTGCCTCGATGACCGCGTGCCGGTGGCGGCCGGACGGGTCGAGCTGCTGCGCTACCTGCAGCCGCAGACCATCTCCAACGACTACCATCGCTTCGGCAACCTCGGCGACCGCGATACCGGAGCCGGGCCTGTCGGGCCTGTCGGGCGCTAGCGCGTGGTGGGCGGGGGCCTCTGTGGTCATCGCGCAGACAAACCGGCGCGAAACTTCGTTTTTTGTTTGTGTGACGCGGCAAAGCGGCCGACAAGCAAGCCATGAAGATGCTCATTGTCGAGTCAGCGGCGAAAGCGCGAACGATCCAAAAGTACCTCCGCGATGAGTGGGCTGTGCTTGCGACGGGCGGCCACATCCAGGATCTGCCCTCGGGCAAAGAGCATGGCAAGGCCGGGCGAAAGGCAACCTTCGCCGAGGGACGCGACGGGCTCCCGAACCCGCCGTGGGTGTGGACCGAGCGCGGCGAGCAGGCGGTGCGAAAGATCACTGCGCGCGCCGACAAAGACGGCATCAACGAGTTCTACCTCGCCACAGACCCCGACCGCGAAGGCGAGTTCATTGCCTGGCGGCTCGAGGAGATCCTTGGCGAACACGGCGACACGCACCGGGTCACCTTTCAGGAGGTCACTGCCGACGCCATCAAGGCGGCCCTCGGTGAGCCACGTGGCGTCGACATGCAGCTCGTGCAGAGCGCGTCGGTCCGCAAGTACCTCGACCGATTCGTCGGGTTTCGGACCTCAAAGATTGCGCGCGCCTATCTAGCGGGTGGCGGCAAGGCGTCGATGGGACGGGTCCAGACGCCGACGCTGGGCTTCATCATCGAGCGCGAGCTTGAGCGCGAGGCTCATGTCCCCATCCCCTACTTTGAAGTCCGCGCGACGGCGGCGGAGATCGCATTTCAGGTGCGCTTTCACGAGCCGAAAGACGATGCTGCTTGGCTCGACGACGCGGGCAAGGCACACCCTGGCCGGACGTCCGACGGTGAGCTCGCGGCAGCGGCGGTGGCGGCACTCACCGCGTCGGGCGCGCTGCACGTCGATAGCGTCAAAGAGGGGACGTCGAGCCGCAAGCCCAAGCCAGCGTTTTCCACCGACGCGCTGCTTCAAGCCGCCGGTAATCGCTGGGGCTGGAGTCCTGGCAAGACGATGCGGACGGCGACTCAGCTCTATGAAGCCGGCCACATCAGCTACATCCGGACCGACTCCACCCGCATGTCGGAGGCGTTCGTCAAGACGGCGCGCGAGCACGTTGTCGCGACCTGGGACAAGGCGCATCTCGGGCCAGGTGCTGCGGCCGCCAAGCCGACCGGCAAGGTCCAAGACGCTCACGAAGCGATCCGACCGACGAAGGTCGACGTGGTGGCGCCAGCTGACCTTGACCCCGCTGCTGAGCAGCTCTACGCACTCGTGCGTGCGCGGGCGCTCGCTAGCCAGATGAGTCCAGCGACCTTCGCCCGCATCTCCCTGGTCTGCAGCGTGGACGGCTTTGACCGGACGCTCACCGGCGGTGTCGGCTGGCGTACTCACGCCGGCTGGCAGGCGGCGTTCAGCGAGCTGGACAAGCCCCCAGCGGAGGCGCCCCCAGAAGGCGCCTTGTCCGTCGGACAGTCCCTGGCGCTCGCCGACCCCAGCGAGGAACACCCCAACCCGAAGCTTGTCGAGGACGCGACCAAGCCGCCGGGGCGCTACCGGGCACACACGGTCGTCAAAGCGATGAAAGAGCACGGCATCGGGCGACCGTCGACCTACGCGAGCACGGTCGAGACGCTCAAGGACCGACGCTATGTGACCATCGAGGAGGGGGCGCTTGCGCCGACCGCCCGTGGTCGCGCGCTCTGGCTGGAGGTGGCTCCACTCTACGACGACGATGCCGCTGGCGCGCTGTTTAGCGTCGAGTTCACAGCCGACATGGAGGCCAAGCTCGACCAGGTCGAGACCGGAACGACGCCGGCGCGCGACGTGTGGGCGCGCTTTCGCGACAGCATTCGCGCCCTGCATGCCGCGGCCCGCGGCCACCTCAACAGCGGGCTGGCGACGCCGAAGCGCGTCAAGCAGCTCACGGGGTTGCTCTCGATGGCGCCTGCGGACTTTCCGAAGCCCGCCGACCCCGACAAGCTCACACAGCAGGACGCGCTGGCTCTCATCACCGAGCTGCGAAACCTTGGCGTCCAGACGCCACCCACGCCACAGCAGCTCGACTACATCAAGAGCATGGCCGAAAAGCTCGTGCTGGACGACGCGGCGCTAGGGGCGCTGGTGGAGATCCCAAGCCTCTCCGATATGACCACCAGCGGCCAGGCCTCGGATCTCATCACGATCCTTAAGGTCAAGATGGACGAGGAGCGGCCGCCAAGTCCTAAGCAGCTGGGGCTGATTCGCAGCTTGGTCAAGAAGCTTGAGCTCACTGAAGCCAGCGCGTGTGCCTTGGTGGAAGTGGATAGCTTTGAGGGGCTTACGGGTGGTCGGTCGGGGTCGGCGAGTCGCCTGATCGATGCGCTGCGGACCGACGAGAAGGCGCGCAAGACCGCTGCCAAAGGCGAGCCGGCGAGCTGATGATCGCGCCGTGCGTGCACGACACAAATCCAGGCCGCGGGCACGAAAAAAGCGACTTATAGTTTGTGAAACGCCCGTGGCGTGTCTATTACGCTGCCGTCGGCGCAACCTCTGCTGGTTGCACGATGGTCCGGCAGGCGCCTTTCGCCTGCATTAAATGCTGCAGGGGATTTGATCCGGTTTGCAGCGAAGAGTGAGATTAAGATGTCGAAGAAGTTATTTGTTGGTGGTCTGAGCTGGGATACGACGGACGGAAGCCTGAACCAGGCGTTCTCCGCATTCGGTGAGGTCACCGAGGCCAAGGTCATCACCGACCGTGAGACCGGCCGCTCGCGCGGATTTGGTTTCGTGACGTTCGTTGAGGCGAACGCCGCAAGCACCGCGATCACCGAGATGGACGGCAAGAGCCTCGATGGCCGTGCCATCAAGGTCAACGTCGCTCAAGAGCGTCAGCGCGGCGGCGGCGGCGGCGGCGGCGGCGGCGGTGGACACCGCGGCGGCGGCGGCGGCGGCGGTCGCTGGTAAGCCCTCTGGGCGACTAGCGGAGGCTCGTCGACGAGCCACCGTCACTAGCTAAGAAAACGGCCAAGGCATCTGCCTTGGCCGTTTTTCTTTGTGGGGGGCGTTGGCGTGGGGGCGTGAGGGCGTGCGTTGGCGTGAGGGCGTGCGCAGGCGTGAGGGCGCGCGCAGGCCTGAGGGCGCGCGTTGGCGTGCGCGCTTTGGCGTGAGGGCGTGCGCGTTGGGTACGCGTTGCGTGAATTCGCGTGGGCTTGCCCGTGGCGCTTTAGCGCTTCACAGCGTGCATGACGGTGCTCTTGGCGAGCGCGGGGATTCGTCCCAGCGACGAGAAGCGCACCGCTGCGAGTCCCGCATCGTGTGCGAGACGCTCCAGGTGCGGGTTTGAGAAGAAGCGGATGTGGCCGCCCTCGTAGTTGCAGAAGTGGTGGTCGAAGCCGCGGAGCGCGAGCACCACGTTCTTGAGACGGCCGTGATAGGGCGTGGTGAGGTAGAGTCGACCGCCTGGCTTCAGCGCGCGCGAGATTTGCATCATGTAGGCGCGGAACTCGAAGAGGTGTTCAATGACTTCGCTCGAGACCACGACGTCGGCCCACCCAGCTTTCACAGGCCACTCGTCTTCGAGGTCTGCCTGCTTGAAGGTGACGTTTTCGCCGCCGCGCTTGCGGGCGGCCTTGAGGGCACCCTCCGACACATCGAGCGCAACCACCTCGTCGGCGGCGTCGGCGTAGAGCTCCAGCAGTGTCCCTGAGCCACAGCCGGCGTCCACAACGCGCCCGCCGCCTCGCTCGCGCAGAAGTGTCGAGAGCGCATCGCCCTTGGCCGGCGTCAGCGGATCAATATCGGGCTTGGACGCGCCCTCATCCTCCCAATACTTTGCGTAGAACGGTCGATTGGACATGAGCGGCTCTCCTTTGTCGGACGGCGACGGCTACCACACGACGTTGTGATAGCGCTCAAGTCGACGTCTCGTCACGGCAAAACTGTCGTCGCGCCAAGGCTCTCGTCGCGGTCATCGTTGCGAGCTTTGAGCCGGCGGCCTGGTGAGCAACGCACGCGGTCGTCAGCCAGCGGTGCGGGCCCGCCACGCTTTGACGCCGTCGAGGGCGTCGACGTGGGCGTGGAGGCTCTTAAGGCCTGGGTAGCTGTCGACGAGCGTCGTCGGGATGCCGTCGAGGCTGCCGCCGGTGAACCAGCCGACGACCGCCCACCACACGATGTCGGCGATGGTGAGCGTGTTACCGACAAAATAGGGTCCGTCGTTGAGCTGAAAGCGCTTCTCAAGCGCTGCGAGGAACGCGGTCAGCTTGCCGTCGAGTAGTGCCTTGCGCATGGCGAGCTTCTTTTCGGCGTCAGGCTCGCGGAAGGACTGAGCGAACAAGCTCGTGACGTCGCTCGCCGCATCGAGTAGCTCGTCGACCCTCAGCGCCTCGACGTCGTCGCTTGGGTAGTGGCCCGAGACCTTGCCGCAGAACTTCGCGATGGCGACCGCCTGACCGACTCGGAAGCCGTCGACCTCAAGCACTGGCAGCTGGCCATAGGGCAGCTCGCCAGACGACTTCATCGCCATGAACTCGTCTCGGCCGACGTGGACGTTGTCGAACTCAACGTTGCCGAGAAAGAGCGCCACGCGGCTGGCTTCTGCGCGCCAGAAAGGAAAAGCGAAATACATCAGACGCAGCTTCATGGGATCTCCGGTGGTGGAAGGGCACTCGCGTGCTGGAAACGGACCGCACCGCAATAGACACAAAGAGCGGCCGCGACAACCCAACGATCTGCTTGACGGCGACGCGCACCGCGTGCGACTGCCGCCACCCCGGTCCACTTAACTCGCCCCCGCCACGATGGAGCCATTTGATGCAGCCTGCGGCTGATATGCCCAGCGGTTCCATCACGAAGCGACTCTTCGACCTTGCATGGCCGATCATCGGCCTCAATGTGCTCCAGGTCCTAGCTCTGGCGGTCGACACCGCCATGATCGGCCGAACCCCGAACCCCGAGCACGCCCTAACCGGCATGGGCTACGGCTCGCAGCTCGTGTTTCTGCTCATGGTGGCCATGATCGGGCTCACCGTCGGTACCGTCGCGTTCATCGCTCGCGCCAAGGGGGGAGGCGACGACGCGCGGGCGCGGCACATCCTGCATCAGTCGGTGCAGATGACAGGCATCTTGGGCGTCATCATTGCGCTCGTCGGCAACGTCTTGGCCGAGCCGATGTTGCTCGCGCTCGGCGCCGACCACAACACGCTCGAGCCGGCGCTCGACTACCTGCGACCGCTGCTCTTCGGGACGGTCTTTTACTACCTCAACATCCTCTTTGCCGCGGCTCTCCGAGGGGTCGGCAACACACGCCTAGCGTTTGTCGTCGGCCTCGTCATGAACGGCCTCAACGTCGTGTTCAACTACGGGCTTATCTTGGGCAACTACGGGCTGCCGGCGCTCGGCAACACGGGTGCCGCGCTCGGCACGGTGCTGGCTCAGGCATGCGCGATGGCGCTGATGATCGTCTTGATACGCCGCAACGCCGTTCCCGGGTTGGGCATTTCGCTTCGCTTGGCGCCGGTCGACCGGCCGCTCGTCAAGCAGCTCATCGGGGTGGGTTGGCCCGCTGCCGCCGACATGCTGGTGCTGAACGCTGCGTTCCTCAGCATCATCGGCATGCTTGGCCGGATCGACCAGGCGGCCGTCGGCGCCCATAGCCTCGGGCTTCGAGTTCAGGCGCTGGCGTTCGTTCCAGGGATGAGCATCAGCCAAGCCGTAGGTGCGATGGTCGGGCAGGCGCTCGGTGCTCACGACCCGCCGGCCGCCCGGAAGGTGCTGCGCTCTGGCGTCATCCTCAACGCGCTCGTCATGGGTACCATCGGCCTCGTGCTCATCGTGTTCGCAGCACCACTCGTCGCCGCGTTCGGGGTCGCACCAAGCTCGCCCATGACGGGCTACGCGATCACGTGGATGCAGCTCCTCGGCTACGCCATGCCGCTCGTTGGCGTGTACATCGGCTTCACCGGTCTCCTGCAGGGCTCGGGTGCCACCCGCATCAGCTTGAAGATCAACTTCGTCATCACGGTCTTCATCCAGATCCCCGCGAGCTTCGTGCTCGGCTTCACCCTCGGGCTCGGCGCATGGGGCGTCTGGTTCGCCTTCCCCGCGGTCGTCGTGTTCAAGCTCGCGTGGGCCTACGTCGCGTACCGAAGCGACGTGTGGGCCAAGACAGGCGCAACAGCGTAGGCCTCCCCCTCCCGCGACGCCTCGCATCCATCGCGCTCACCCGCGACCACGCCCGCGCCCACGCTCGGGCCCGCGCCCACGCCCACGCCCACGCTCGGGCCCACGCCTACGCTCGGACCCGCGCCTACGCTCGGACCCGCGCCCACGCCCACGCCCACGCCCACGCCCACGCGCGATGACGCCCGCGACGACTACCGGCCGAAGCGACGCTGTCGCTGGTGGAACGCACGGAGCGCTCGGAGGAAGTCGATCTTTCGAAAGGCCGGCCAGTTCGTGTCGCAGAAGTAATACTCGGCTTGTGCGCTCTGCCAGAGCAGAAACCCTGAGAGCCGAACCTCGCCGCTGGTGCGAAGGATGAGGTCAGGGTCGGGCACGTGTGCGGTGTAGAGGTGCCGTCCGATGGCGTCCATGTTGAGATGCTCGATCGCGTCGTCGAGGTCTTGGCCGCTGTCACGGAGCGCGCTGAGGTAGGCACGGGTGGCGTCGACAATCTCTTCCCGGCCGCCATAGGCGACACCAACATTGAGGACTCGGCGCGTGTAGTGCGCGGTTGCGCGCTCGGCCGCGATGATCGCTTTCTGGACGTGGCTCGGGAGGGCATCGAGCCGTCCGATCGAGCAGATCCGAATCTGGTTATTGTGGATCTTGCGGCTGCTCACGAGCTCCAAGAACTTGCGCTCAAACAAGTTCATGAGTCCGTCGACCTCGACCGCGTCGCGCCCAAAGTTGTCGAGCGAGAAGATCCAGACGCTGACGATGTCGATGTCGAGCTCTTCGCACCAGTCGAGGACCTCCTCGAACTTCGATGCGCCTGCCATATGCCCCTCGACGACGCTGGCGGCGCCGGTCTCGCGGGCGAAGCGTCGGTTGCCGTCCATGACGATTCCAAGGTGTTGAGGCTTACGCCACGTGGGCGCCTCGCGCAGCATCTTGGCTTCGTACATGGTCTCGAGCGCCGTCCGTCCGAGCTTTCGGATCGGCCGAAGCCGACGGGCCAGTGCACCGCGGACCGTCTCCTGCGGCGCGGGTTGGTCGTACACCCGCTCGGACGTGTCGTCTGTCTCGATGGCTCTCACGCCTCCAGACGCTCGCTCAAACGCTCCGCTCTCGCCTGACTTCATTGCCCACCTCGCCGACGTTGTGGTGCGCCTACCGCACTGCCACGCGAACCGGTAGCTCAATCGCATCCTGGCCGCGCAAAGGGACAGCCGCGAGTGGGTCCCTATTTCCGTCGCGGCGCGAAACAGTGGAAGCTCGCGCCTGGGATGGACCCGCCCAGCTCCGCGTTTAGAGTGTGGGCATGTATCGTCTCATTATTGGCTTCTTCGGGCTCTGCGCCGACGTCTTCTTCAAGCGCCACCACCTTGGAGGTCCGCCCGTCCCCGAGACAGGCCCCATTGTCGTCGTCGCCAACCACCCCAATGGCGTCAGCGACCCGCTGATGGTCACTCGCACCACCAAGCGCCCGCTCCGCTTTTTGGCAAAGTCGCCGCTCTTTAAGACGCCCGTCCTCGGTTGGTTCCTGCGTCAGGTGCGCGCACTGCCGGTCTATCGGCGGCAGGATGGCGGCGATACCTCCGGCAACACCGCCATGTTTCAGGCTGTCAGCGACGCGCTCGGAGCGGGCGAAGCGATCTGCCTTTTTCCCGAGGGCATCAGCCACGCGGAACCATCTCTAGCGCCGCTACGGACCGGCGCGGCGCGCATGGTCCTACAGGCCGAAGCTCAACACGGCTTCCGGCTCGGCGTTCGCGTTGTCCCCGTGGGGCTGACGTTTCGCGACCGCCAGCTCTTCGGCAGCGACGTCGCGACAGAGACCGGCGAGCCCATCACGGCCACGGATCTCGAGGACGCCTTTGCTCGTGACCCGCGAGAGGCTGCCCGAACGCTCACCGAGCGGATCGACGCGAGCCTGCGAGCGGTCACGCTCAACCTTGAGCGCTGGGAAGACCTGCCGCTGATGCAGGTCGCGGCGGCGATCTCTCGAGCGTCTTCCACCCCGACGGAAGACGACAGCGACGGCGCGGACAACTCCATGGCGGCGGACCTCGCGTCGCGAACGCGAGCCGTCGCCGAGGCCACGCGCGAGCTTGAGCTGGTCGACCCAGACCGTGTTGGACGGCTTCGACGTCGGGTGAATCGGTTCATCGATCGCCTCGACCAAGCGGGCGTGTCGGTCGAGCGTCTCGAGCGCGGCTACACGCCCTCGAAGGTCGCGCGCTTCACCCTGCGAAACCTCGCCGCGATCGTCTTTGGACTGCCGCTGGCGCTACTCGGTGTGGCCCTCTACGCGGTCCCGTACCTCCTGACGAACCCGGTCGCGAGCCTCGGAAAGCCGGACGCCGTGATGCTGGCGAGTGCGAAGCTCATGACCGGGATCCTGCTCTTTACGATCTGGCAGATCGGCTGGACGATCGCTGCTCTCGTCTGGGCCGAACCTGTCTGGCCAGCGCTGGCGCTCCTGTGGGTCGTTGGCCCCCTTGCAGGGATCTACGCGGCTCGCTATCGCCGTCGTCGTAGCGCGGCCGCGCGCGAGGTTCGCAGCTGGTTTGCTTACGCCGGCGGCTCTGGGACGAAGGTCATCGGGCGGCTCATTGCCGAGCGCGACGCGATCGCTGCTGAGCTGAGCCACGCCCAAGCGTTGCTCGCGGCACAAGCCGAAGGACAGGTCTCGGCGTAGCCCGAGTGCCGCAGCGCTACGCCTGGATCTCGCCGAACTCGCGCGGCCGTCCGCCTTCGAGCCGCGGCAAGTAGACCGCCAACATGGCAAAGAACGACTCTCGCGAGAACGGCTTCTCCAGAAAGTCCGTGCAGCCCGCCGTGATGCAGGCGTCTTGGTGCTTGTCGAAGGCGTGGGCGCTGACGGCGATCACCGGCAGCGTCGCGCCGCCTTCTCGGAGCTGTCGTGTCGCCGCGTAGCCGTCGAGCACCGGCATCTGCATGTCCATGATGACGAGGTCGAAGGTCTCCTGCGCCGCCGCCTCGACGGCGAGCTGGCCGTTGCCAACGATGGTGTAGGTGACGCCGACCTGGCGCAGCAGGTACGCGATGAGCTTTTGGTTTTCTGGTGCGTCCTCGGCGACCAGCACGTGACCGTTGAGCGAGGGCGTCGCGGTCTTTCGGGCCTCGCGCTTGCGCTCGCGGTTGAGGCGGTTGTTGCTCTCGACCGTCGTCGGGTTGACAGGGCCGGTCGCAAACGACGCGGTGAAGGTGCTGCCCTGGCCTGGCGCACTGACGACCGTGATGTCACCGCCAAGCGCCTCGCACAGCATGCGCGAGATGTGGAGCCCAAGCCCCGTGCCGCCGAACTCCTTCTGAACGAACGAACCGGCTTGATGAAAGGCCGTGAACAGCTCGTCTTGGGCCTGCTTCGACATGCCCATGCCGGTGTCTGTGACCGAAAACGACAGCAGCTCAGCAGCGGCATCAAAGCGGATGTCGAGCTCCACGCTGCCGTGCTTGGTGAACTTGATGGCGTTGCTGAGCAGGTTGAGCAGGACCTGCTTGACCTTGGTCAGGTCTGAGAGGAAGCGTCGGGGCAACGGGTAGTGCTTGTTGAGCCGAAAGCGCAGTCCGCTGTCTTGGGCCCGCATTCGGATGACCGACTCGATGTCCTGCACGAGGGGGTCGAGTCCGACCGGTCTTCGGGTCACGGTGAGCTTGCCGGACTCCATCCTCGACAGCTCGAGCACATCGTTGAGCAGCTCGAGCAGGTGCTTGCCATTGTTGAGGATGACCTCAGCGAGGTCGCGCATCTCTCCAACCGGCAGGTCATCGGTCACCAGGGCCTCGGCAAAGCCGATGATCCCGACAAGGGGCGTGCGTGTCTCGTGGCTGACGTTGGCCACGAAGGCCGACTTGGCACGACTGGCAGTCTTGGCTTTCTCAAGCGCAAGCCGGAGCTCCTCGGTGCGCTCTTTCACACGGCGCTCGAGGCTGTTGTTGGCTTCGTCGACCTCCGCCTTTGCCGCGAGAAAGTCGTCGTTGGCGAGCTCCATCGCTCGCTCTAGCATCTCGCGGTCGTCGTCATAGCCGGTGTAGGCGGCGGACACGTCGGCCAGGAGGGCCTGTACCGAGTCGGGCAGGTCGTCGATGGCGATCCGCCGGCGCTTCAGCTGCCTCTTGATGAGCTTGTGGAGGTCGCCGTTGCTCATTGCGTCGCCACATCTTCGCGAAAGGTCGTGATCGTCATCGTCTGGTTGTGGAGCTGACAGGCCACGTCCGATGAGAAGGGCGAGATCTCGCCGTACGAGTAGAATCCGGCGAGCGGCACGCTGGCGCCGAGGACATCCCGAACCCCCTCGACCTCCTCTTCGATGCGCTGCTTGAGCACCATCTTGCGGCCGACGCAGCTGATCAGCAGCGCGAAGTCGGCGTCGCCCGAACCGAGCCCTTGGTTGGCGACCTCCGCGGCTTCGACCGCGCCATCAACGAGCCGGTCGAAGTTCGCCTTCATCAGGCGCACGCGCGAGCCCTGGGGGATATCGCCGGCAAAGGTGATGGAGCTGTCCGCTTCGTTGACGCCGAGGATCGTGCGAACCACCGGCGCCGAGCCGTCGTCGGCCTGGACGCTCAGCGGAAAGAGCAGGCCGCTGCTTGGGAGGCCTGCGGCATGTTTGCCGAGGTAGCGCTTGTAGAGGTCGAGCGCGGACTCGCCGCTCAGCTCGTAGAGCACGCTGCCCTGCGACCGCGTCACCAGGCGCTCAGGACCGAAGGTGTCCCACCCGCCGAGGGAGCCGTAGCCCATCGTGACCGAGTCGCCATAGATCGCCACGACCGACACCGTCTGGGACTCACAGCTCGCGCCGTGAACGACCAGCGTCTTGTCGAAGTCCGCGCCATCGCCAGCGAGACCACCAGTGACCGTGACGCCTTCCGGAAGCGCGCCCGTGATGCCTTTGACGAGCTCGCTGCCGTTGACTTGGAGGCCCTCGGAGAACACGAGCACATGGCGAAGGCCGTCGTGCTCGATGGATGCCGCAATCTCTGCGCCGACGCGGCGGCTCGCGCTGGCGTTGTCGACGCGAAACGAGCTGGTCGTGACCGTGGCTTCTGTGAACGCGAGCGCGGACGCCGTGAGTGTCTGGTCTTGGACTTCGGTGTCGAGGATCTCGCCAGCCGTTGAGCAGCCGACTACCGCCGCGTTGGGATACGCGTTGCGGACTTCGTCGAGGGCTCGCCCGTCGGCAAGGACCTGGCGGGCGCCAAACACGAAGACCACTTGAGCGCTTGCGCCAAGCTCCCGTCCGGGAGGCGCTGACCAGCACTGGTCGATCCACTGGCTCTGTTCAACCTGCATGCGAACCTCGAGTGTGCGATGTAGCAATCAACGACCGTTTTGTGCAGCACCTTTAGCGGGCCGCTCAGATTGTCCGCCCGACCTCATTGGGGGACGTGCGGCGTTGCCGAGGAAGACGATCTGCGCACGACGAGGGCTGACGCGCTCACGGACGGCGCGCCTGCAATGCGCCGTGGAGACGGCAACGGCCTCATCACGACGCGGTCAACCGGGGCGCGAATGAGCGCCTACGCGGACTCGGCGCTCAGGCGTGGTCGTTGCGTTGGTCGCCGCTCGTGGCGACGGGTGAGGCTGGCACCAGCCGTTCGAATCACGTTCGCCAGGTCGCCGCGCCGGAAGGGCTTGCGAAGGACCACAGAGATGCCGGCGCTCAGGCAGGCGGACTCCGTCTGAGGACCAATCCCGGCGGTGACGGCGACGATGGGCGCAGCGCGCTCGCCGTGGCGTCGACGCATGCTCTGCAGACGCTTGATCTCGCGGGTGCACTCGAAGCCGTTCATCCCGGGCATCTGAAGGTCCATCAAGATCAGGTCAAACGGGTTCGTCTTGAAGAGCTGGATGGCCTTGAGGCCGCTGTCGGCAACCGCCACGTCTTGGTCGAGCGTTGTGAGCATCCGACGCGCGACCATCTGGTTGACGGGGTTGTCGTCAACGACCAGGACACGGAGCGACGGCAGCGGGGTGGTCGGCGAGGCGTCGGGAGGATGCTGGGCGGCCACGAGGGGGACAGAGAGCGTAAAGCGGCTGCCGACGCCCAGCGAGCTCTCCACGTCGACGTGCCCGCCCATGGCGCCCGCGAGGCGGCTGCAGATGGCGAGGCCGAGTCCCGTTCCGCCAAAGCGACGGTTGACGCGCTTGACTTGCGAGAACGCCGCGAAGATTCCCCGCTGGTCCGCCGCCGAGATCCCGATACCGGTGTCTTCGATAGCGTACCGGAGCCATCCGTCCTCCGCGTGGCAGCGTACGGTCACGGTGCCCTCGCTGGTGAACTTGACCGCGTTTTCGACCAGGTTGCTGACGATCTGTCGTACCCGGTTGGCATCGCCGGAAACCAAGCGCGGTACCTCTGGATCCGGCTCGAGAAATAGCTCGACGCCTGGCTGCCGCGCCTGCTGCAGGATCGCGATCACGTCGGCAGCAAGCTGCACGGGGTCGTGGTCTCGTGGCTCAAGCTCAAGCCCGCCGGCCTCAAAGCGCGAGACCTCAAGCAAGTCGTCAACGAGACGGAGCATCCCGCGAGCGCACTCTTGGGCGACGCTGACCATCTGCGCTTGGTCGGCTGTGAGTGAGCTCTCTGACAAGGGCTCGAGCATGCCAACGATGCCGGTCATTGGCGTGCGTAGCTCGTGGCTTGCCGTGGCGACAAACTCGGACATGGCCCGTGCGTTGTCCTCGGCTGCGCGACGTGCCGCTTCGGTGACCAGTCGGGCCTCCTCTTCAGAGGTCAGATCCGTCAAGACGACCAGCGCGTAGGACGCACCGTGGACCTGTATGCGTCGACGTTGAACGCGTCGCTTCACCATCCCGGTCGAGCGTGTCAGCACGAACTCTTCGATGCGCTCCTGGCCGGTCTCGAGCACGCCTATGAGCTCGCGGCGTGTCTTTTGGTAGCGCGCGGGGCTCTCAAAGAGTGAGTCGAGCGGTCGACCGACGAGGTCGGGACCGGCACCGTGGCCGTGGAGCCTGGCAAACGCTGAGTTGGCGAGCACGACTCCGAGCTGGTCATCAAAGACCACAATGCCGAGCGGGCACGAGTCCAAGACCTGGCGAACAAGCCCCCACTCATCTCTGAGCAGGTTCTCGCGGGCGCGACGGTCGGAGATGTCTGAGCCGTTGATCAGCACGAGTCCTTCGTCGACCTCCGCATCCGGCACGGCCACGGCTGTCAGCTCGTGCCACACGTCCCCCTCACGTCCAGCCAGCGGCAGCCGATACTGCATGCTGACGCCGCGCTCCAAGCCGAGCATCGACTGGCGAGCGCGTGGCGCGGACTCGAGCAGCTCATCGAGTCGACCTGGCTCTGGCATGCGATTGGGGCCGAGGGCGTCAGCGGCCGGGTTTTGCAAGACGATGTCGCCGCTGCGCGTCACGAGCCACTGGGGTCTTGGCGAGTGGGCCCAGCCGCTAAACTCTCGATTGGATGCCGACGAGGTCGGTCGGTGCGGCCAGATCTCGGCCATGATGGCCTCTTGGCCGCGGAACCGGACCAAGCGGCCTTTCACATCCGATGCACACGGGATCCCTCGCGGGTAAAACACTCGGAGCCAGCTGGCGCGTCCCTCTTGGCGCATGGTCTCACGGAGCTTGGCCATCTCGGAGCGACGCTCGTCGGAGAGTGGCTCCATCACCCGGCTTGTCAGCTCATCAAGGCTGGTGCTCAGAAAGAACTCGAGCGCCGCGTCGTTGGCCCACAGGTGTGCGTGAGCATCGGGCCCGTAGATGTAGATGGGGGTCATCAGCCCAGACCAACAGGCCAGCTGCTCAGCCGTCACTTCCGGGATCATTGGGTCGGTCCCGTGTGTTGCTGTGCCGCGCCAACCCTGCGGCTCCACCGAGCGTGGCGGCACAAGCGGCGCGTTTGCGCGGGATGGCTTCGCCGCGCCGCTGCCTGCAGAACGGCATCCGTCAGGGCGTGGCGCTTGGTGGTCGGGTTGCTGTGGTTCGTGAGCACAGCTCCCCTATCGGCACTTCGGTGTGCTCTTTGAAGAGCGAATGTCGCAAAACTTGCGGGGAACTCTGCGCAAGCGGCGCAATGTGAGCAACCGTAGCGCCTATCGGCATCCGAGTGGCGTTCCCGCCGGCGATCGCGATGAGTGGCGACTTCATCGTTGGTTGAAGGTGAGTTGGGCCGAGCGCGCCCGGCCTGGGTGGATTTCCCCTCGACGACACGCCCTAGCTGAAGGATTGTAACGGTGGCCCCCTAGTATGCGGGGCGGGGACAACAACAAGCGATGAGAAGCATCAGATGGTGTGCCGCTCTACTGGCACTCTCTGCGGCGTCGGGCTGTACCTTTAGCCCTGACGACGTGGGGGAGTCGCCGTGGCGTGGCTGCGAGACAGGAACGCCGGCCGACGCGCCGTGCGACAGTCCGCTTGCCGACGGGGCTGCGGAGCTGCATGCGCTGGCCGCTCAGATGACAGAGTGCGTCGACGGTCCGTGTTGCGACGGTGGACGCTTTGTCACCAACGGGACGGTCTGCGAGGTGGCGGCAGAGTCCAGCTATGACTGCTCAAGTGACGCGTGCGGTGCGAGCACCATCGTCACCACCCGCGACCGCCTTTGTTCGGGCACAAGCGATGCCTGCGACGGTGGCTTCGGAGAGTGGAGCCGTCCGCTGGTGCACGATGCATGTGCTGGCGGCGAGGTCTGCGTGCCGGGTCAGGCTGAGTGTGTCACATGCGACCTCGGCGAGGTGTGCGTTGACGGGGCTTGCCAAGAGCCGTGCGAGTGCTCCACCGGCCCGTGCTGCGACGGCTGCTACCTGCTTGCGGCGGGGACGCGCTGCGCAGAGCAAGCGGCCATCGAGACGGGCTGTCCCTGGGGCCAGGGCTGCGGCTCGGCCGTCGGGTTTCGCAGCCGCGACCAGATGTGTACTGGAGAGTCTGCGCTTTGCGACGGCGAGCTTGGGCCGTGGAGCACCTGGGACGTCGATCAGGAGTGTGACTCCACGACGGCATGCGGGGGAGACACGCCCGGCTGCGGCTATGCGGCGCTCTGCAACTGCGAGCTGCAGCACGACGCCGAGCCTGCGTGGCCTGTGTTTACCGATCCAGAAGGCTTCTTTGACGTTCGGGCACGTGCCCAGGTCGACGGCGGCGTTGCCCGAGTCGAGCTCCACCGGGGAGACGGCGGGGCGTTCAGCCAGCCAGGGCGCATGCTCATCTTCGACTTGGACCTGACGCTCGTCGCCGAAGCCGACTACCTCGCGGGAGCGTCTGAGGTGCACCTCGTCGTGGACGTGCCGGAGGTTCTCGGCGTGGCGTCCGAGCGCGGCTTGGTGGTGATGGCCGAGCCGCAAGGGAGCACGTGTCCTGCGGGGGCGGGCTGTCGCGCCGCCATCCGAAACTACGGGGTGGATGCCTGCGGTGAGGGCAGCAGCGTGTGCCTCCGCCAGGCCTGTGCTGACTGACGGGCTCGGCTCTAGAGGGTGACAAGGACCCTCGGGACGGTCTAACTGAGGCCATGCGTGTCGACACAAAACGCCTCGCTCGGGATGCCCTCGACGCTCTCATCGAGCAGCTTGAGCATGAGGTCACGGCAGCTGAGGCCATCGCAGAGACGACACGAGCCGGTCTCACCCATGCCGAGACACGTGCCGAAAACGACAAGGACACTCGGGCGATCGAGGCCTCGTACTTGGCACGCGGACAGGCCCTGCGGGTGGAAGAGCTGGGGGAGGTCGCAGCGCGACTTCGGGTGCTTCGCCACAGCCGTCCCGTTCATGCGACACCTGGTACTGCAGCGTTGGGCTCGGTGGTTGGGCTTGTGGAGGCGACTGAGCCCCCCCGGTGGTTTCTGCTCTTGCCCGTCGGCGGGGGGCGTCGGGTGCAGGTCGGGGCGTGCGAGGTGAGCGCGGTGAGCGTCGCCGCGCCGATGGGGCGCGCTCTGCTCGGGGTCGAAGAGGACGACGACGTCGACCTGGTGGTCGGCGGCCGCAAGCTCCACTACTCGGTCGTGTGTGTGGCATAAACGCGGTTGAATATCCCGTCGCCACGGGCGTCTTGAGGCGCTCGGGCTGACGGGGAGGCGATGTGTTCGTGAGGTCACCAAATCACACGTTGTTGAGGCTTGCGTTGCTGCTGACGGGTCTTGCGACGCTTGCGTCAGCCACGACCGCCCGCGCTGACGTGGTGTATCGCCCAACGCTCGGCTGGCTCTGCTTTTTGGCCGACGCAGTCGTCGAAGCCGACGTGGTTGATCGGTCGACCCTGACGATCACGCGCGTCATCGCCACGGCGCCGGCTCCGAGCGCGACTTCGCACCCCGTCCGTTTGGCACCTGGGGCGGCGCTCGAGCTCCCGGTCCTGTCAACGGTGGACATGGACGTGGGCTCGTTTGGCGCGACGTCGCCCGGCGGACCGATCCAGCCGACACGTGTCCTCGTCTTTCTGACAAGGGACAAGGCGACGGGCGCCTACCGGCTGACCGCGACCGGCACCCAAGGGACGCCGAGCACCTACTGGGGCACCGCCGATGGCGCCGCCTTTGGCTATGTTCAGAACATGAATCCCGGTGACCTTGAGCTCGTCGCCGGCAGCAGCGCTACGCCCAACGTGCCGGCAAGCTGGAGAGAGCTTCGCTCCCGCGTCGCGGCAGGGCTGCGGGAGCGCGCGATGTGGGAGACGCTCGTCAAGCTACCACCGCGTCACAGGGCCGCTCGTCTCGTCGCCTACCTCCAGCCTCACACCGCGTCGCCATCGTATGTCCCAGACACCATCCCCTACCGGGTCATTCGGGGCGAGGTCCGCCGTGCGGGCGCTGCCGCGGTCGAGCCTCTCATCGACCAGCTGAAGACGGCGCCAACGGGTGCTGATCTGAGCGCGACCGTGCTCTCGCTCATGGACCTTGGGCCTGCCGCACGACCAGCGCTCGGCCCACTCAAGACGCTTCGGTCAGCACCTGGCGCGACCCACGTCGGCTATATCGACAGCGCGATCCAAGCGATCACTGCGCCATCGGCAGCCGGGCAGGGCGCCGCGCGGTAGCAGGTGACCGGGGCTCGGCTTGAAGTGGCCCGCCAATCCTCGCACCCGCGCATCCTGAATCTCGTCGGACGTCGGCGCACCGACGCATCAGCTGACCGGGCGCCGACATAGCAGCTCGCGCGAGATGGTGGCAGGGTCCACGCGTGGCTGTAGACCGTGTGTCGCGGACAACGGCCGGCTCTTAGGAGGGCTGCATGTCGACCTCTCACTCTCCGTCAGCGCTCGGGGCCGAAGCCCGCGCTCACTTCGACTTGCGACCAGAGCTCACGCAGCTCAATCACGGCTCGTTCGGTGCGCTGCCCACTGCGATCCGACTGGCGCAGGACGCCATTCGCCTGGCAGTCGAGCGCGATCCGATCGCCGCCATGGCGACGGTGCGCCACGAGGGAGCTCTCCGCCGGGTCATCGACGGCGTCGCGAGCCGCGTCGGCACCACGGGTGACCGGCTCGCCTTTGTTGAGAATGCGACCACCGCCGTCAGCACCGTCTTGCGGGGCGTGGCGCTCCGTGCCGGCGACCGAGTTGTCACGACCAACCTCGGCTACGGCGCCGTTGAGCGCGCGCTTGAGTTCATCGTCGCGCGGGCCGGCGCGACGCTGGATGTGGTCACCATCCCCTTTCCTGTCAGCGGGCCCGACGAGGTCCTCGAGCTGCTCAAACCCCGCTTGGAAGGTGCGACGGTGGCCGTGCTCGACTGGATCACCTCGGCCACGGCGCTGGTGCTTCCCATCGTGGAGCTGGCGCGAGTTTGCCGCGAGTCGGGCGTGAAGCTCTTGGTGGACGCCGCTCACGTCCCGGGTCACCTGCCGATGGATCTCGATGCGCTCGATGCGGACTGGGTTGTCGGCAACCTGCATAAGTGGGGGTTTGCACCGAAGGGAACGGCGATTCTATGGGCGCGCGAAGGCGGCGACCGATTGCTGCCGCTGTCCATCTCGCATGGTGTGGCTCACGGGTTCCCGCGAGCGTTCGACTGGATCGGCAGTCGTGACTACAGCGGCTGGCTGGTGGCCGCCGACGCGATGGCCTTCGCCGATCGCTGGCCGACGCTCATGGCAGACCGCCGTCGCTTGTGCGCAGCGATGGCCGAGCGGATCGCGGAGCGTTGGGGCACAACGCTGCCGGCGCCGCCGACGATGCGGGCATGTCTTGCGACCATTCCGTTGCCGGGGGCACTCGCAAGCGTCGAGCCAGCGACCCTGTGGCGGCGAGCCCGTGCGGCCAACATGGAGGTCGCGTTCGTCGTCCACGAGGGGCAGACGTGGGCGCGCATCAGCGCGGCGGCTTACAACCACCCGGACGAATACGAGCGCTTCGCCGGTCTTGTCATGGAGTGGGTCAAGTAGCCCTCAGCCGTCCGCGGTACGCAGCGCCTCGAGACCATCGAGCAGCACGTCGAGCCCCAGGTGGATGCGGTTGATTCCGTCGTGGGTGCCGGCGATGACCTCACGGGCGAGTCCAACGAGAAAGGGGTAGGCCCCTTCGTCGATGTGAGGCAGGTACTCTTCGGCCGCTGCCGCATACTCGTCGGGCTGAAACGGAAAGTTGAGGTGTTGGAGCGTGAACCCGTAGACGTAGCTGTCGATCGCGTTCAATGCGTGGTCGGCGAGGGCATAGGAGAAGCCGGCCAAGCGCAGACAGCCGATGCTAGCGTTTGTGTACGCCAGGGTCGCTGGGCCGACGTTCGCCCGCGACACCAGCAGCTTCGTCGCCCAAGGGTGCCGACACAGCACCTCGTGCGCCGAGAGCGAGCGGCCACGCATCTCCTGCCGCCAGTCGCTGCCGCCGATCACCGGCAGGGTGATCTCTTCGACCACGGCATCCACGAGCGCGTCGAGCAGGTCGTCTTTGTTGGACACGTGGTTGTAGAGCGACATGGCCTCAACGCCGAGCTGCTGGCCTAGCTTTCGCATCGACAACGCCGCTAAGCCGTGGGCATCGGCATACGCGATCGCTGCGTCGACGACGCGGGCGCGACTGAGGCGTTGGCGTTTACGGCTCTTCGGATCGGCGCTCATCGCAGGGGGCGGCTCCACAGGTAGAAGGGCAAGACCGGTGCAGCGTAGCGCCTGATCGGCATCCCTGAAACCACCAACCGGATGGCTCGCGCCGAAGGCGGACGCGGCGTCAGCAAGCGCAAGAGCTGTCGGACGCGCGTTCGCAGGGGGCGGGACCGGTGTGGCTGAACGGGGGCGGCCCCGTGTTGAGACGTCGAGCCCGATCGCGATACGCTTGGCGCCGAGGTGGCTGCGTGAGCAACGACGAGACGTTTCAACACGAGATACTGTGCGCGCTTCGGCGTCATGCGCTTCGGTTGCCGGCGACGAGCGAGGGCAGCTCGTGCACGCGTCGCGCGATGAAGGTCGGCAAGAAGAACTTCGCTTTCCTTGGCGAGAAGGCCGGCTCTGAGTGCAGCCTCATGGTGAAGCTTGCCTCGTCGATCGAGGAGGCGCGGGAGCTCGCTATTGCCCAGCCCGAGACCTACAAGGTGGGCGTCGCTGGCTGGACCACCCTCTCGTGGAGCGAAGGCAGCGGGCCCGATATGGAGCTGCTCATGCGCTGGGTGGATGAGAGCTACCGGCTCTTCGCTCCGAAGGCCGTGCTCAAGCAGCTCGCGGCGGACCACGGCTGAGCGGACTGCGCAAGCCACTACTCGCTCTCACTGCGTAGGCGCGTGCACGGTCCAGCCTGTCGACGTCGTGCTGGTGTGGGTCGGCGACGTGGCACGGTCTTTGCTGACTGGGGGGTCATTATTTCGTCAACAGCACAACGAGGGGCTACCCATGAACGACTCCAACGAGACCGCCGCCAACCGCGAGGTTCATCGCCGCGCGCTGCGTGCTGCAGAGGCGGCGACGGGCGCACGACGCTGGGCGCGTCGGTCGGCATCTGTGGCAAGCGCGGTCTTACTCTTCGGCGCGTCGCCGGCCATCAGTAGCCCAGGCGTCGACGGACTCGCCGACGCGTCGACGCCATTTTCGGCGACCGCAAAGGGATGTGGCGCTTGGGGCCCACCCGCGCCGCCTACCTACGGAGCGTCGGTGAGGCTCAACAGCTGGGAGGTGGTCTGATGCAGCTCGACTTGAGAAATAGCGGATGCCTTCAGCCGGTCCTGACCGATGTGAACATCGCGGAGAGCGAGCGTCAGCAGCTGATCGCAACCTGGCAAGACCGCATGCACAACGAACACGTCTCCGCCCGCGTGTTTGCCGGCTTGATTCCTCAGCTCATGCGGGCAGGCGTCAACGACGCGCGGCTCAGTGCGGTCGCAGCGATGATCGAAGACGAGCTTCGCCACGCACGCCTCTGTGCGTCCGTGGTCAGCGCACTTGGCGGCGTGCCTTTGGTCGACCTTGGCGAGCTGCCGCCGGTGCCTGAACACGAGGATGCTGGGCCTCTCGAGGCGCTGCTGCGAAACGTGCTGAGCATCTGCTGCCTCTCGGAGACGGTCGCGGTGGCCCAGGTGGAGGCAGAGCGCTTGCACGCACGACCGGAGCTCGCCGTTGTCTTGCAGCAGATCCTCGCCGATGAAGTGCGTCACGCGCGCTTCGGTTGGGAGCTGCTCGACGAGCTAATGCCTCGCGTTGACGCGGCCATGCGCGCTCGTCTGAGCGACTACCTCGTCGACGCGTTCGAGGCGCTCCAGAGCTACCACGCACGGCATGGAGGCAATCCCCAGAGCCCGCCACCACGACGGGTCGCCCAGTCTCTCGGGCTTTGTGATGGACGGCTCCAGGCCTCGATCCTGCGCGACACGGTCGAGTCGATCATCATCGTCGGGCTTGAGCAGCACGGACTTGGTGGTGCGAACGCGTGGTGGCGAGCAGGGGTTCGGGCCGACAGCGGCCGCCGAGGGTTGGAGCGACTGGCGGCGCTCTTTGACGACGCCTAAACATCACTAATTCTAATCCAAGCCGCCGAGCTCTGACCGAGTGCCGGTGAGAGCTCGGGGGCGGTCGCACCGGCCGCGTCTACATCGTCGGCGGTTTGCGCACGTAGTCGCGGGTGTACTCCGGCCGCATCCAGACGCGGAGTCCGGGGCCGAGCTTGACGCGCACCGCCTTGTGTTGCGGGACCTCCTCTCCGGACACGAAGCACGTGACGACAGGGTGGGGCTCGTGTGCCTCTGGACGTGGTTCTACCTTGGCGCTCATGGTGCCTCGCTCGCTCGATGGTGGGATGGTTCGCCGCGTCGAAGCGGCGCTTGCGTGATGCCTTAGCTACGCAACATCCATGCCACCGCTGAGGTCACGGAAACACAGCGACTTAGCGGTCGTGGCCGCCCTGGAGCACGACATTCATGTCATGGACTGGATAGCGACTACCCCAGCGCTGATGCAACAAGCGTTGACCCAGCCAAACGCCGGAGGCAGTGTCCCGAGGCGCCGGCGTCGCCCCCGGGTGTCTGACACGGCAGCGCAACTCCAGGAGTGCACATGTCTCAGCATCCCATCGTCGCCGCCGCCGCAGATGCCTTTCGCCGTGGCCGCGTCGTGGTCGTTGGCGACGTCTCACAGTCGCCGCGCGGCGCGATTGCCGTCGCGGCCGGTGAGTCTACAAGCGAAGACATCATCAGCTTTCTCGCGACGCACGCCCGGGGGCTGACGTGCCTCGCGATGACCAACGAGCGGGCCGAGCGCTTAGGTGTTCGTCCCCAGTCGAGTGGCGATGATGGCGAGGGTGAGCGCTATGGCACGTCGATCGAAGCGCGCACCGGGGTATCGACCGGCATCTCGGCGGGCGATCGGGCTCGCACGGTCCAGGCTGCATCGACCCACGACGCACGAGCCTCGGACATCGTCAGTCCAGGGCATGTGTTTCCCGCCATCGCCCACCCTGGGGGCGTGGTCGGTCGGCGCGGCTGGGCAGAGGCGGCTGTCGACCTGGCGCGTGTCGCCGGCCAACCGCCTGTCGCGGCGTTCACCCAGGTCCTCGGCGACGATGCGGAGCTGCTCAACGCCGAAGAGGCTGCCGCCTGGGCCGAAACACACGGGCTTGAGTTCGTCGGCATCGACGCCCTGATCCAGCACCGCCTCGCCTCCGAGTCGTTCGTGACGCAAGTCGCTCAGAGCACCCTTGAGACGCGGCATGGGGAGTTCGTCGTGCGGGCATTTGCCGACCGGATCGATGAATCCCAGCACCTGGCCATCTCGCTGGGTGAGGTGCGGGGGGCAGAGCCACTGCTGACCCGAGTCCACTCGGAGTGCCTGACAGGGGACGTCTTCGGCTCACGTCGATGCGACTGCGGTCCGCAGCTCGAGGGCGCGCTGGCCGCCATCCGCGAGCGTGGCCGCGGCGTGGTGCTCTACCTGCGACAGGAGGGGCGCGGGATCGGTCTGGCCAACAAAGTACGTGCCTACGGCCTGCAGGACGCTGGGCGCGACACGGTCGAGGCGAACCTGGAGCTGGGGCTGCCCGTCGACAATCGCGACTACCGCGTGGCGGCTCAGATGCTGCTGGCGCTTGGGGCGACAGGGGTCGCTCTGCTGACGAACAACCCCAAAAAGATCGAGGGGCTCGAGACCCACGGCGTCTCCGTCGTCGAGCGGGTGCCGCTGCAGACCGTGACCAACGCCGACAATGAAGCGTACCTGGCGACGAAGCGTGACAAGCTCGGGCACCTGCTCGACGGCGTGTAGTCGCCTGACTGCCGCGTCGCCTGAGAGGTCTCCAGCTTGCGACAACCTGGCGTGCCGACTACAACGTCGAGCGAGCTCTGGAGGCACACGTGAGGCACTTGGTTTCGGTTGCGGGCGCTGCGGCGCTGATCTTGTTGGGCACGATGGGGTCATCCACTGCTGCTGAGCTCGGGTGGTCGAGCTTTGCAGAGGTCGACGGGGACACATGGGCTCTGCTCGACACGGACTCGCGTCTTGCGCTGCTGTCGGCCCGGGCGGACGCTGCGCTTGCGTCTGGAGCGACCGTCGTGCGGCTTGGCGCAGAGCCAGCCATCTTCGGCGAGGCGGCGATGACCGGGACCTTCCCGTGGGTGTTCATGGACCAGGCGCTCGGTGCGCTGGCGGGCCGTGGACTGCGCGTCGTCGTCACGGTTCCCGACCTAGCGCCGCCCTCGGCGCTGAGCGGCTACTCCGACTTCATCTCTCAGCTAGCCGAGCGCTACG
Source organism: uncultured bacterium (assembly GCA_938040325.1). GTDB lineage: Bacteria > Myxococcota_A > UBA9042 > PHBI01 > PHBI01 > CALHXW01. The sequence continues at coordinate 1,697 of CALHXW010000411.1, read as the reverse complement.
ATGGTGACACCGAGTTCTCGGTGGAGCCCGTCCAGGTGAACTACGACTTTCCCGACATCGACGGCTCCGGCACGATCTCGGTGCTCGACTGGGATGCGAGCAACAGCGACAAGCAGGCCTGGGCCGATGCCCACATCATCGCCGACTTCGAGATCGGCGGCGGCGTGCGCGCGGCCGAAGACGCCGGGTCCATCCCCGAAGACCACTACGGCGACCAGCTCGCCGTTGCCGCGCGTGCGATCGAAGCGGCTGGTGGCGGTCAGCGGGTCCATCTAGCGCTGACCGACCTCGACGAAGACTCCAAGAACCGCTTTATCGATCGGCTGGTCGACGCCGACACCGACCCGGCTTCGTTCACCGTTGGCGGCATGCGGCTCGCGGCGGAGGTCGCTGGGCTCGACAGCACCGACGCTGGTGCGGCGCTCGACAACTTTGAGGAGTGGCTCGGTGCGGCTGAGTTCCCTAACACCACGCGCTGGGTGGGCGCTCTGTCGATCGGCAGCATGCGCGGGGCCGACAGTCCCTGTGAGGACGCTCGCTGCGACGAGCGCACTCAGGCAAACACGCTGGCGAAGTCAGTCGCGCTCGCGCTGATGGAGGGCTACGAAGCCGTCCTCTACGAGGCGCCCGTGGAGTCGACGGACGAGTCCCGGTCGAGCGGACTGCTGACGGTCTCGGCAGAGCAGGCGAGCGCAGGCACCATCGCCGGCGCAACACCCCGCCCCGCATGGGCTGTCTGGCAACGCCTCGGGGAGCTCGCCAGCGAGGGGGGCGAGTGGTCCAAGCTCGGCGCCCTGCCGGCCAATGTCTTTGGCGTGTCGGTGGGCAGCGATCGCTGGGTCCTCTGGTTTGACTGGGTCAACGAGGTGAGCGCCGGCGCGGACTACGACGACTCCAAGAAGAAAGAGATCGAGCTACGCGACATCACAACCGCCAGCGTGCGCGTCACCTCGTTGTGGCCGGAGTCCGTCGGCAGTGAGGTTGACGGATCGGGCGCGAGCGACGTGGTGTGGACAAGCGAGCTGGTCGACGTGGTCGACGGCAAGGCGAGTGTGCTGCTGACGCGGGACGTGGTGCTGGTCGAGGCAACCGATGAGGTCGATGCGCCTCCGGTCGTCGACGAAGACGACACCGAGACGGACACAAGCGGCGGTGACGACACGTCGGACGGCGAAGACACCGGTGGCGGCAACAGCGGCGGCAACGACGGCTGCAGCGGTGGTGCACCGAGCGGACCGGTCGGCGCGCTGTGGCTCCTCGCGCTCGGGCTGTTCGGCATGGTGAGGCGTCAAGCGACGAGGGCCTGAGCGTATCCCGACAATCGGCCTCTTCGCGCCTCGGTGGCCCACGCAAGTCCTTGCAGCGAGCCTGTCCGCTCGAGCTGCGTTTGACGCGGAGTTGGCTCGGTGCTCAAGGGGCGAGGGCAGGTGGGAAGCCGAGGGAACGGTGCTCTAGCGGGCCAATTCAAGGGCGAGCGACGCCGAGATCGGTGTGTCGTGTCCGGAATGTGGCTGCGAACTCGCCGGCATCGCCAAAGGCGCAGCCGGAAAGAGCGTTTGTTTTGAACTAGACTAGACCCAAATCAAGCGCTGTTTTCGAGCGAGGCGAAGGCGATGTGCTTGCCAGCGGCGTCCGCTGGACGAAGGCGATGCGTGCATCGTCGAGCTTCAGGTGAGCGAAGCGAACGCACGGACGTC
>CALHXW010000410.1 GCA_938040325.1 uncultured bacterium | reverse complement strand
TCCACAGAGATCTCGACGTCGCGGGGCTCGTTGCCGGTCAGCGTGAACGACCAGGCGCGGTCGGGAGCGCCGCCCACGTGATTCTGGTCGTGGTCGCAGCCGTCGACGTCGTTGAGGAAGAAGTCGTCGTTGTCGACCGGGTGCGTCGTCAGCCCGCTGAAGACCGTCTCGTAGCGCGGAGCGCCGAAGGTGGGATCGGTGCAGTTGGCGGGGTTGGTGAGGTCGAGCGTGTCAGCGTCGCACGTGAGCTGGCCGTTGGTGTGATGGAAGTTGATCATGATGTCGTAGATGTCGGCGTCGCCGACGTTGTCGCCTTCGACAAAGAGGTAGTACTCGCCGGGCTGAAGCATCGCGTTGAGCTTCTCCTCGCCAAACGTCGCCTCGCAGGTGACGACGTCGTCGGTGGCACAGCCGTTCTTGGTCAGGATGAGCTCGCAGTCCCAGCCGCAGTTGGTCTCGACATAGATCTCGGTCGGCTCGGCAATGATGAAGCGATAGACGGCCTCAACGCCCTCGGGATCGTCACCGCAGACCCCGAGGAACGCGACGTCGTTGGTCTTGCCGGCAAACGTCGCGTCGTAGAACGCCGTCGACGAGTCGACATAGATGCCGCCGCCCGCATAGGGACAGGTCCCGGGCTGAACGCTGGTGTCCTGGGTGGTGTCCTGCTGGGTCGTGTCCTGAGCGGTATCCTGCTGGCTGGTGTCTTGGGCTGTCGTGTCAGGCGCCGTCGTGTCCTGTGGCGTTGTGTCGGGCATCGGGCCCGTGTCGGCGTCCTGAGACGGGACGGTGTCCTGCGGGTTGAGCGTGTCCGTGCCCGTCGTGTCCTGCGGCGGGATCGTGTCCTGCTGGTTGAACGTGTCCGTGCCTGTCGTGTCCTGCGGCGGGAAGGTGTCCTGCGGCGGGAACGTATCCTGCGCGGGGAAGGTGTCCTGTGCGGGGAACGTGTCCTGCGGCGGGAAGGTGTCCTGCGGCGGGAACGTATCCTGGGCGAAGCCGAGTGTGTCGGCGGCGTCGGGCGTTAGGATGTCAAAGCCCGTGTCTGCACCTGTGTTCCCACCGTCGTCGTCGCCACAGCCAGCGGCCAGCGCGGCCACGACGAAGAGCGCGAGCGCGCGGCACAGAGTGTTGGAAGGGTTCAGCATGGGGACCTCGTGAGAAAACGTGCCTGCCAAGCCTACGCCGAGACCCGCCTCGGGTCGATAGAATCCCAGGCGGTGGCTCGACAACTGAGGCTCGATCACCGGTGCACCCCGTCTTGCTGCGCCGCCGAAGTTTTGCTGGGAGTTCGGCGCAACGCTGCTAGCATGCCGCGCATGCGCTACGTCCCCCACGACGCCGCCCCAGCGGAGCTCGTCCACGTCACCGCGACGGCACAGCCGCTGTGTCCGGAAGACTTCCGGCATCGCATCACCGTCGACACCCTGCACGACGGGGACGCCATCCCCGCGCGGCTGCGCGACCTCCCGGCGGTAGCGGCACTCGAAGCGAGCGGCGAGCTCAAAGCGCTGCACGAGCGCGAGCGAGACTGGGGCGCCAACCTCGTCGCCGAGAAGCTCTGCGCAGCCCTCGGCGTCAGCGCGTTCCTGCGGGTCAACGTCGCGCGCATCGTGATGGACTTCAATCGCTTCCCTGGCATGAGCGCGCCGTCGTCGGATGCCATGTCACGCCTGGCACTCTCAGGACCGCTCGCGGACGCCCTCGACTACCCGGCCAAGCGCTTCGTCCTCGAGCGGTGCTACGATCCGGTGAGCCGCGCGATGGACACGGCCATCTTGGGCCGCGCCCTCAAGATCTCCATTCACACCTACGACGAGCACAACCCGTCGATGACGCGCCGGCCAGAGGTCAGCCTCCTGACGCGAAGCGACAGCTACCAGCGCCACTCGCGGCTTCCGGTTGGCCTCTTCGACCCGCTCTTTCCCGACGTCCTCGTCGAGTCGAGCTCAAGCTCGATCCTGCGCGATCGCATCGCCCTCACGCTCGAGAAGCGCGGTATCGCTGTCGAGCACAACTACCCCTACTGCCTGCCCGACGGCAGCGTCGAGGTTCGCTGCCAGCCGTGGTTCTTCTTCCAACACCTGCGACGCCTCTTCGAAGACGCCCACATCGAGTGCGCCGAGGACCCGGCGTTTACCCGCGTCTGGGAGATGCTCTTCAACACCAACCATCGCGGTGGCGAGGACCTCGCTCTGAGCGGCTACCTCCATCGCTTCCGCCCTGCCCCACGCGGCCTCGAGTCGACCTTCGACGATGCCCAGGCAGCCTACGCGCGCATCGCGGCGTTTGCCGGTGAGCAGGACGACATCGTTGCCAGGTATCGCCGCTCGCCCACCCGGACGTCGGCGATCACCATTGAAGTTCGCAAAGACCTCGTCTGGAACTTCGCGGATGACGGAACGCCGCTGGGCCCCCGCGACGACCAGGCTGAGACCATCGCCAACGCACTCGCAACGGCGATTGCGACCTACGTCCGCGAAGACCGCTAGTCCCAAATCAAGCGCTCTTTCCGGCTGCGGCAAAGGCGATGCCCTCGCCAGCGACGTCCGTGCGTTCGCTTCGCTCACCTGAGCTCGACGATGCACGCATCGCCCTCGTCCAGCGGACCCCGCTGGCAAGCACATCGCCTTCGCCTCGCTCGAAAACAGCGCTT
>CALHXW010000409.1 GCA_938040325.1 uncultured bacterium | reverse complement strand
GCTAGAGCACCGATCAGGTTCATTGCATCCGAGTTGCAAGGACTGGCGTTGGCGACCCTGAGACGGCGTCAGCTACACCCCGAGGCCGGTCGCTGGTAAGCTGACTGCCGGCAGGGAGGAACGCCAATGACCCGGAACTGGAAACTGCTTGGAGTAGCGCTCGTCGTCGCCGGCTGCGGTGATGACCCTGCGAACACCTCGAAAGCGACGTTTGTGACCTACAACGTCGGACTCGCCGCCGGCTTCGTGGACTACGCGCCGCAGCGCCAAGCGCCCGTGGCCGAGCTCGTCGGCAGCTTGGACGCCGACGTGGTCTGCCTCCAGGAGGTCTGGAGCCAGGACGACTACGATGCGATCGAGGCTGCAACGCTCGGCGCGTTCCCTCACCAATACTACGAGCTGACGGTCGACACCGCGGTCGGTCCCCCGTCCTGCAGCGTCGCGGAGTCCGAGCCACTGCTAACGTGTGTCCAGGCAAGCTGCGGCGAGATCCCGGCCAGTGAGCTCGCGGGCTGCGCCATCGACGCGTGCGGCACGGAGTTCGGGGGGCTTGGAGACGAGTGCCAAGGCTGCGTTGTGGCCAACTTGGGTCAAGAGGTCGACGTGATCATCGACACCTGCCGCAGTGGCAGTGCGCGCTTCTCCTACGGTGGCGCCAACGGTCTGATGCTGCTCTCGCGCCACCCCATCGAGTCGCCAACCCACACGCTCATGGACTCTTCGACGGTCCAGCGCTCTGTGTTGGCAGCCACCATCGTCTTACCCGCGAGCGGCGCTGTCGATGTCTATTGCACGCACCTCGCCGCCGACCTCAGCGGACAGCTCGAGTACAAAGGGGAGTTCGGGTCCTACGAGGGAGAGAACAGCCACCAAGCGGGCCAGCTCATCGACGGAATCGCCACCCGAGACGCGGGCGCCTCACCGGCGGCGACGACCGTGGTGCTTGGCGACTTCAACTCTGGCCCTGCCTCCGAGGGCGTCGACGCCGAGCTGCCCGATGCATCCTACGCCATGCTCACCGACGCTGGCTTTGTCGCCTGGCCGACGGCTGCCGGGATGCCCGAGTGTACATACTGCGGGACCAACACCCTCAATGCGCCGTCGGATGCCGCGACCGTGATCGACCACGTCTTCGTGCGGGGCAGCGGAGCCACAACGGGGCGCGCCGTAGCGCGCATTGGGTTGGACACGATCACCATCGATGTGGGCGGCGAGCCACTTGAGACCCACCCGTCGGACCACTACGGCACGACGGTCACGCTCGATCTGCCGGCCGAGTGAGCCACAGGCCGAACCTCACCGCCAATGCATCTGCGCCCGCTGAAGCTCGACGCGCCCGTACCGCACCTAACGCTCGCGACGAAGGGATCGGCGACCGAAGCTATGTCACACGCTGAGTTAAGTGCCCAAGCGGCCCTAACGTCCGTTGAGGAGTGTGAGCGCTTGGTCGTGGACAATGCCGTTGGACGCGACCGAGTCACCTCCGTGAATCGTCGCTTCGCCAGCCCATGACGTGAAGCGGCCGCCGGCCTCCTCGATGATTGGCAGCAGCGGCGCGGTGTCCCAGATCGCCATGACCGGATCGATGGCGACTTCGGCCCTGCCAGTCGCAACCATGACGTAGCCGTAGCAGTCAGCCCACGTGCGCTGCATCTCCGTTGCCGCCGCGAGGTCTGTGAAGCCGGCGCTCCGCGCTCGAACAGCGGTCTCGTCGGTCGAGACGACGAGCGACTCAGCGAGTGTCCTTGAGCTCACGTGGCAGCGACGACCGTTGTGCCAAGCACCAAGACCGGTCGCTGCAGCAACCATCTCATTGAGCGCAGGGATGTAGATGACACCAACCTGCGAGACGCCCTCCACCTCGATACCGATCAGCGTCCCGTAAAAGGGAACCCCCCGGATGAACGTCTTTGTGCCGTCGATCGGGTCGAGTATCCACCGAACCGGCGCCGTCCCGACGTGCTCGCCGAACTCCTCGCCAACGATGCTGTGGTCGGGAAAGCGAGCCCGAATCATGTCGCGCATGACCGTCTCGGCGTCGCGATCGGCAACGGTCACAGGGCTACCGTCCCCTTTGATCTCGATGGGGGCGGCGTTGTTGAACCACGCCAACGTCCGTCGTCCGCCAGCCCAGGCAACCTCTGTTGCTGCCTCGTAGAGAGTCTTGAGATCTGTCGTCATGGTCGCCTTCTTGCCGCGCGTTGGGTCGCGACGTTAGCAGCGATGGAACCTTCGCGAAATATGAGACAGCCCACCCCACGCTGGAGCGGCCGGTTCCGCATGCAGTGTGGTGCCGACCTGCACGGGACATCCGTCGCGAGGAACCAATCGCCGCGGTTACGCTTGACGATGACCGCGACCGCCTGCGAGAGATGGCGTTGACGTGCTCGGTTGTTCGCAGCATGCTCATTGTCATCTTGCGGGTCGGAGTACTCAGTCGGTGGAACTCGTCTGGGAAGAAGAAGGAAGAGAGAGCAGCGTCCCAATTGGGCCGAAGCGCTCGGAGATCCTGGTAGGTCGTCACAAAGACTGTGACGTGCGCCTCAAGCGCTCGTCGGTCAGCAGACGCCACTGCATCTTTACGTGGACCGACGGCAAGATCGTGGTGACCGACAACGGCTCGACCGCTGGGACGTTCATTGACGGCAAGCGCGTCAAGCGCGCGCGCGTCGCACCCGGGACCCAGGTCAACTGCGGCGGCGTGATGGTCCTTCTCGACGCGACGGCTGACGCTAAGAAGGCTGAAGCCAAGGCCAAGGCGAGAGCCAACCGCGCCGATCCGTTCTTTGACGACCCCCGCGAGACCCAGGGAGGCGGCAGCAAGGACATCGACGACTACTTCGATGATGCACCGCCCAAGCGGCGCGACTCGGGTCGCTCATCCTCGAAGTCGGTCGACGACTTCTTCGATGATGAACCCGCAGCACCGAGTAAGCCGTCGGGCGGCAGCAAGTCCATCGACGACTACTTCGACGATGAGCCACCGCCCAAGCGCAGCCGGAGCCGCAGCGATGACGGCGACAGCGAAAAGGACTACTTCGCGGCAGAGACCATCGGCGACTTCGAAGACGAGCATATCCCCATCCCTGTCCCCGAAGACGATGGCGCGCCATCGATCAAGGACATCGACGACTACTTCAACGACTCGCCTGCGCCCAAGCGCCGTTCGCGAGGCGATGGCGCAGAAAAAGCAGCTCAGCGGCAGGTCCGGCGCGGCGTTGACGACTTCTTCTCAGACGCAGATCCCTTCGAAGACGACCTGCCGGAGCCAGAGCCGGAGCCAGAACCAGAGGCGGCACCCGCGCCACGTCCGCGTGACGAGCACGTCTCTGCCTACCTCCTCTACGTTGACGATGCCGGTGACGACATCGAGGTCTTCCTCGGAAAGGGCGAAGAACCCGTCATGGTGGGCCGCCGAGAGGGCGCCGACATCTTGACGTCAAACAAGAGCGTCAGCAGCAAGCACTGCACGGTGAGCTGGGTCGATGACGAGCTGATGGTGCGCGACCTTGGCTCCAGCAACGGAACCTACATCAACGGCGAGCGCATCCGCCGCAGCGCGATCAAGGACGGTGACGTCCTCAGCTGCGGACGCTTCGAGCTACGGCTAGCGTTCATCAAGCACAAGGATATCGCCGAGGCCGAGTACGAAGAGTGGGGCGAAGAAGAAGACTGGTCCGACGATGAGGACATGGGGCCGCCCCGCTGGCACGTGATCTTTAGTGATGACCGCGGCGACGTCACCAGCGTGACGATGAGCGAAGACGAGCGGGTGCTCGCTATCGGCAGCGATGGGTGCGAGATCTGCGTGACCAACCGCGGCGTTGACCCGGAGCACTGCGAGCTTGTCTGGGAAGACGGTGTGCTGATCGCCAACGACCTGTCGAGCTCGAGCGGTACGTTCGTCGATGGCGAGCAGATCGAAGAGCAAGCGCTTCGCAACGGTGAGGTCATGACCTGCGCCGACCTCAAGTGCCGCATCGTGCGCGGCTGCTCAAGCGAGAAGCTTCCGCCCGATGAAGACGCGCGCAGCCAGGATGCCAGCTTCTGGTTCCGCCAGCTTGAGACGCCCGACGATGAGCTTGAGCTCTTCTTTACCCGCGGCGACGAGAAACTCGAAGAGGGACGCGTCGAGCTGACGGTGTGGGGCACTGGTGAAGGGCGCCTTGACTGGACAACTCCCGACGATAGCGTCCGCTTCGACTTCGAGATGGACCGCGACCTCCGACGGACTCTCTACCTGTCGTTGGTGGTCGCAGGGTTCCCGGACGTCAAGACCGACAAGGTCCGGGCCGATGAGCTGCCGCCTGAGCTCCAGCTCTTTCATGGCGACAACGAAGCGCGTGTCACCTTGAGCAAACACTTGGTCCAGCGCACACCGGGCTACAGCGAAGTTGTCGCTCTCCTCCACGCTGTCGCCGACGAGATCGTCGACGGCTGAGTGCGCCGCTGTCTCGTGGCAGTGCCGAACGTCGCGCCTATTGCTGCAGCCCACCCGTACGCTGAGCTTCGTCGCGCCGAGCCCGGAACTCTTCGAGCGAGACCAGATTGTCGGGAGCCTTCGGTGCCGCGGCCCCGCGGCCTCTGTTTGTCCGACGCGTGTGACCGCGCGCCTCGGATGCGCCAGCAACGTAGTAGCAAACAGTCCAAACGATGCTGCAGAGGATCATGACAACGATCTCAACTAGCCCCATGGGCGCACTCCGGTCTCCCTGAGACAGTAGCCACGCGCCTGACTGAACTCAACGCAGCACACTATCCAGCGTGACTGAGCTCGTGGCCATGTCCAGTCTTGAAGGTGCACCAGCGATCGAACACCGCCCAGTCTGAGATGACTTGGACCCCCTCCACACTCGGGATCTCAGCGCCCCCAAAGACGAGCGATGCAGAGCTGGAGATGCGACGCCTCAGCGCGACAAGCGCGCTGTGTGTCGTGCGTGTGTCGGCGGCAACGGAACCACCAATGACCGCACCGACCGCATCGGTCACGTCGACCGCCGCAGCGATCTGGTCGATGGGCGTCTTTGCCCCGAGAAACGAGACCTTCAGCCCGCATGATGCCGCGATCAACGCCGCTATGTGCAGTCGCAGCTCATGCTCTTCGCCCGGCAGTGTCGCCAAGACGACCACGGGACTCGCGGCGTTTGGGATGCTGCGCCACTGAGTCGACAGAAAGTTCCTCATGCACTCGGTCACGAAGTGCTCGTGCCCCACTCCGAGCTTTCCTTGCTGCCACTGGAGGCCCACCTCGACGAGGAAGGGCGTCGCGTAGTCTTGGGCAAAGTGGAGCACATCGGTGGCTAGCCACGCCTGCCAAAACATTCGCTGGAGGCTCGGACCGTCGAGTCGCTTTGCCGCTTCAATCCATCCGGTGGTGTCCTGGGGATCCGCCTCAGGACTCGAGCCCGTGACAGCACGCAACGACAGAAGCATCTCGAGCGTTGCGCGCCCTGCTGCGACAACCGTTGAAGGGCGGTGTCCTTCGTCGAGTGCGCGCTTGATGAGCCGAAGATGGTCGACCGTCTCCACCGAGTAGCGCCGGTGACCCGATGCGCGTCGCCGCGGAACCGGGAAGGCGTAGCGACGCTCCCACGTGCGCAGCGTTTCCGTCGGGATCCCTGTCGCGCGGGCCAAAGCGCCGATGCTGAGCACCCACTCCGTGTCCTCCGCGTCGATTCGTGCGTCACCATCCATGTCTCGACCGCAACAGGTTTCCGCCGATAAATCAAGGAGCGGCAAGGCAGTGAGTCAGGTCGTTGACGGGATCCACGGTTGGAACCGGACTTCCGTCCGACGGCTAGGCGCCGCGCTGCACCGATGACATCGGACACGGTGTCCATGGCGTCGGACACGCCGGCTCTTTGCGATGCTGAGAATACGCATGCGGCTTGCATCTCGCCAGCCGCCGTTCTCGGATCGCGCGGCAGCCGCTTTGGGGATGCGACGTCCGGTTATGCAGCGAGAATTCGAGCGCGGCCGGGCGTTGGTGCTGGTCCGGCGATCCGCGTCAGCCAACCGGCTCGCGTCCGAGACGCTTCAGCACGCACAGCGCAACCCGAAGCCGGCTCCCACCTGGCTGGGCGACGGCGTCAGCCGCGCGTCGATTGGAACGTCGGAGGCGCCCCAGAAGCCACCGCGGACCGACCCATCGGCACACCACTCCCAGACATTGCCTACTAGGTCGACATGTCCGTACGGCCCAGACCCTTCGGAACGGGTGGAGATATCAGGCACGCCTGCGCGTGGCTGACCGAAGTGGGCGAGGCGCGCGTTCGGCTCCCGCTCGCCCCAGGGGTAGCGGCGTCCATCGGCGACGCCTGTCGCCATCAGCCACTCCGCCTCGGTTGGCAAGCGCTTGCCAGCCCAGCGCGCGTAAGCCGCCGCCGCGTGCCAGGTCACCCCGACAATGGGCTGCTCGGGATCGTCGTAGCCAGGTCGATACATCCATGGTGGTCGGTCATGGCCGGTCGCGGCCACAAACGCCTGCCAGTCGCCGTTGGTCACAGGGCGTGCGTCGAGCCGGAAGGACCTGACACGGACTCTGCGCCCATCCAAGACCACCTTCCCGCTCGGCACCGGCAGGGTCTCCCCACCTCGCAGCGGACGGCTCCACGAACGTCTAACTCGGCTCCACCAGCTCATGAGTCTAGCTTATTCGGGTTCGGTCGCTGCGCAAGAAAGGTGCCGCTCTGTCTTCGCCCCACGCTGCAAGGTCGCAGATGGCAACCTCGGTGCGTTTGCACGCTCTGGCCTTTGGCACTCGGACCTCGGAAGACGCGATGATGGGCAGCAGCGATCTGGCTGCCGCCGTCCGGTGCGCTGCGCGCGGCACATGACGGCGCTCCATGCGCTCCCGTGAGCGAGCAGCAAGAGCGCGACCGCGGGGCCACTCGGGGCGCGGTCGAGCGCGTCACCCAATTGTCACACGAACGTCGACATTCGGGGCTTGCGTTTTGCCGCGCCGGCCACGCACTATGCCGCCGCGAACCCCTATTGCTCCTCATGAGCGACAGGTCTCTCGCGCCGACAACAGGCGTGTCAGCGAGACCCAAGCAGCGGTTCGGGGACCCAACCAGAGAGCGGGATGAACATGCGACCTGTAGCCTTCTGCGCAGCCCTCATTGTGACCCTCAGTGCGCCATCGGCCTTTGCCGGGCCCCCGGCATCAAAGGTCTTTCTCAACGGTGTGCCAGCGCCCGTCTACTTCAACGACGGCGATAGCTTCCGTGTCCTCAGCGGCCGGTTCCAGGGGTCGAAGGGCCGACTTGCTGGCTACAACACGCTGGAGAGCTACGGACCGGTTCATCAGTGGGGCACGTGGACCTACAAAGAGATGTCGGTCCTCGCGAAGATGGCGACGTTAAACGCACAGCGCGGCGTCTGGCACTGCACGTCCGACCTCAAGACTGACACGTACGGGCGTACGCTCTGGTGGTGCGAAGATCTCGCCGCCGACCAGGTTCGCAAAGGCCTCGCCCACGCGATGAGCGTCACGACGGAGCCCGCGAAGGCCGTGCTGATCGAAGCTCAGAAGGAGGCCATCGCAGCCAAGCGAGGCATCTGGGCTCACGGCGTTCCTGACTACGTGCTGACGTCAACCCACGCGACGTCTGAGGACGCTGAGGGACGCGGCACGTATAACCGACTTGTGTCGTCGGTCGACGGTCACTCCCTGAAGTGGAAGCACGACAATGACTACCCCGAGTGCACGGTTGTTTGCGACGCCGGCGTCGACACGGATGCCCGTCAGCTGGCAGTCGTCACCAAGCTCGCCGCCGAGCCGACATTTGCTCCGATCGCCGCGTCATACGACACGACGCGGCTGCTCAAGATCACCAACGCGGCTTCCCAAGGCGCATCGATCCAGCCCTACCTTGTCGCCCCCGAGCACGGGGCCATTCTCGGGCCGCTGCTCGATGGCTACAAGGCCGCCGGTGAGCTTGGCCGGAACGTGACGGGCGCCAAAGCGTGCGTGCGACATGTCGACTTCAAACGCCGCTTCGGTGGTGGACGTGCGGAGTGCCTGAAATGAACCATTCTACCTTCGCGCTCGCCTCGCGGCTTGGCGCCATCGCACTTGTCGGGCTCGTGTCGCTCTCGGGCTGCGACTTTGAGCGCCCGCTCGTGGCGCCCTTGGGCTACGAGAACAACGATCTCTACTGCTCCGACGGCATCGACAACGATGGAGACGGAAGCATCGACTGCCAAGACTCGGACTGCCTCTACGACAGTCACTTGTGTGGCGAGTACATCCCGCTGGTGCCACCGCCCTTCGAGGCCGAGACGACGCTCGCGCTCTGCACCGATCAAATGGACAACGACGAAGACGGCCAGTTCGACTGCGGTGACAGAAACTGCCAGGGCATCGAAGAGGTCTGCTGCGGACGCGAGTTCACCAACGAGCGCTGCTCCGACGGGATCGACAACGACGGCAACGGCTTCACCGACTGCGGCGACTTCCAGTGCTCGCGCGGCATGTTCGTGACGGTGTGCGAGGAAGAGAGCGAAGAGAGCTGCCAGGACGGACGCGACAACGACGGCGACGGCGACATCGACTGTAACGACAGCGGCTGCACAGGCTTCGCGGCGATCTGCAGCGAGACGTTGTGCGGCGACAGCACCGACAATGACGGCGACGGTCTGACCGACTGCTTGGATCCCGACTGCAGCTCAGATGCTGCGTGCCAGGGCCCGGAGACCTCGGTCGAGGCCTGCCAAGACGGCATCGACAACGACGGCAATGGCTTCACCGACTGCCAAGACTTCAGCTGCTCGCGCAGCGATGACCAAGCCGTTCTCGACGTCTGTGCCAACCTCCCAACCGAGACCACCATCGAGACGTGCAGCAACGGTATCGACGACGACATGAACGGCTTCACCGACTGTAGCGACTTCTCGTGCTCACGCGATGCTGATCCAGACGTCGTCCAGTTCTGCGCTGACGCTGGCGAGTCAACGCTCGCCAAGTGCAATGACGGGATCGACAACGACGGCAACGGCTTCACCGACTGCAGTGATTTCTCGTGCCTGCGCGCCGATGACCCAGACATCGTGGCGTTCTGCGGACAGAAGGTCGAAGACACTATCGAGAAGTGCAGCGACGGCATCGACAACGACGGCAACGGCTTCGGCGACTGCAACGACTTCTCGTGCTCGCAAGGCCCGCCGGATGTTGCCGACTACTGCGCCACGATCCTCGAGGTCACGTTCGAAAAGTGCAGCGACGGCATCGACAACGACGGCAACGGCTTCGGTGACTGCGACGACTTCTCGTGCCGCGAGGCAGACGACATCACGGTGCGACGTGCCTGCCAGGAGAGCCTAGCGCTCGATCCGCTTGAAGCGAACACACGCTGCAGCGACGGCATCGACAACGACCTTGATGGCTTCACGGACTGCAGCGACTTCGACTGCAGCTGGAACCCCGACGTGACGGTCTGCACAGGCCCGAAGGTCTGCGAATAGCATCCCCCATCCCGGAGCACTCGCAGCTGCGAGTGCTCGACGTCTTCAACGCAACCTGAGGGCCCGCCGGGCACCCTCACTTCGGTAAAGCGAGCGCGATATGAGATCCAACCTCGTCACCTTTTGGTCCACCCTTGCTCTGAGCCTTGCGGCATCGAGCGCACTGGCCCAGGAAACGAACTGCACTGACGGCGTCGATAACGACGGCGACACGGTCTTCGACTGTGGAGACAACGACTGCGCAAAGCTGGCGGTCTGTAAGCCCGATGGCGGCAGCGAAGCGACGGAAGCCCGCTGCAGCGACTGGATCGACAACGACAACGACGGCCACGTCGACTGCGACGACGACGAGTGCATCGCAGCTGGCGTCCGGACCTGCAAAGGCAGCTGGGACCTCCAGCGCGAGAAGTCTGGACCGACCGGTGGGGGCCAGGGAAGTAGCGCTGCTCTGCCCGACTTGCCCGAGGGCGGTTCGCTTGAGGACCTGATTGGCAAGGCCGGCGACATCGACGGCGAGCGCAACGACATCGTCTGTGGCGACGGAATCGACAACGACGGCGACGGTGCCATCGACTGCGCGGACTATGGGTGCCGCTTCGACCCCGCCGTCAGCGTGTGCCGCGAGAGCCCAGGCTTGCGCTTCTCGATCGTCAGCCACATCACGGCGTCCTACGACTTCGAGGCCGAGCAAGCCGACACTCGGTTCTCGACACTTCAGCTGCGCGCGTTCGGACCGATGCCCTTCATCCAGGACTCGTTCTTCCTGATCTCCATGCGGACGGAGCGCTCGCCGCGCCTCACCTTCGCCATGTTCCAAGTGCCGATCGGCGGCGGACACTACGTCAACATCAACTCGGGTGGCGGCGCACTCTCGACCGCACTCATCCGCTCTGCCAGCAAGCAGCTGCTTGTCCAGGCGCCCTTCTACCTCTACAGCGCGTTTGAGCAGGGCAACGGTGCAGCCGTCGAGGTCGGCGGTCCCATCGGCTCGAAGGGCAAGCTTCGCTACCAAGCGTTCGTCGGTGCAGGCTCAGGACGGTTCAACGGCAACGTCGGTGGTCGATTCTTCAGCTTCGACAACACCAACTTCACCTACGCCGTCGGTGGCCAGCTGCAGTGGAACGCCATCGGCCACATCTCGCGATGGGACTCACCGAAGCTCTACGTTCCCGTTCCCACCGCCCTCTCGCTGACCCTGGGCGCGAAGTACGACCAGCGCGCCCAGGAGCGCTACCCTGCTGCCAACCTCAACATCACGTTCCGCAGCGGCATCCTCTACACGAGCGCCGAGACCTACGCCAAGCGCGAGCTCGAGTTTGGCAGCTGGCAGGTCGCTTACAATGTCCAGGTCGGTGTCCTGGTGCTCAAAAAGCACCTGCTCCTCGCCGCCGACTTCGGTCAGTTCCACATGACCGACATGGACAACCCACCCGCAACCGCCGAGACGGACATCCGTCGCTTGCGCAACGAGACCCAGTTCCGCGTCGGTCTGCACTGGTACTTCTGGCGCAACATCGGAACGCTCTCGCTCGTCTACAACAACCACGACCTCGGTCCGACGGTGACGGCGGAGTCGACCATCGAGCGTGAGCTGAGCCTGGTAGCGCAGTACCGGTTCTAAGTGGGGATGGCGGATACGACGCTGTCACGGCGCGGGTGAGGCCGTTGCAAGGCACTGAGAACCGTTTCGTCAGCGTCAACGTGACTCCGTCACGCCTCGGCTAACCCTCGCTCCGCTCGGCTCCGAAACGGGCCTCAGCACCATGCCTCGACCTCACCCGCGCCGCGCCATCGTCGCATCCGCCATCCCTTTGAGGATTGGCGCGAGCTGTAGGGGGGCGAAGCGCTTGCTGCATGACGTTTGCGTCGCCTCTCTTAGGACAGACGAGAGACGTAGGGGGCTTCGAGGCGCGTGCTGCATAGCGCTTGCGTCGCTGCATACGCGGGCGTCGCCTCTCGGAGGCTTTCTGGGAGAGGCGTGTCGGACGACCTCGTGCTGCCGCGTACGATGTTGACACGTCCGAGCTCACCAGACCGATGGCGCTGACGACAGGGGTCGCGATCAGCGCTGCAGGGCTGCGCGTTCGGCGATCCGCAAACGGTACCAGGCGCTGAGCACGGCGCCGGTGCAGAGGAGTGCGACGCCAAGCATGCCAACCTCGAAGGCCGGCGAGACGACGGGGCCGATGATCGCGACGGCCGCGACGAGGCAGCTGACGGCCCATGCAATCATCGCTTGGCGTGACATCGCGGCCCCAGGCAGCAACACGAGGTAGAGGAGACCGGCGACGCCAAGGCTTGAGAACTTCAGTGTGGCAGCGAGGGTCGCGCGCGCGGCGAGCCCGTCGGTGGGTGCGCCGCCAGCCTCGACCATCGCGAGCGCATCGAGCATTGCGAGGTTTTCGATAGCGTCTAGCGCCCCCGCGCCAATGACGCTAAGCGCCACCGACCACCAGATGAGCCTTGGGGCAGGCTCGTCGCGGTGACGCTGCAACGCGAGCGCACCGAGGATCAGCAAGGTCGGGTAGAGGACCAGAAATGGGAAGTCCAACACGATCACCCGTCGCCACACGCCTGGATCGTTGTCCTCTAGGTTAAAGACCTGGGCATGGTGTGCGCCGCTGACGGGCAGCTCCGCGCACAGGATGGGTGTCGCAAACGCGCACGGCGGACTCGTCTGAGGCATTGTCAACGGCTCCGACGTCATCCACACCGCTAGCACCAACAACAAGGCGCCAACCAGCATGGTCGCGCGGTCCAGAGCGGCGCCAGGTGGACTTGATGGCGATGACGCCGGTGCTCTCGTGTCGCTCATGCTGACATCGCTCGCTGAAGCCTAACCACGGCGTTGTCGAGCGCCTCGAGCATCCGCGACCGGTCGCGCTGGCTCATCGGCGCCGGACCGCCGGTGGCCACACCCATGCTCCGTAGCTCCTCACCAAGCGCGCGCGACGCCAGCGCGTCACCGATCCCCTCTCGCGTAAACTCTCGGCCCTTGGTGCCAATCACCGTCGCCCCGTTCTCGAGGCACCGGGCGGCCAGCGGAATATCGGCCGTCACGACGATGTCCCACTCGCCTGCCTTCTGCGCGATCCAGTCGTCAGCCACGTCCGCGCCCTTGGGGACCTGAATGGCGATGATGTGACGAACGTTTGGCGTCTGGATGTACTGGTTGGCGACCACCCGAACGTCGAGCTGGTGGCGAATCGCGACGCGGTAGACCTCGTTCTTCACGGGGCAGGCGTCAGCGTCGATGTAGATCATGATTTCCGGGTTTGCCATGACGAGCATCATGCGCGACGAACCCCGCGCCGTCGACCACATCACGCAAGGGCTTCAGCAGCGTCGCGACACCAGCGCCGACAGCCGCCGAGCACATTTCTTCGCGGAGCTGTCTTTCGCAGGTGACAACCACAATTCGGTGCTCACCCTCGCCAGCTCTCCCCGAGATCCCCCTGAGAGGAGGCTCAAATGCACGGCTTCGCCGAGGTCTTCATCGCGCTCTTCGTCGCGGTCAGTCCCCTCACGCTCTTGCCCCTCTTTCTCTCCTTAGTTGGAGACGCCGACCAGCAGGCACAGAGGCGGCTGGCGCGCGCTGGCATCATCACCGCTCTCAGCGTTGCTATCGGCGTGACCCTTATCGGTCAGGCGCTCTTTTCGCTCATGGGAATCTCGGTCGACGATCTCCGCGTCGGCGGCGGCCTCATCCTCTTGATTCTCTCCATCCACGACTTGCTCTTTTCCCAAGTGAAGCGAAAGAGCCGTGACGCGGTCAGTGACGACGTTGCGGTGGTTCCTCTCGGAACGCCACTCATCGTCGGCCCCGCAACCATGACCGCATGCCTCGTCCTAGCAGATACTCACGGACGCGCGCCGGTGCTCCTGAGCGTGTCCATCATCATGGTGATCGTCGGCGCCGTGCTCTTCAACGCGCATCGCCTCGCCCAGCTCGTCAATCCAGCGGTCGTGAGGGCCTTTGGCAAGGTCATGGCACTCTTCCTCAGCGCCATCGCGGTGTCGATGATTCGGACCGGCGTGGCCCACTTCATTGCCACGACACCGGGCTGAGTTGCGCCAGCATTCAACCAGATCGAACCCCGTAGTCGCGACCAAGCGGCCTCAGTAGTCGAGGATCTTGGCCACGAAGTCTGGCCGATCCACGAACGGATTGCGCGTGCCTTGAGCGGCTTCCGCGCCGTCGTTGCGCGCCATCTCGCGAGCGTCGGCAGGGTCTTGAGCGTGCCAGTCTCGCAGCGCTGCTTCCATCTCTGCCGGGATCGGCATGCCGTAGCGGACCGACATGTAGAGCTGCGCACGCGCGAGGTCGCCACGTCGCTCGGGCCGCACCCACATCACGCAGTCGTCGTCGAGCTCAAGGTCCCCTCGGGGGCAGCTCGCTGAACCGCTGCCACCGGCGCGCAACCCGAGCAACGAACCACCTTCGGTCTCGGCGCAGCTGTTGGTCGTCGCGCACGGCGTCTCAGCGAAGTCGAAGTGCCAGCGCGCCGCGTTGATGTCCTGGTCGCTGGGGTAGAGGTGGTGAATGTCGCCCTCCGCTGCGTCGTACTCCGGGCTGTGCTCAGTGAGGTGCAGCCGCAGAAAGAACTTCGCAAAGCTGTGCTCGGTGTTGAAGCTGCAGGTGATGGGGCTTCCGTCGGCCCGCTTGCAGTTGTCGGCGGGCGTCCGGGAGCCGTCTGTGTCGACCGTCCGGCCCGTGTAGATGCACTCGATGCGACCGTTGTGATCGTCGAGCCCGCCGAAAGCGTACATCACGTCTCGCGCGTCGGTGTACGACAGCGGCTGATGGGTCGAGACGAGATCGGCCTGCAGTGCGTCCCGCAGCGCCTGTCCCGTCAGCCCGTTGTAGCTCGACCAGAGCTGAGGTCCCGCGTCGGCCGCGTCGGCCGCGTCGGCCGCGTCGGCCGCGTCGGCGTCGAGCGTGTCCGAGGCCACCGTGTCGTCACCGACCGTGTCCGTGTCCGACTGCGCGCCGGTATCATCGAGTGCGACGTCGTCGGGCACATCCACTTGGGGGCCCGTGTCGCCGGCCGATGGCGCGGTGTCCTCGAGCGCGACTGTGTCGTCGACGTGTGTGTCGTCAGCAGGCGTTGTGTCAACGCCGGCATCGACGGCTGGGATGTCGAGCTCGTCGGCGGTGTCTTCGGGCGAGTCCCCGTCGCTACAGCCGGCGGCCACAAGCGTCAGCATGAGCGTCGCGGTGAGCGCGCGCGAGCACGCGCGGGTCAGCCATCGCCGTGTCGTTGTCGGAGTCGTCCTCATCGCGTGCCGCCCTCTTCTTCTCGCTGAGACACGACCGCCCTGGGAAGTCGCCGAGCTGCTTGCTGCAGCTGGAACCGACGATGGCCGGATTGAGCGCCCGTTTCAACCGCCAAGTTCGGCTATGAAGCCAGGCGGTACCATGCCGAATTGCGCGATCGGTGAAGTGAGGTACCATGGCCAGCCCAATCGCCCTCAGGAGGTTCAATGGCGACCCAACTGCCAGAGGACCGGGCCGAGTCCGTTTTCGAGGACTACAAGCCCGCCTACAACGCGCTCCAAGCGACAGCAGAGGCCAACCGCTGCCTCTACTGCTTGGATGCTCCCTGCATCACGGCCTGCCCGACGGCCATCAACATTCCGGAGTTCATCCGCAAGATCAGCACCGGGAACGTGAAGGGCTCGGCGAAGACCATCTTCGAGTCCAACATCCTCGGTATGAGCTGCGCGCGTGTGTGCCCAGTCGAGGTCTTGTGTGTGGGCGACTGCGTCTACAACGAGATGGATCGCCCCCCCATTGAGATTGGGAAGCTGCAGCGCTACGCGACCGACATCGCGTTTGAGAAGGGCTGGAAGTTCTTTGAGGCAGGCGCCCCTACGGGCAAGCGTGTCGCGCTGATCGGTGCAGGCCCGGCCTCGCTCTCGGCAGCTCACCGCCTGCGACGCTTCGGTCACGCCGTGACCATCTACGAGAAGCGCGACGTCATTGGGGGCCTCAACACCACGGGTGTCGCCCCCTACAAGATGAAGGCCGATCGCTCCATCGAAGAGGTGGAGTGGCTCTTGAGCATCGGCGGCATCGAGATCCATACCGGCAAAGAGGTCGGCGTCGCACCGACCGTCGCCGAGCTAGAGGAGCGCTTCGACGCGGTCTTCTTCGGCATCGGCTTGGGCCCGGACAAGCACCTCGGCCTTCCTGGTGAAGATCTCGACGGGGTTTTGGGTGCTGTGGACTTCATCGAGCAGATGAAGCTCCAAGCGCTCGACCTCCAGGGCGCGAGCCGTGCGGTCGTCGTCGGCGGCGGCAACACCGCCATCGACGCTGTCCGTGAGGCCGTCGGCGTTGGCTTCAAGCACGTGACGATGGCCTACCGCGGCGACGAAAAGAAGATGAGCGGCTACCAGCATGAGTGGAAGGCCGGCAAGCTTGAGGGCGTGCTGGGCGCATGGCGCACGCAGCCGATCGAGTACGTCGGCAAAGACGGCCACGTCATCGGGGTCCGCTGCGTGAAGCTCGACGCCGACAAGAAGCCCATCGAAGGCACCGAGCACGTGCTCCCCGCCGACTTGGTGCTGGTCGCTATCGGCCAGTCGAAGCTCCTGGACGCACTCAATAACCTCGAGGGCGTTGAGATGGATGGCAAGAAGGTCACCGTGGACAAACACGGTGCGACTGGACGGCCGGGCGTCTACGCTGGGGGCGATCTCGCCAACGGCGCCAAAGAAGTCGTCAACGCCGTCGCCGAGGGACGCGACGCGGCCGAAGCGATCCACCGCTACCTGATGGGAACCGAGGAGGCCGCTGATGCCTGATTTGACGTCTAACTGCGCGGGCATCAAGTCCCCCAACCCGTTCTGGCTTGCCAGCGCTCCCCCCGCCAACAGCGGCGCGCAGATCATGCGCGCGTTCGACGCTGGCTGGGGCGGTGCAGTCTGGAAGACCCTGGGTCAACCGATCCAGAACGTCTCGAGCCGCTTTGGTGGTCTGCACTACCGCGGAACGAAAGCCATCGGGTTCAACAACATCGAGCTGATCACGGACCGACCGCTCGAGACCAACTTCAAAGAGATCTACGAGGTCAAGAAGCGCTACCCCGACAATGCCGTCATCGTCTCGCTCATGGTGGAGACCAAAGAGGAGTGGAAGGACATCATCAAACGCAGCATCGACGCCGGTGCTGACGGTCTTGAGCTCAACTTTGGCTGCCCGCACGGCATGTGCGAGCGCGGGATGGGCTCAGCGGTTGGCCAAGAGCCGACGGTCAACGAGCGGATCACCAGCTGGGCCGTTGAGTACTCGACGGTGCCGGTGCTGGTGAAGCTGACCCCAAACGTGGGCGACATCATCCCTCACGGCCTCGCAGCGCAGGCTGGCGGCGGACACGGGGTCTCCCTCATCAACACGATCAAGTCCATCATCGGGGTCGACCTCGACAACATGGTCCTGCAGCCCCAGGTCGACACGCTCTCGACCAACGGCGGCTACTGCGGCGCAGCGGTCAAGCCGATCGCGCTGCATATGGTGGCCCAGCTTGCCCGCCACGCCGAGTTCAACCTCCCAATCAGCGGCATCGGTGGCGTCTCGAACTGGCGCGACGCGGTCGAGTTCATCGCGCTAGGAAGCACCTCCGTCCAGGTTTGCACCGAGGTCATGCTGCGCGGCTACCGTGTCGTCGAGGACATGATCGAAGGACTCGAGAACTTCATGGAGGAAAAGGGCTACGCCAAGCTCGATGACCTCGTGGGGGCGGCCATTCCGAGCTACTCGGAGTGGGGCAACCTCGACATGAACTACGAGACGGTCGCCAAGATCGACAGCGAGTCGTGCATCGGCTGTCACCTCTGCGTGGTCGCCTGCCACGATGGCGCCCACCAGTGCATCCACGCCAACGACGACAAGAGCGTCTTTGTGCCGGTGGTCGATGAGTCGGAGTGCGTCGGCTGCAACCTCTGCCAGATCGTCTGCCCGGTGCCAGACTGCATCTCGATGGTGGAGGTCGACAACGGCTGGGACCGCGCAACGTGGAATGAACACGTCGCGGGCACCGGCAAGCTGCGACCCAAAAAGGGCGCACACTAAGAGAGCGCGCATACACGCGGCGGTGATGAGTCATCACCGCCGCGGACCTGCGGACCCACACGCACGACGCGCCCGCAGCGCTCACGCCCACCCACACGCAAGCGCTCACCCTCACCCACACGCAAGCGCTCACCCTCAACCACACGCAAGCGCTCACCCTCACCCACACG
>CALHXW010000408.1 GCA_938040325.1 uncultured bacterium | reverse complement strand
CCGTATTCGTGCCAAGAGCCGAGAGACCGTGTCGGGACACCCCAGCGGCACACCTCACGCGCGTCCCAGAATCCTCGTTGCCCGGCAACGCTGCTAGGAATGGCAGCGGTCAGCACACGGGCGTGCCAAAAGCGAGTGGATCACGCCTGGAGAGATGTGATCGTAAGCATTAACAGCGGCTTACGTCTTCCGCAGGACGCCGGACGTAGCAAAACAAGATCTGTGGCGCCTGGGGATCAAACTGTGGATAACCTGTTCGAATGCCCAGACGGCGGTGTCTATCGCGAAGAGCCAGGGTCCGCAATTTTTTTAGCGCTTGATCGCGGAAAAAAGATCGCACACTATCGTCTTGCGGTTGACGCACTGTTCAACTTGCTTCGCCACTCAAGTTCTTTCGGGAACGAGAGAGACGAAAACTCCATGGAGGGAGAACATCTTCGGAAGTTCACCTCGGTGGTTCTTTGAAACTCTGAAGAGCAACTCGTATTTCGACGGTTCGCCGTTGAGATGCAGTCAAGCCCATGAGAGGAGACGCTGTGGAAGCACAGTGTCGAGATCGCTGAGATCAAAACCTCGGAGGAGAAACTGCTACGAGAGGAACGGCATTCAGTCCCTGTGTAACAGCAGTCTGAATGTGTCGGACCAGCGCACTGCGTAAACCCTTGAAGTCTCGCATCACTCGCTTCGGCGAATGTTGAAAAAGGCACGAAGGGATGGAGTCATCGAGAGATGGTTGCCGCTAGGTGTTGGGAAAAACCTCTGAAAGCCGAAAGCCCATGAGCGTCACTAGCGTGAAATAGAGCTAGGAGCTTCATTCCGGAACAAAGCATCAAGAGATTGAGAAAATCTGAAGGTGCAGCACAGCTGAGTTTGGACACTTGGTGTAGGTCGCTGGATTGAAGGTGTCGTTGGAGGGTACCAAGACCTCGGGAGGATACGTCGAAGATTCGTCTTTGGCAGTCGATGGTGAGATCGAACTCTGAACGTGAAGTTAAGGGCATGAGAGGATCGCGACACAGAGAATTTAACCTCTTTGTGAAGCTGCTGACCTCGCGAAAAACCACGAAGTTCAATCGTTTTCGATGAAGGACACGGTGGATGTGCAGAACCAAATATGCACTACGCGGAGTGAGAAAATACTCTGTAGTTCAAGCTAACACGATGAGAGGCGGCCGCAGAGACGAGCACAGCAATGTGTGAGTCGAAACAGCAGGTCATCACTCGATATTCTTCGGTGGGGAACGGTTCGTTGCTCAGAGTCAATCGCACGACCCCGGATGGTTCGCCATCCGGGGTCAACTATTTCTAGCCCTTCGCCCAACGCTGTTTGCCAAGCGTTGGCCTGTGGTCGTTCGAGATGGCCTGACAGGGCCGTCCAGACGACGGCGCTTGCGCTCACGACAGGACGAGAGTCGGTTCGAGCGGCCCCGAGCGTGGGCTCGTCCATGAAGTGGCCGCTGGTCACGGTCGTTTACGCGCACTGGACCCGGCCCAAAGAGACTTCGACAGCAACCTGCGTCCCCGGACCCGCATTGAGCGCGTTTTGGAATCGACACCGCCACTTGGCCCGAAGGGGATTCAGAGCTTCAGCGCCAATCACGTCCCAGCTGGTTTGAGCCGGAGGCCCATCAACGCGCGTCGCCGGTAGTCGTGCAGTCGCTTGACCAGCTCGTCGCCCTTGATGCCGGTGAACTCGCACCTCAGCTCAAGCGGGGCAGCGCCTTCAGCGACGATGCGGATCCCCTTCGGGCGAAGCGTCTCGAAGCGGTCGATCTGCTCCCAGCGAAGACTCTGCGATGCGTCGCTCGTGCCGGCCTGCCATGCCAAGCCCAGGTTGGTCACCGCGAGGTAGACCTCCTCGGCCAGCATCTTGCGAAGCGAAACGAGCAGATACGTTGGGCCAGACACGAGGGCAGTGCCACCGACGATCCAGGAGACGACGCGCCACGCGGTCGGGCGGTCGTAGCCGCCCAGCGGGATGCCGAGACAGAGCATGGCCACGCAGACCAGGAGCGTCGCGCGAAGCCACGCCCGTGTCGCGCGCTCTCGAATGTCGACCCGATGCCACTCGATGAGCACCGTCTGCGCAGGCTCGCTCACGGCTCGACAAGCTCCTCAAGCTCGTGCCTGCTCGCTTGGGCAGCGTCACGGCCCAAGGCCATCAGCTCCTTGGCGAACGCTCCGTCAAAGAGAAGGTAGCTCGCCAGATCCGCCTGCGCTCGGCTCTCGCCGAGCAGCATGCGTCGCATCCACCAGTGGACCTCGCTATTGAGGCGCCGTTCGTTGAGCAGCGTTCCGGCGATCGCGCCGAAGTCGGCGCTGGGCCGGATGTCCACATGGTCGATGACGCGATAGGCCCGTCGGCCGCGGCGTTGTAGCTCTTCGCCAAGCCGGTCCAAGAAGTCGTCTCCGAACACGGTGGTGCCGCTCTCTAGCAGCGCGTTGATGCGGTTCAGCCGGTCGAGGTCCCAGCGCAACCTGTCGATAAAGATGCCGTTAAAGAGCTTACCGAAGAGCGCAATCTGGCTCGGCGGTGCGTCTTCGTCGCTCTCCGACTCTCCACCGAGCTTCGCGCTGTCGGTCTTGCGGGCCAGCGACACCGTGAGTAGACGCTTCGCGCCGAGTCGCAGCGCCGGGCTGAGCGGCACGTTCTGACGAAGCCCGCCGTCGGAGTACCAACGACCGTCGATCTTGACGGGCGAGAAGAGCAGAGGGAGTGACGTGGATGCGAGTACATGGCTGGGGCCGATGCGTGTCTCCATGCCGCGCAGGAGCTTGTCGTTTGGCCAGCGCGGCGTTGGCGCGTCAGGGTGGCGCTCGACGAAGACATGGCTCTGGCCAGTGGCGATCTCCGTGGCCACGATTGCGACGGCGTCCAAGCGCCGCTCGCGAATCACGCGCGACATTCCGACCCAGTCGATGGCTCGAGTGATGAGCTTCTCGTAGGGGGCCGTGTCCAGCAGGCCGCGCGGTGCCCCCTGAGTTGGGCGTCCAAAGAGCTTAGAGCCTGAGTGCAGCGCCACATGCGCCAGCCGCCGGCGCGTGACCTTGAAGATCGCGTCGAGGGAGAGATTTTCCCAGATCTTGGTGAGCCCGACGACCGCGCCCGGTGCAACGCCGCGGCTCGCAAGATAGGCTGCGTTGACCGCACCGATACTGGTGCCCGTGACGACCCGCACGTGCTCAAGCACCTCGGGCATATGGTCGGCGATCCACGCGAGCACGCCGACCTCGAACGCACCTCGTGCGCCGCCGCCGGACAGCACCAGGCCAATCGCGGGTCGTTCCTTGGTCGAGGTCGTGCTCATGCCTTACCCGCTCTCCGTGGTGCTCGCAGGACAACCGGTTCGCACGGCGCTCGCAGGCCGCGGCAAGCGTTGCGCCATAACGGTAGAAGCTCGGTCAACCATGGGCGTGACGATGGACGATGGGTGCACAGCCGGCAAGCCCGGCCAGTGCCGTATGTAGCGCGCTCTCGTGGGGGGCCGGGGCCCGCCGCAGCGAGCGGACGTAGCCGGCGGCAGCCTCGGCAAGAAGCAGGGCCTTGTCGCTCTTTGGCACGACGGTTCGACCCGCGAGGGCGTTGGAACCCCGCGCTCGCAGACGATGACCGATAGCGCGGTAGAGGTGTGCCGCCACGAAGATCGCGTAGCGTGTGCGCCAAGGGATGAAGGGCGCGCCTTCGAGTCCGGACGCGTAGTACCGGTCGGCCAGCTCAAGAAGGTCAGAGACCACCAGCGCGACAGGCCCTGCTGGTGCGTCGCCGCGAGCCAGGTCGTCAGGAACCAGTCCAGCCGCGACCAACCGCGTCGCAGGCAGGTAGATGCGACCTCGAGCAGCGTCCTCGGCCACGTCTCGGCAGATGTTGGTGAGCTGCATCCCGACGCCGAGATCGATGGCGTAGGGCAGGGCGCGAGGGTTGGTGACGCCCAAGACGTCGCACATCATCAGACCGACGGTGCCGGCAACCCGGTAGCAGTAGCGCAAGAGCGCTTGGTCATCGGGGATTCGTACCTCGTCGAGGTCGCTCTCCACGCCCACGATGAGCTCACGGGCCGCGCCGAGACTCTCGGCGGTGGCAACACCGTCGCGAGCGACCTCGACGAACGCCGAGACAATGGCGTGTCCGCTGGCAACCCCTCGCGCCTCGTCGTCGAGCGCACGGCGGAGCCGGTCGAGCTCGGCAGTTGCCGTGTCGCGGTCGGGCGCTTCGTCGGCGGCGTCGTCGACGAGACGGCAAAAGGCGTACACGACGGCGGCTGCGTTGCGCGCCCGCTCGGGCAGGAAGCGCCCTGCGCGATCGAAGGACCGGGCATGCTGCGCCATGATCGCTCGGCACTCTGCCAGGGTCTCAGGAGTCAACGCGTGCCTGTTCGACGCTGCGCTGGAGCAGGAACAACTCGGTCGAGGACCTTTGCGGTGTTCAGCACGCCGGGGAGTCCAGCGCCCGGGTGCGTGCCGGCGCCCACGAAGTAGAGGCCGGGGACGTCCTCGGAGACATTGTGGTAGCGGAAGTAGGCCGACTGCCAGAGCACAGGCTCGGGGCCGAATGCGGCGCCAGACGCGCTGCGCATCGTCGTCTCGAAGTAGTCGGGCGTCACCGAAAAGCAGGTCTCCATGTTCTCACGGAGGCCAGGCAGCAGGCGTTGCTCAAGCGAATCGATGATGCGGTCGAGGTAGGCCTGCTCATGCTCGCGCCAGTCGATGCCGCTTTCATTGTTGGGAACAGGTGACAGGACGTAGAACGACTCGTGGCCGGGCGGAGCCAGCGACGGGTCGGTCCCGGTCGGTCGGTGGAGGTAGAGAGAGAAGTCGTCAGCGAGCACCTTCTTCTTGAACACGTCATCGAGCAGGCCCTTGTAGCGGGGCCCGAGCAGGATGGTGTGGTGCTTGACGTCGGGGTAGGCCTTCTTCGTGCCGAAGTACGCGACGAAGAGGCTCATCGACTGCCGCATACGTCCGATGCGCGCATCGTTGTGCTTTTTGCGGTAGCGGGGCTCCAGCATGCGCCGGTAGACCACAGAGGGGTCTGCGTTTGCGACGACGATATCAGCGTCGTGGCGCCTCCCATCAGCCGTCACAACGCCGCAGGCGCGGTCTCCGCGCACAAGGATTTGCTCCACCGGTGACGAGAGCGTCACGTCGCCGCCGACCTCCTTGAGTAGCTTCACAAGCCCGTTGACGATGGCCGTCGTGCCACCCATCGCGAAGTGAACGCCCCACTTGCGCTCGAGCCAGTGAATCATCATGTAGATGGAGCTCGTCTGGAACGGGTTGCCGCCCACCAGCAGCGGCTGAAACGAGAACACCTGCCGAAGCCGCTCGTCTTTGAGGTAGTGCGAGACGAGGCCATACACGCTTCGGTGGCTCGACAGCTTCATCATCTGCGGCACAGCCCGCAGCATGTCGCTGACCCGCGAGAATGGCACGTCGGCAAGCTGCTCATAGCCGACCTCGAAGATGCGTCGTGAGTGGTCTGCAAGGCGACGGTACCCATCGACATCTTGAGGCGAGAGCGCGCGGATCTGCTCGATCAGCCGGTCCTCGTCCCCAACGTAGTCGAAGCTCGAGCCGTCGTTGAAGACCACGTGATAGAACGGGTCGACCGGAACCAAGTCGAAGTAGTCGGAGCTCTTCTTGCCAAACAGCTCATAGAGCTCGTCGAAGAGGACGGGTGCCGTGATGACGGTCGGTCCGGCATCGAACGTGTAGCCGTCGCGCTTGAAGACGCGTGCGCGCCCACCTGGCTCGTCGAGTGCTTCGATGACCTCGACGTCGTATCCGCGGGCTCTCAGCCGCAGCGCTGCCGCAAGTCCCCCAAATCCCGCACCGATCACGATCGCTTTCGCCATGGTCTCTCCTCACCTGTTTCCCGGCGCCGCCCGCCGAGCGTCCGCCTTGTAACATCGCGTCCCGCCACGTGCGACGATGTCGTGGACGCTGTCGCTTAGAGAATCAGTCGATAGCCTGCGCCGCGAGCACTCAACAGATGTTTTGGTACGCGCGGGTCGGGTTCGATGAACTTTCGCAGACGGTAGACGAACGTGTCGATCGTGCGTGTCTTGCTCGTGGCGGGGAGCTCCCACACGTCCGTGAGTAGCTGCTCTCGGCTGACCACCGTGCCTTCCCGCTCGTGAAGAAAGCGCAGCAAGCGAAGCTCAAGCTCGCTCAGCGAGACCGGCTCGCCGTCACATGTGGCCTGCCGCGCTGCAAAATCGACCCGTAGCCGACCAAGCTCAAGGCGAAGCGACGCCTTCGGCCACTGTCGCCGGCGCAGGCGCGCAGCGATCCGCGCGAGCAGCTCAGGCAGGTCGAAAGGCTTGGTCACGTAGTCGTCAGCGCCCGCGCCGAGACCTTCGACCCGCGCCTCGATCGTTGCGCGCGCCGTCAGGGCGATGATCGGCGCAAAGTTTCTCTCTTGGCGCATCGCTGCGCAGAGCTCTAAGCCGTCGCCGTCTGGCAGCCCTAGGTCCAGCAGGACCAAGTCAAACGCGGACGTATCGATAGCCGTGCGCGCGGCAGCCAGCGTGCCGACGGTGGTGACGTCGTAGCCCTCAGCAGACAGCGCAAGCTGCAGGCTCAGTCCGAGCGTTGGGTCATCCTCAACCACGAGCAGGCGTGCGGGTGTCATCGGGAGCTCCCTGCGGTGTCTTCGGCCGAAGAGGTCGGCCGGCTGATAGGCATCGCGACCTCTGCGGTCGTCCCCTTGCCGTTGCCGTCGCTCATGAGGGTGAGGTCACCTCCGTGACTACGGGCAATCGCCCGCGCCAACGCGAGCCCCAGGCCGTTGCCAGGCCGGCCCGTGTCGCCTCGTCGGAACCGTACGAAGAGCAGCTCCGCTTGGTCTTGCTCGAACCCGATGCCCTCGTCGGCGACGCGTGCGATCGCGCGTCCTCCGCGAAGCGCCACGCTTGCGTGCACCACAGGTGGCCCGTCCGAGTACTTCAGCGCGTTGTCGATGAGGTTATCGAAGAGCAGCGCGAGCGCGCGGCTGTCAGCCATGACGTGCACCCGCGGACCGGCAGCAAAGGTGGCCTGCCCCCCGCGAGCGGCGAAGGCCCACCGTGCGTCGTCAAGCCGAGCCTCGACGAACTCTCCGAGCTCGATCGGTTCGCCGTTGAAGCGTCGACGCTCCAGGTCGAGTCGCGTGGTCTCCAAGATGTTGTCGATGCGAAGCTCCAAGCGCTGGACCTCGTGGAGGATGGCGAACTCAAGCCGTCGCTTCATCCCGGGCTCAAGCTCCGTGCCGTTAAGGGTCTGGGCTGCCGTCTTGATCGCTGCAAGTGGCGTACGGAGGTTGTGGCTGGCGCCGGTCAAGAAGGTCGCCTCGGCGCGTCGCAGGCGCTCGTTGGCGCGGAGCCTGTTGAGCAACATACCAGGCAAGATGAGGATGGGGCTGAACCCGACCGATCCAAGGACGATCCAGAGGACGTTGGCGCCGTCACCATCGTTGGCCCAGATCAGCACCCAGCCAATGAGGAGCGCAATCACAAGCCCCGTGACGCAGAACGTGACGAAGAGTCCGCCGTAGCCTGTCCAGAACGCGCGCCGACGCACGACTTCACCGAACGGGCGCACGTCGAGGCCGCGCCGCTGTCGCCCAAGAATCGCTCGGCGAGCCGTGGGCGCCGCTTCGCTCACGCGGTGGCTTCGCTCCCAGCGATCAGGGTGCTTGCTCCGCGGACCAGGGTGATGGCGTAGAGCGTGACCGTCGTGAACATCGAAAGCGTTGCCCAGCCGGTGACGGTCCAAGCATCAGGCGCGGCGAGGGCGCCCACCAGCGGAAGCGCGATGAGCGCATGCCAGCGCGTCAAGATGGGACCTTCCTGCCCGCGGTGCCGCAGCACGATCATGCGGCAGACCACCTCGGCGCCCAGCACGCTCACTGCGACAGCCGGAATCAGCGCTTCGGCGCCCAGCACGGCGAACGCGACGCACGCCGCGGCGAGTGACGCCGGGCCCAAGAGCTCCAGCGGCGACACGTTGCGGCCGAGCGCACGCACGATAGGTGGGGCCATGGCGGCCGCGTACCCGACCAGCACGATGCCGATGATGACCGTTGCGACGTTGACCTCGGTCATCGAGAAGTGGAGGTAGGCGGGATCGCCGAGCAGCCACATCGAGAGCTGGATGACCATGAGGAAGGTGACGCCCTCGGTCGAGCTGACCTTTGGAATCACGAGGAGCCCGGTCCGAAACTGCTCCCAAAACAGCAGCAGGAACCCGAGCGCGCCGAGCGCGCACAATAGAACCATCGCGACGCCGTCGACGCGGAGGACGAGGCAGGTTGTGACGAGGACCGCGCCGCTCGCGAGTCCGTCCAGACCGTGGTCGAGAAACTCGCCGAGGGGGCTGGCCTGTCCGGTGCGGCGGGCATGGGCGCCGTCGACGTTGTCGGCCGTCAGGTAGGCGAGCAAGAGCAACGCGCTGACCGGGTAGAGGAGCGGCATCCCCGCGACAACGGCCGCGTAGGACGTCACGACCACCAACATCGCTGCGACCTGGCCGAGGATGGTGATGGTGTTTGGCGCGATCGACGCTGGAATCTTCGGCACCAGCCGGTTCCACATGAGCTTCTTGTAGACGTCGAGCAAGAGCTCTTGGTCGTCGACTCGGTACTCTGTCGGTGTCTTGGTCTGCTGCACGCGATTGTCTCCTTCAGGCGGCACACGCCTGAGCGTTCTGTCGCGACCGAATCCCAGCAAGTTCCGTGCCGCTGGCGCGCAGATTAGCGCCGGTTGGCGCCACGCCCTACAAATTTCCTAAAAAACCGCATCGGGGCGGTATGTTGCAGTGTGTGTGTGCCCTGCGGCGTGGTGCAGAACCACTGAAGTTCTAGGGAGATGCGTGCTGGGTGCGAAACGAAGGTGGCACCAGGTGCGAAGTGTAGGTAGCACCTGGCTTTGCGGCTGTCTGAGGGCGCTGGCGGGCTGAGTGGTCCTGAAACGACGAACGCCCCGACCGAGGTCGAGGCGTTCGTACGTTGACATTGCGGGGGCCGGATTTGAACCGACGACCTTCGGGTTATGAGCCCGACGAGCTACCAGACTGCTCCACCCCGCGTCAGGGGAGGCGATAAGTAAGGCAGGGCCTCTTCGCTGTCAAGAGTCTTTTGTCGCGAGCCCAATTTCAGCCAGGCGCTCCATCAGGTACTCGTGGGCGGTGACGTCTTCCCAGCGGCGGGGCCGTGCGTCGGTGACGGTCCCGGGCAAGGGCGTCAGCACGTAGTCGGGCACGGCGTGCACGAAGTAGGGCATCGAGTAGCGCGGCTTCTCGACGCGCTCGGGCGCCATGACACGGTGCGTGGTCGACGGAATCAGCCCGTTGGTGAGGCGCTCGAGCATGTCGCCAGAGTCGGCGATGACTTGGTTGGGAATCGGGGTGATGGGCATCCATGTGCCGTCACGTCGGAGCAGCTGCAGCCCGGCGTCCGTCGCCTCGGGCAGCAGCGTGATGACGTTGATGTCTTCGTGTTGCGCTGCCCAGACCGCATCTTTGGGCATCGTGACGGCCTCGGGCACGGGGTAGCGAATCATGCGCAGGATGGTGTTGGCGCCGTCGACCATCCGGATGAACTCGTCCTCTTCGGCATCCAAGAAACGGGCGATGGCGCGCAGGAGCACACACGCTGAGCTGTGGAGCGTCGCGAACAACCCCTGCGCCGCCTCGGCGAAGCCTGGGACCTCGGTTGGCCAGATGTTGTCGGGGACGATGCCCTTGAGCGGATGGCCGACCGGGATCTCCGGGCCTACGTGCCAGAACTCTTTGATGTCGGGCACGTCGTGGTACTTGGCGTGCTCCTGGCCGAGGGCTGTGTAGCCGCGCTGCCGTCCCCCTTCCGGGCGCTCGTACTGACGCTTCACGTCCTTTGGCAGGTCGAAGAACGTCCGAATCTCTCGGTACATCGCTGCCAGCGCCGCGCGATCGACGCCGTGGTTGTCAACGGCGACAAAGCCGTACTCGACAAGCGCTTCGCCCAGCGTGCTCACGAACGCAGCTTGGTGAGACGCATCACCATGCGTGAATTGGTTCAGGTCGACGACGGGAATGGTCTGCTCAGCCACTGGCGCTACCTCCTGCTCACCGCCTATTTATCAGAAGCGCTGGCGACTCGCATCGCATTCATCAACAGAAGGTAGCGGGTGCGGAACCCGCAATGCCTCCTGGCGCGTCATCCACGCCATTCGTTGACCATCCCAACCCCATAGGGCATGCCACAGCCCGACCAGAGAGGATTCGATGTTGCGACTGAGCATGTTGGTAGCCGCACTCGCTGTCGCCGGCTGTGCGTCAACCGATGGCCCACGAACCGCGAGGTTTGACGCCGAGGCGCTCAGCGCCGAGCGGGACGAGTGGTCGGGCGACCGGGACACCATCGTCTACATTCGCCGACACTTTGAGGCCACGGTCGACACCGCGTCGCCGGCCTCATCGGCAGAGAGTCGTGTTGCCTGGCACCTCGCCGTCACCCGCTACGGCCGGCCGGCGCCGGCAACGCTGACGCTGCTGCTGCCAAAGGGCGCCACCCACACCGGCACCTCGCTTCACGTGCTCGGCGGCGACCTGGCGACGACGATGTCGGCTCAGTGCGACCTGGCCGACAGCGCGGAGACCGTCGATCCAGGGCAACGCAGCTACACCCTAAAGCTGCCGCCTTTTGGTGACGGCGCAATCGTCGAGGTACTCGCGAACTTCACCGTGCCCGGGACGCTCGTCCACGACGCGCAGTTTTTGGCGCAGCCCGATGGACCGACCCATGAGCTTCTCTTCCGCTACGAGCTTGCTAGCGATGCACTCGGCGTCCTTGAGACCACCGGCTGGGAAGGTGCGGC
>CALHXW010000407.1 GCA_938040325.1 uncultured bacterium | reverse complement strand
GACCGCTCGTTCGATGACCGCGACCACATCAAACGAGCGGGCCTCAAGGACCATCTCGCCCGAGCTCGCGCGCGCGTAGTCGAGCACCTGGTTCAACCGGCCGAGCACCTCGTTACTGGCAGACTCGATGGTCGCGAGATGTGGCGCCAGGGTCGAGGCATTCGGTTGCAGGTGGAGCAGGTCCACCATCCCGAGAATGCCGTTGAGGGGCGTGCGCAGCTCATGGCTGATGTGCGAGACGAAGCGGTCCTTGGCTGCGGTGGCCGCCTGGGTCGCTTGGCGCGCCGTCTCGAGCTCAGCGGTCTCTTTCGACAGGCTCAGGATCGCCCGGTCGATCAACGCGTCTTCCTGGAGTCGTGAGCGCGCAAAGACCCGCGCGATCAGGAACATGACGACGAAGAGTGCGGCCGACGCCAGAGGATCGAGTCGTGCGGTCATCGGCGGCGCGTCAACCGTGACGTGGATGACGATGGGCGCCGCAATCGCTGCCAGACACCACGGCACGGCAGGCCTGACGCCGACAAGAGCGATCGCCGCTGGTGCGACCGCGCAGAACCTGACGGACTCAGCATGCCCAGGTACCGGCGCGACGATGCCCGTGATCACCATCAACACGAAGGTTCCGCCTAGGAGCGTGTGGGCGCCGGCTTGGCCACCCTCCGTGACCCGCAAGACCAAGAGCGTGGCAAGCGCGACGGCGACGAAACCGAACGTATCCCAAAACGGGTAGCCGATGCCGTCTGTTGCATAACGAACCACAAGCGCGATACCGCCGACGCCGACAACGACCCGAGCAATGCTCTCGACGATGCCGCGCTTGCTATCACCGCTCATTCACCAGCCTGGAGGCCATCCAAGACCTGTCGGAGCTTACCGACCGTGATGGGCTTGGCCACCATCGTGAGCATCCCCGCTTCGCGACAGCGCCGCCGATTGCCAGCGGTCGCATCCGCCGTTACCGCGATGATCGGAACGTCACGTCCCTCGGGGCTGTCGCGAATTCGGGCGGTCGCTTCGAAGCCGTCCATGATGGGCATGTGGCAGTCCATCAGGACCACGTCGAAGCGACTGGACGCGAACGCTTCCACAGCCTCCGCTCCATTGGACGTCAGCACATGCGTGTAGCCGAGGCGCGTCAGCATTTGGCCGATGACCTGCTGGTTGGCGATGTTGTCTTCGGCTACCAGCACGAGGCCGGTGGAGGTTCCCGGGGTCTTCGGTCGTCCGAGCGACACACGACCAGGTAGCGACGGCGCCCCGTCGGTCGGGGGCAGCGGCGCAGAGAACGTGAACACCGAGCCCGTATCAGGCGTGCTCGTTGCGGTCACCGTCCCGTTCATGAGCGTCGCAAGCTCGCGGCAGATCGCCAGCCCCAGGCCTGTGCCACCGAAACGCCGCGTGGTCGATGCGTCGCACTGGACGAAGGGCTCAAAGATCCGCTCAAGCTGAGACGGGTCGATGCCTGGTCCGGTATCAGCGACAGAGAAGACCGTCTGGTCGCCTTCGGAGCGCACAACAAGGCGCACCGTGCCGGCTTGAGTGAACTTGGTGGCGTTGCTCAAGAGGTTCTCAAGCACCTGGCGGAGCCGCTGGGCGTCGCCGACGACCCAGCTGTGAGCGTCGAAGTCGAGGGTGACCGTGACCAGAGCAGGGTCGACCTGCGAGCTTGTTGCGCTCACGAGGGAGCGGCAGAGTCCCTCGAGGTCAACAGGCGCGGATACCAGCTCCACCACGCCCGCCTCGGACTCGGCCAGGTGAAGCAGGTCGTTGACGACGTGGACAAGGGCGTGTCCGCTCTCATGGAGAGTTGCGGACAGCTCTGACGAGGTCGCGTTGTGTTGCTCGCCGGCGAGCAGATCGGCAGCGCCCACGAGACTGTTGAGAGGCGTGCGGATCTCACGATCGATGCTGTGGAGGAACTGGCGCTGAGTGCGCTCGTAGGTCAGCGCGACAGCGTGGGCATCGAGGCGCTGCCTGCGGAGCTCGCGCAAGCGCTCGGAGGTTCGAAGTCGTTCATTGCGGACCTGGTCGCGCGAGTAGGCGAACCACATGGTCGTCAGCGTCAAGACGACGATGACGGCCACTAAGTTGCGGTTGCCGATAACGTCGGCGCCGGGGCCAGGCGTCAAGGTGACGCCCGAGTAGTCGAGCATGAAGAACACGGCAGCAATGACGGCGCCGACGGCGCACCACGCATAGGCCGCGCGGAAGCTCAGCAGCGCGAAGCTGCTGATGGGAACGAGCAGGAGGATGCTGAACGACGTCGAGCGCACGCCACCCATCTCGAGCAAGTACAGCACGGCGGTGAGGCAGAGGAGTCCACAGACGATGTGGCCTGCGAGGACCGTCGATCCCAGACGCCACATGAACCCAACTGCGGCGAGCATCACGAGAGGCGCCACAAAGCTGCCGATCGGAGGGAACCGGCCCGCCGCAACGTCGCTGAGCGAGTAGCCGACCGACGACACGAGAGAGATCGCGAAGAAGAGGACCACGAGACGTCCGCGCCAGCGCTCTGCTGCAACGTCCACCACCGGCCGCGGCAGCCACCGGTCAAATACCCGGATGCCGCGCTCGAACAGCGGTATGGTCTCGGATGCGGTCGTCAACCCAGCTCCCGGTGTTGCCGGTCTGCTGACACGACGCCACGGTCAGCTCGGCCAACCTAGCCTGACGACCGTGCGCACGCGACGGGCAAGACCCGAATATGGCACGGGTTAGTAACCGCGAATCTCGCCGATCGTCGTCGCCTGACCCAGGACCGTGCACCTTAGGCGGGAATCCGCTAACCTCGCGACCATGAATACACGTTGCATGATTGTTGCTCTGGTTGTGGTCGCGGGCGGGATCGCGGGCTGCCTTGACGAAGAACCGATCCAGGCGTCAACCACCCTGGCGCCTTCAGCGTCCGAGGTCGTCTGGAAACCGTCGAATTTTTCGTGGGTTCAGCCGACCATTGCCGGTCTTGCCAACCCCGGCTCGGGAGATCGGGCGAAGAAGACGCTCGGCTACCTCTGGTCACAGGGTGTGACGAAGCTTGTGTCGCTGACGGAGCGCAGCCTCGACCATGAGCTCGTTGGAAGCCACGGCCTCACGATGACACGCCTGCCAATCAAGGACTTCACGGCGCCGACGCAAAAGCAGATGTGGACGTTCGTCAAGCTGGCGGCCAATCACGTCGAGCGCGGCGAGAAGCTCGCTGTTCACTGCGGCGCTGGCATGGGTCGGACGGGCACGATGCTCGCGGCGCACTTTGTCTACGAGGGCATGAGCGCAGCGGATGCGATCGCCCACGTCCGAGAGCTCCGCCCCGGCTCGATCGAGACGACGTCGCAGGAAGAAGCCATTGCCGAGTTTGCCCGCAGCGTGGCGACCGAGCGCCCGTCGAAGGTCCAAGCGACGCCCTAGCAGCGTCGCTTAGGGGCCCGCTTCAACGAGGAACGGCGCGCTGGTCACCTCCGTCGGACCGTTCTGACACGACGTGATGCCCGTGGTGGGCGAGCAGTCGGTGTAGTAGGTGCCGACCACGCGGCCCCAGCGGTAGCCGAGCTCAGGGTCGGGGATGAACGAGACAGCCTCACGGCTGAGCAGCTGGCCTGGGTAGAGCACGACAAAGGTCTCGCTGCAGTCTTCGTCAGAGAGTCGCTGCCACTCGCCGTTGAGCTCGTTGCGGACCTCGAGCGCGAAGGTCGGGCACGTGAAGTAGACCTCTTTGGGAGCATCGTCACCGAGCGCCCAGCCGATTGGGATCGGCGCTTGGCTGGCGTAGACCCCGGCTGGCGCGAAGAGCGAAAGGTCTTCGATGCCGTCGGAGACGCACTGGCCTGGGGCGTCGTCCGGGCAGTCGGTGCATGCTGCGCAGCCCGCGGCGCCTTCGCAGGTCCAACCCTCCGGACATCCGCCAGGGCCGTAGCACGTGGTGACGTCATGGGCGGCGTAGCAACGGCCCAGCGTGCCGGTGGTTCGGGAGCCGCCCTCGCAGCGGCCGTCCGCGCAGTCGCCGTGGGTGTAGCAGCCGCCAGGCGCGCAGAGCGGGTCGAGGGCGCGACACTCACCGGGGTAGGGCTGGATGTCCTCAAAGCAGTAGGCGCCCTCGGCGCACACACCCTCGCCTAGGCTCTGTTCACAGGGACCACCCACGTCGCTGTTTAGCGCGCCACAGCTGCCCGCTGACCACGCGACGCAGCGCACATCGCCCTGCGAGCAGCGGCACCAGCTGTTGCCGTCATCGCATGCGACGTTGAGTCCCAGACCCTCGCCGCAGACCGTGTCGACGACGCATCCCGTCTTGCCAGCGATGGCGACAGCGTCGCCCGCGGCCTGCATCAGGTTGCTCTCGCACGCCGTGAGCGTCGGTCCGCTCGTGTCCGCCACCGTGTCCTCGCCGCTCGCGTCGGAGACATCGTCGGTCACGTCTGAGGCCGTGTCGTCGCTGGTGTCGGGATCGGTCATGCCCTGCTGCCAGACCTGGACCACGGCGTCGACGCCGCCGGAGGGCTCGGTCGTCGACGGACCGCAAACGACAGCGCCGTCAGCGTCAAACTCATGGGGGACGGCCTCGGGACAGAGGAAGCCCTCGATGATCAGGGCGTCGTCGTAGACGCAGAACGTCTCGCCGTCGAACGCGACTGGGTCGCCGTCGCCGCAGTCGACCGTAGGCAGCTCGCCCGGCGAGTCGTCGCTCAGGCAGCCCGCCCCGACCAACAGGCCAAGGCTGAGGGTCATGAGGGCTGAGCGGTAGGAAAGCGTTGGGGACGTCTTCATGACTCGTCCTCCCCTTGGTCGTGCTCGAGATAATCGAAGGGTGCCCAGCAGATCGACATCCTGTAGGCCTCGGAGTCGCCTTCTTTGGCGCGCTCGTCGATCGCTTGGACGGCGGGAACGATGACGTCCGTGAAGAGCTTGCTCAGCTCGTCGACATCGTCGTCTGCTACGAGGAAACTCATGGTGCGGGCAAAGGTCTTGGGTTCGTCGCGAAAGAACCTGCCGTAGACCGCATCGGCGAGGTTCGTCAGGAAGCTGTTGAGGCCGCCGATTCGGTTCAGCCAGGAGTCGCGGACCAGCGTGTTGACGGCGCGGTTGGCGACCAGCACAGCGGTCCGGCCAGGTCGTTCCTCGGCCCGACCCTCCGAGAGCAGCTGCTCGACAGCGAGGTCGATGTCGCCGCTTGGGACCCCCGTCATGACCTGCTTGAGCTTGGTGCGGCTCATCGGCTGAGCCCACAGCATGAACTCGATCCGGACGGGCAGGTCGTAGCGTCGCTCCGAGTCCAAGAAGTTCTCGCGCAGCTGCTTGGCAAGGCGCTTGGCAGTGCGCTCGCTGATCGCAAGCCGCTCGCCGACGGCTTTGACCCGTAGGCCTTGGCTGCGAAGCGAGTGAAAGTACGCCATCTGAACGAGGTTCGTGACGTCCCCTAAAGGAACACGGAACGCGGCAGCGACCTTGACGGCGGGGCGCACGAGCGCGTGGACGACGCGTCGTTGGAGCTCGCTGTCGTCGATGTCGTTTGCCATAGTCGACAGCAAAGCGGGATCCGCGCTCCGGGTCAATCTAAAAGTGCCAGAAATGGCCCCGTGGTGTCGTGCTGGCTGTCGCGACGGTCGCCGTCGCGTGGTTCCGCGTTCGCTGCCGCGGCTCGCTTCCAGTCGCATGCGGTGCGGACCGCGGGAGCGCCGAACGTCGAGATTTTGCTAGTTTTCGATGATACGCCCCACTAGATTCCCCGCCACACGCACACGACGCGTGCGCCATGGCTCTGTGTGGGCACTGACGACGCGTAAGGAGTGGCCAATGGCCCAGTGGACGGAACGCGAGCTGTGGGGATGGGGGCGCTACCCGCGTGTCCCAGCGAGAGTCGGGCGACCCGAGCGTCGGTCGGAGGTGATGGCGGCGTTCGCAGATCGCGATGCCTCGGGTCTCTTGGCGCACGGTCTTGGCCGTAGCTACGGCGATGCGGCGTTGCTGCGTGACGGCAAGGTGCTGCTGACCCGCCGCCTCGATCGCATGCTGGCGTTCGACCCCGAAACAGGCTGGCTGCGCTGTGAGGCTGGCGTGAGCATCGAGGACATCCTCGAGACCTTCGTGCCACGCGGGTGGTTTCCGCCAGTGACG
Source organism: uncultured bacterium (assembly GCA_938040325.1). GTDB lineage: Bacteria > Myxococcota_A > UBA9042 > PHBI01 > PHBI01 > CALHXW01. The sequence continues at coordinate 26,151 of CALHXW010000407.1, read as the reverse complement.
CCTGGCACGAAGTTTGTGACCGTTGGCGGGGCGCTCGCGTGCGACATCCACGGCAAGAATCACCACGTGGATGGCTGCTGGTCCAACCACGTCCGGCGCGTCGAGCTGCTGACGGCTTCGGGCGACGTGGTCATCTGCGACGCTCAAAACGAACCGGAGCTCTTCAAGGCGACCGTCGGCGGCATGGGGCTGACCGGTCTCATGCTCTCGATGGAGGTGCAGCTCGTCCCGATCCACAGCCCGTGGATCGAGATGGAGTCCGTGCGCGTCGAGAACCTCGACCACTTCTTTGAGGTCAGCGCCGAGAGCGCTGACTTCACCCACACCGTGAGCTGGATCGACTGCGTCACCACGGGCAAGGGGATGGGCCGCGGGATCTTCATGCGCGGCCGGCATGCTCGCCCGCACATCGACGGCAACGAAGGTGTCGTTGGCGTAGCGAAAGACGTGCTGGCGCCGTTCCTCGACGTGCCGGTCGACGGCCCGAGCTGGCTGCTCAACAAGGCCAGCATCAAGACGTTCAACGAGGTCTATTTCCGTCGCCATCCGAAGGGCAGTCACGAGAGCGTGGTGCACTTTGAGCCCTTCTTCTACCCGCTCGACGCGATCCGAAACTGGAACCGCATCTATGGGAAGCGCGGCTTTCTACAGTACCAGCTGGTCGTGCCGCGCGAGCCCGACCACCGGTCGCTTCGCGCGGTGCTCGAAGCGATCACGTCCAGCGGCATGGGATCGTTTCTGGCGGTCATCAAAGAGTTTGGCGCGCAGGACAACGGCGGCCTGTCGTTTCCGATGCCGGGTGTGACGCTCGCGCTGGACTTCGCCAACTACGGCGACCCTCTGCTGGCGCTTCTCGATCGGCTTGACCGCATCGTGGTCGAGGCCGGCGGGCGCGTCTACCTGGGCAAGGACGCTCGACTCGAGCCAGACACGTTCCGCGCGATGTACCCGGACTGGAAAGCCTGGCGAGACGTGCGGGACACGTGGGACCCGACAGGCGTCTTTCGGTCGGACCTCGGCCGCAGACTTGGCCTGTGCATGGGAGGGGTGTGATGACAACGCTCGTGTTAGGCGCGACCTCGCGGATCGCTCAACAGATCGCCCAGCGCTACGCTGAGTCAGGCGACAAGGTCTTCGTGGCTGCGAGGGACGTCGAGGAAGCGGAGCGCATCGCCGCCGATCTGGCGGTGCGCCATCAAGTGAAGGCGCTTGCTGGGCGCTTCGACGCACTAGCAACCGATGACCACAGCGGTCTCATCGACCACGTCGAGGCTGAGCTGGGCCCCGTCACCACGGCGATCCTAGCGTTCGGTGACATGGGCGACCAAGATCGCTCCCAGGAGAGCTTTGCGGACGCCAAGCGCGTCATCGATGTGAACTACACTGGGGCCGTGAGCATCTGCGAGGCGCTCGCGGCGAAGATGACGTCCCGCGGCGCCGGCACGATCGTCGGCGTGGGCTCGGTCGCTGGCGACCGCGGCAGGAAGAGCAACTACATCTACGGAAGCGCAAAGGGCGCCTTTGGGCTCTACCTTCAGGGCCTCCGTAATCGCCTGCACAGCGAGGGCGTGCACGTCATGACGGCCAAGCTCGGCTTTGTCGACACGCGCATGACCTACGGCATGGCCACAAAGATCCCAGTGGCCTCGCCTGAGGCAGCCAGCGCAGCCATCTTCGAGGCAGCTCGCCGCAGGGTCGACGTGCTCTACTACCCGAGCTTCTGGCGTGCCATCATGGGCGTGATCAAGGGCATTCCGGAGAAGGCATTCAAGCGCCTTAGCCTGTAGCTCCGGCGGGTAAACGCCAGCGAGCGGGTGCCGCTCTTGGCCTGATGCTGCGGGTTTGTGACGCCGCGGCGTAACCCCAGAATCGATGCGCTCGTCTGCTGACAGACGGCCAACCAACGAAAAACGCGCCGGCGCCGGCACGAGTTTCAGATCTCAAATCGTCCTCCGAACCGGTGACAAAACGGCCGAAAGCTGGTTTGTTCGCTAGCGGAACCGGAATACACTCGGTCCGTCCTCAGAGAAGAACCAGACGAGCTGCTCAGATCGAATCACGACGTGATCCGTACTACCTAGCTCGGAGGCACCTTCAACATCGACGATCATCACTGAGCGAGAAACCCTCTCCTCCGGTCCTCCGGAAGGGTAGTTATGCGAATCTGTCCACAATGCGGCACTGAGACCACGGCAATGACTTGCCGCAACGACGGTTTCGGAACAGTCGACGCCACGCGCTATCGGCCCAATGATCCCACGACCCTCATCGGAACGGTCTTCCAAGACCGCTACCGGGTCGACGCGCTGCTTGGCAGCGGCGGCATGGGATCGGTCTATCGAGCGACCCAGATCCGGGTTGGTCGTCAGGTCGCACTCAAGGTCATCAACGCGGAGCTAGCATTCGACCTCGCCGTCGTCGCGAGGTTCCAGCGTGAGGGTCGCGCCATCGCGTCGCTGATCCACCCCAACATCGTGGGCGTCTTCGACTTCGGTCAGTCCGATGAGGGCCAGCTCTTCATGGCGATGGAGCTCGTCAACGGACGAACGCTCGCGCAGGTCATCGCCGACGACGCGCCGGTCGATCCCGTCCGGATCGTGCACGTTGGCGCGCAGATCTTCGATGCACTCGCCGAAGCGCACGAGCACGGGGTGATTCACCGCGACCTCAAGCCTGAGAACATCTTCATCACCGAGACCGGCCGCCGAAAGGACGTCGTCAAGATCCTCGACTTCGGTGTTGCCAAGATCGTCAACGAGCCGAAATCGGAGTCGATGGTCACCGCGCGCGGTGCGATTCTTGGTTCGCCGAAGTACATGGCGCCCGAGCAGGCGCGTGGAAAGGGCGTCACCGGGCACGCCGACATCTACGCCGTTGGCGGGATCCTCTACGAGATGCTGACCGGCCGCGCGGTCTTCAACGAGCCGTCTCCCGCAGACTACTTGGTCGCTCACTCCGTCAAGATGCCGTCGCCGCCCGAGGCGAAAGGCAGCGAGCTTCGTGGGCCGCTTGTCGATTTGATCATGAAGTGCCTCGAGAAGAAGCCATGGAATCGCCCCGACGGTGCTTCGCGTGCTCTTGAGGCGCTCGAGGCCTGCCGTACGGCACCGGTTGTGACCGGTGCGGCCGAGGTGAAGCCGAGCACGCCGCGCAAGGCGCCGTCGCGTCGCACCACGCAGGAGCCGCCACGCCGACTCCAGGCCGGTGCCGAGACTCAGGCAACCTACGCGGCGATGCCTGTCATCAACCCCTCCTCCATGCCGCCCATCCCGTCGTCACCGCCGCCGGTGCCCGCAGCTCCGATCGCCGCGCGTACCGCTGCGCGTCAGATGTCTGACGAGGTTCCGACCGCGATCACGAAGAGCGGTAGCCGTCGGCGTACGCCGCCGAAGGTCGCGGCCGTGCCGTCCTTGGCGGAGATGCCTGCTGTGGTTGGCCAGAAGCTACCGGCTCCGCTGACGGACCGTGGCAGCGACCGACCTCAGGTGACCTCGGCCGATCTGGTCAAGAAGACCGCGTCGAGCACAGCTGCTAAGGTCGCCGCCGGTGGCGCCGCTGCTGGTGCAGCCGTTGTCGGCGCCAAGGAGCTCCTCGTCGCCAACTTGGTGGAGACAGAGGCCAAGCCTGTCGAGACGAAGGGCCCCGTCGTCAAGGCGACAGGCAACACCCAAGACGACCCCACCGCGGTCACCGAGGGGCTGCCAGCCTCGACCAGCCTGGGGATGAAGACCATTGATCCCGCGGCGCTCGCGCAGGCGCCAGCTGCACCGATGATCAAGCGCGAGGAAGAGCGCAAGCGCGGTGCCTTCTGGCCGCTAGCGATCGCCATCTTGATCTTCGGCGGCCTTCTGGCCTACCTCGCAGTGAACAACTTCTTCATGGACAGCGGGGCGAAGAGGCCTGTCGCAGGTAAGCAGGTTCAGCCCTCGACCGGCGTGGTTGCCAGCTCCACGGTCGTGACGCGCGCCGGCACGCCTTCTGCCGAAGAGGCAAAGGCGACCGAAGCGGCAAAGGCTGCCGAGGCGACACGCGTCGCTGACGCCAAGCGGAAAGAAGAGGCGGACGCGAAGCGGAAAGCAGACGCCGACAAGAAGGCCAAAGCGCTGACGGTCGAGTCGTCACCAACGGTCGTTGCAGGCGCTACGAAGACGGCGAAGACGGTTGTCGGCGCTGCGAAGACCGTCACCGGCGCCACGGGCGTCGCGACGGGCACCACGGGCGTCGCTACAGGCACGACGGCCACGACGGGGACGGTGGTGGCCGCTGGCTCGACCGCAGTCGGCTCGACGGTCACGACCGGCATCCAGCCTTCGACACCCGGCGGACAGATCGTGTCGACCACGTCAGGGGCGATTCCGCCCGGCGCGATCAATGCAGGTTCGCTCGATGATCCGCCGGTGGTCGCGTCAACGACGACCACGACCTACAAGGCTCCAGCCCGGGCCGCACGACCAACGCCCCGCCGCGCGACGCGGCGACGCGCACGTCCCTCCGACGATGCGCGCACGGACAACATCACCGAGCGCCTCGCGGCAGGCTCAGGCTCACCCACCGTGACGAAGAAGACCACGACGACGACGGGCACGTCGGGGACGACGACAACGTCGGGAAGCTCGACCACGCCGAAGAGCAGCGGCGGCGCGACGGTGACGGCACTCAACAAGAATGCGGTGTTCAACCGCGTCACGGTCGAGTCGGCCCCACCTGGTGCTACGCTCTACATGGGTGCCACGAAGCTCGGCACCACGCCGCTTCAGGTCGAGTGGGAAGACATCGGACGTCCGATCACGATCACGCTCAAGAAGACTGGCTTCAAGGCGACCCGCACGACGCTGTCGTCGAAGTCGCGCAAAACCAAGCGCGTGACGATGTTGCCCCAGACGCAGCTGGACAAAAAGAACCAACCTTAGCCTGACCTCGGCCGGCGGAGCTGTCAGGAGCTGCACTCTGCGGCGCTCACCGAGCGAAGCCCGAGGTGTCCCGACACATCGTCGTTTCGCGCGACGGCGGGCTGCTCCGTCCTCACTTCTTGGCCTCGACGACCGTCGTCCGCTAAGCGTGTGCGGTGCGACTCTGGGGTGGCTGGCCTTGGGTCGAAGGGACGTCCGGTCGATCGGTGACGGTACGCAGCGCGGCCTTCATCACTCTGACGCCGTCGGCACCGACAACGCCGGGGTTGGTCGAGAGGTAGCGCTTCCAGGCGCGGGTGCCAGGCTGGTAGCTGAAGAGCATCAGCATGTGCCGACTGATGGCGTGGAGCTTTGTGTCCCGAGTCTCACACCAGTGGGCGATATACGGCAGCATCGCGTGGACGACCTCTTCGCGCGTCTGGCGCACGCTTGGGTCACCAAAGAAGCGCTCATCGACGTCAGTGAAGAGGTAGGGGTGATCGTAGGCGGCGCGACCGATCATGACGGCGTCGACGCTTGCGAGGTGCTCGCTGACTTCGTCGAGCGTCTTGATGCCCCCGTTGGTCTCGATGGCCAGGTCCGGCCGCTCCCGCTTGAGCTGGTGGACCTCGGCATGTCGGAGCGGCGGCACGTTGCGGTTCTCTTTGGGGCTGAGTCCCTTGAGCCATGCCTTGCGTGCGTGGACCGTGAAGCGTGCAGGCCCCGCTTCCGATACGATGTCGACGAAGCGCAACATGTCCTCGTACTGGTCGATGTCGTCGATACCGATGCGGTGTTTGACCGTCACTGGCATTGAGCAGGCATCACGCATGGCAGCGACGCCTTCCGCGACACGCTCAGGCCTCGCCATCAGAGACGCACCGAAGCAGCCGTTCTGAACCCGGTCGCTCGGGCAGCCGACGTTGATGTTGATCTCGTCGTAGCCGTAGCCCTCGGCGATCCTGGCGCACTCTGCGAGGGCGACCGGATCGTCGCCACCGACCTGCAGTGAGATCGGGTGCTCGATCGGATCGAAGCCCAAGAGCCGCTCGCGGTTGCCGTGGATGATGGCGCCGGTGGTGACCATCTCGGTGTAGAGCAGCGTGTGCTTGGTGATCTGGCGCATCATGAAGCGGTAGTGCCGGTCTGTTCGCGCCATCATGGGGGCGATACTGACTGGCGGGGTCTGCGCGATGTGGTCGTTATCCAAACTCATGCGCGCGACAACTGCCACAGTTCGGTCTTCCGGCCAAGCTTCAGGGACCACTGCAGATACGCCGGCCCCAGCAGAGTGGTTGCCATGACCGCAGGGCCACGCGCAATGCTGGTCACTTAAGGCTGCGATGCCAGGTCGAGCTTGGCGAATCGGGACCCCTGGAGGCCCATTGCGGCACGCGGTCAGCTGAGCCGCCCGCGCAGTCAACGTCTCAACGCTCCAACGACAAGAGGCCGCACCCAAAGGGCGCGGCCTCTCAAGTAGAACCCCAGCGTTGCTACAGACGCTTCGAGTAGTACTCGACGACGAGCTGCAGATCGATGGCGAATGGCACCGACTCAACGGTCGGCAGGTCGCGCATCGATGCCTTGCGGTCGTTCTGAGCGACGTCGAGCCACTCCGGTCGAAGCGGCGACTGGCTCTGAACCGCGTCGACAACGATCGTCAGGTTCTTGCTGCGCTCGCGGAACGAGACAACGTCACCTGGGCGCAGGCGGTACGACGGGATGTTGACCTTGCGGCCGTTCACGCGCACGTGGCTGTGGTTGACCAGCTGACGCGCTGCGGGGATCGTGTGAGCGAATCCGGCCCGAAACACGACGTTGTCGAGACGGCGCTCGAGCAGCTCGATGAGCTTCTTACCCGTCGGGTCCTTCGCACCACGAGCCTCTTTCATGAGGCGGCGCAGCTGACGCTCGCTAACGCCGTAGTTGAGACGAAGCTTCTGCTTCTCCATCAACTGTCGGGCGTAGTCCGAGAGCTTGCGACGGGACTTGGGTCCGTGCATGCCGGGTGGGTACGGGCGACGCTCGATCGACTTGCGGGACAAGCCCGGGAGGTCGACGCCGAGGGCGCGCATCTTCTTGATTCGAGGTCCGGTGTATCGCGACATAAATTCTCTTCCAGGGGTCCTGTAGCAGGGCGCGCGGCGTTATATCGACAGGTCCGCGCGAAGTCATCAATAAATCACTATTTCGTGGTCGACCACGTCTTTAGCGGGCCTGACGGCCGATCCGGGAGGCGCATTCAAGGCGCAGATGGGGGGTGGAGAGGCGTCGACGGATCGTCATTCGGTGAAGTCGACGAAGATCTTGGCGGCTTTGTTCGCACGCACCCGCACCCGCTTGGTTCGCGTGTCGCTGCCCTTGGTGACCACGACCTTGTGGCTGCCCGCCTTGACGTTGGGGATCGTGACGGGGGTGGTCCCAAAGGGCTTACCGTTGAAGCTGACCTTGCCCCACGGGCGCGCGCCAACACGGATGCTGCCTTTGCCCTTGGGTGCCGCGCGGCGCTTGGTCGAGCTGCTTGTGCTCGTTGTCCGACTCGGCTGCGTTGTGCTGCTCGTCGCCGGCAAGATCACCGGGGAGCCCACGGGTGGTGTGGTTGGTACCGGCGCTGGCACGGCGACCTGACGCTGCTCGACAAGCGCCATCGCGACTTCCTTGCGCGCCTCGTCGACGACGATGCTCTTGGCGCTCGTCATGTAGCCGTTGCGCTGTGCTGTGACCGTGACGCTCGCACCGACCGGAACGCCGGTGACCTCGTAGAGGCCGCCGCCCTTAGCCATCAGCGCTCCTGGCGTGGCGCTCACGAGCGCATCGCCCGGCGTGACGCGCATCACCAGCAACGTCGGCACGTCCACGGCGATGATGGCTTCGTCTTTGGTCAGCACCACGTTCTTGAGGACCGGATCACCGGTCGTAGGCACGATCTTGATCTTGAGCAGTTCGCCGAGCTTTCCCTTGTAGACCTGCGGTCCGGTCCCCAGCGACTTCCCGTTGACGAAGACCGTCGCCGTGGTGATGCCGGGCCTGATCGCGACCGAGTGGAACGCTTCCAGCTTCTTGAGCTCCACCTCGACAAGCTGGTGCTGGCTCTTGACCTTCACGACCTCTTCGTAGCGCTCGTAGCCGTCAAGCTCAGCGACTACGCGGACGAGGCTACCGATCGCAACACCACCAAGCTTGCCGCGCTCGACCGCCTTGCCGTCAGCGAGGACCTTGGCCTCGTGGGGTGAGACCGTGAACGTCAGCGTCGCGTCGTTGGCAACCTTGACGGGCTTGTTGTCGTCGGTCGAGGTGCCGCCGTCGTTGAAGGCGAAGTACGCAGCGGTTCCGCCGCCTGCCAGGAGGAGCGCCAGCAACGCCCACAGCCAGGCCTTCGAGCTCTTCTTCTGCTGCTGTCCAGCAGGGTAGCTGCCCACAGCGGGGCGACCCACGGCCGTCTTGGTGATCGGCTGCGCAACCCGCGTGCTGCCGTCTGTTCGCGCAGGCATTGCGCGGGTCTCGTCTTCGTTGGCGCCGCGAGCGACAAAGTCGGCGTCCATGACCGAGCGATCCACCCGCGTCTCTTTCTCGCTCACAGGCCCTGTCTGGGTCTGCGCCGCCGGGACATTCACTGTCGACTCAAGGTTATTGCCGGCGGGCTTCTGGCTACCTTCGATGTGCGCGCGGTCCTCGTCAGCCTCGCGCTCGACCTTGTTGATCTCGTCCTTGAAGAGGCGCTGCATCAGCGGCTTGAGCTTCTCTTTCTCAAGATCGACAACGTTGGAGTAGTACCAGCGGGTCAGCTTACGGGCGAACTCCTCGGCGTTCGCATAGCGCTCGTCACGGTCTTTAGAGAGTGCCTTGAGCAAGATGAGATCGAGGTCGCCCGGAACATCGGGATTGATCCGCGACGGGGCCGGGGCGTCGAGCTTGAGCACCGAGTTGAGGGTCTCGAAGTCGCTCTCGGCAAGGAAGAGGCGCTTGCCGGTCAGCATCTCCCACATGATGATCGCGAGCGCGAAGAGGTCGCTCCGACCATCGAGCTGCTTGCCGCGCGCCTGCTCCGGGCTCATGTAGGCGACCTTGCCCTTCACGGCGCCGACGACGGTCTTGGTGCTGCGCTCGGCCGCCTTGGCGATGCCGAAGTCCATCAGCTTCACCTCACCATTGTAGGTGAGCATGATGTTGGACGGGGAGACATCGCGGTGAACGATGTTGAGCGGCTGCCCTTTGTGTTGCTTGGTGTGGGCGTAGTGCAGCGCCTTAGCGGTCTCGATCGTGATCCACACGACCTGAGCGACCGAGAGGTGACCGCTGGGCGTCTTCTTGGCGACCTTGAGCACGTCCTTGAGGTCCTGACCCTCGATGTACTCCATCGCGATGTAGTAGCAGCGGTCGAGGACATCGAAGTCGAAGATCTGGACGATGTTGTTGTGCTGCAGCTTCGCGGTGATCGACGCCTCGTCGATGAACATGCGAACGAAGGAGTCGTCTTCGGTGTAGTGCGGCAAGATCCGCTTGATGACGAGGTCCTTCTCGAACCCCTCCGCACCAGCGACCTTCGCCTTGAAGATCTCCGCCATGCCCCCAAGCGCAATCTTGCGCAAGAGCACGTACTTTCCGAAGGTTTGAGGGAATTCTGCGGGCATCTACACACCGGGCTAGCAAGCGGCTGGCACGCTACCACCGTGCCGCGGATCCTGCCACAAGCTACACCTGCTGCTCCCGGCTGGGCCTGGTATTTGTCGCACCGTCAGGCAGGCTGTGCGTTCGCCACGCTCACTTGAATCGCTACCGACGGCGTGCTGCACTGAACCGGCGCACGACGGACCGCACAGCGACGCGCAGGATGTTGTAGCCAGGCATCTCGCGGTACGCGTGCTCGGTGGTCGAGTGGGTGTCCCGGTCACGCACTGCAACAACCGCGAGCCTTCCCTGTCGCCGCAACAGCTCGCTGGTCTCGAGGTTGACGCTGAAGATGGCGCGCCCGCGATCGCTGGCAACAAAGGACATCAGCACCGCCGGATCACCGGTAGGCGCAAGCGTTTCTACGGCCGATACCTTCAGTTCGCCCACCCTAAACTGGTCGATCACCACGCTCTTGGTCGCCCGAACTCGCGGGTCCGACGATGCCTCCCAGGCCGCGCGCAGGGCCTCGCGCGCCGTGGCCGCCTCGGCGAACCGGTCGAGACCCAGCAGACACTGAAGGCGCTTGCGCGCGATGGCGAAGTCGCCGGGCGTCAGCGCATCCGCCGCGTCAAAGCGCTCGAGTGCTGCTACCAGATCGCCACGCGCCAAGAAGAGCTGTCCTTGGTCGAAGGTGGCATCGGCATGCGCCGGGTCGAGCTCGGTCACGCGGTAGAGCTTCTCAAGTGCCTCATCGGGGTAGCCGATGAGCGAGTGGGCGACCGCTTCGTAGTAGTGCGCATCCACGTAGTCGGGACGCAGCCGGGTCACCACGCGGAACGCGCCCATCGCGAGCTGGGCCCGACCCAGGAGGAGGAGCACGCGTCCAGCCGCGTAGTGCGCATCGGCGTCCTCGGGGCGCCTCGTGGTGAGCCGGTCCAGCGCCTGCAGGATGGAAGTAAGCGCAAGTGGACGTTCTCGCTCAGAAAGGGCGAGAGCCAACAGGTCGAGGGCGAGTTCCCGTCGTGCCACACCGCGACGGTAGCGCACCCTGGGAGAACTTACGACCGGTCCCAACTCAGGCTCCTGGTTTTAGGCAAGCCCGACAGCGTTCCATCTGGACCCAAACTCGTGCGTGGACATAAGCGCCGCGCTAGCGACGCACCCATGCCACCATCGCCTCCACGCTCTTTCCTGTCACGGCGACAACGCCAGAACCTGGTGCCAGCGCCAGCGACTGCCCGGTGCGAGCCACCGCCGTTCCGCCAGCGGTTGTGACCGTCACCTCGCCGCTCAGCACCGTCACACAACGGGCAACATCGCTGTCCGGGTACGCTGCCTGCATGTCGCCCGTGCCGCGGAGGCGCTCGACGACCAGCCCCTCGAGGGTCGCCAAGTGTTCCCGCGTGAGGTCTCCAGCAGGGCTCGATGCGACCCGCCGAGGCGTTTGGCGTCGCTCGTCAGCCAGCGCGGCGCCGCGCAGTCCGTCAAAGTCTGTGACCGCCAGCGAGTCCGTCACGTGGAGCTCACGCGGCTTGCCGGTGTCTGTGCGCCGCCCAGTGCTGTCGTACCGGCGGTTCCAGTCCCAGAAGCGGTAGGTCTTGCCGCTCATGCCGGGGTGCACCACCTGCGGCTCGGCGAGGGTTAAGCCCGCTCCAACCGCGTGCACGGTGCCAGGTCCGATGACGTAGCAATCGCCGGGAGAGACCTCGCGAAAATAGAGCATCGGCGTGAGATCGTCGCCCTTCGCGAGCGCTGCCTCAAGATCAGCTCTGGTCACGTCATCGTTGAGGCCTAGGTAGATGCCGGCGCCGGGCTCCGCCGCAACGACGTACCAGATCTCGGGCTTGCCGCACTCGCCTTCGCTCAGACCGTCGTAGTCGTCGCGCGGATGAACCTGAACGCTGAGGTTGTCGTCAGCGTCGAGAAGCTTCACCAGCAGCGACGTGTCGCCGACCAGCTCGCCCAGCGGCTGCCACTCGCCACCCGGGACGCGCGCGCGACTCGGAAAGGCGGGGTCGAGCGAGAACTCCCAAGACTCGCCGACGATCGTGTCGTCGCTGACCGAGACGAGGTCCCGCTTGAGCGTCGTGATGATTCGGCGGCCTCCCCAAGGGGTGCGGGTCGCCGGCGTGAAGTTGTCCGGGGCGAGTTCCAGGGGCGCGCTCATCGGTGGGCCTCCAGCGAGTTGGGATCAGCGTCCGCACAGGGAGCACGACGCTGCGAGTCACGACGTTCAGCGACCTTGTGCAGCGATCAGCTCGCGCACGGGCCCCTCGAGCGAACCAGCGCAGACCACCAAGCCAGGGATCAACGAGTTCCTCTGGTTCATCGCCGTCGTTCGACCGCCGGTCGGGCTCGGGATCCAAGCCACAGCGCCTGCGGCGTCGAGCAGCGCCAGGCCGGCCGCGACGTCCCACTCGCTCTTTGGAACCAGCGTCCACGTGGCGTCGGCCTTTCCTGCGGCGACAAGGCCCAGCTTGTAGGCGACCGAGCCGCACGCGACAACGTCGACAAGCGCCTCAAAGGGAGCCCACTCGCCGCGTCGAATCTCGCTGCGGCTCGCGAGGACCGAGGCGCCGGCGACGTCCGTGCGCGTCGACGCGGTCACCGGCTTGCCGTTGAGCGTCACGCCGTGGCCGACGGCACCCAAGATGAGCTCGTCGGTCTCTGGGTTGAGGATGCCACCGGCAACTGCGCGTCCGCCGACGCAGTAGCCGATCGACACACACCACTCCGGGATCCCCTTCACGAACTCTTTCGTGCCGTCGATCGGGTCAACGATCCAGACTTTGTCGAACTCGAGCCGGATGAGGTCGTCGGCCGTCTCTTCGGAGAGCCAGCCCTCGCCATCCCGTAAGAGATGCGTCTTGAGCGCAGCATCCACCGCCAAGTCCGCCGCCGTGACGGGATCTCCCGTCCCGCTCTTGATGGCGGAGGCGATCGCGCCGGGCGTGAAGCCGGTGAGCACTTCACGCGCAGCTTCTAGGCCCGCCCGAATGCGCTCGAGCACGTCTCTGAGGTCTGGCGCGTCTGCTGTCGTCATGGGGTGTCCCGGAGCTGGGAGTTGAGGAACGCGACCGTGTTGTCACGAAACGCTGGGTAGCCAAAGGCCGCTTCTGCACGTGCACGTGCACGGACACGTTCCTCGGCGTGGAGCCCCGGGTCGCTGGCAAGCTCGCTCAGGTAGGCCAGCTGTCCTTGGGTGTCGCTTGGGCTGAGCGTCCGGCCACCGCCGCTTGTTGGCGTCAGCGTCTCGCGGCTGCCGTCCTGGTCGCCAACCAGCACAGGCGTGCCGCAGGCAAGCGCTTCGAGCGGGGTCAGCGGGATGCCTTCGCCCTTGGCCTCGCCGACCTCGCTGACGAGGAAGAAGGCGTCGGCGGCTCCGTAGAGCTTCGGCATGTCTTCTTCGAGGATTGGGCCCGTGAAGAACACGCGATCGCTGACCCCGTGGTCTCGCGCCATCCGCTTGAGGTTGTCGACGTCGTCGCCCTTGCCGGCGAGGACTACGTCGAAGCCGTCGGGGAGTCTCGCAGCGAGCTGAATGAGGCGTGCGCTGCCCTTGTAGCGCGCATGTTCGTGGAGTCGGCCAAGGAAGAGCACGCGAAAGCCGGTCTTGTCCGGGACGCCATAGCGACCCCAGACCTCAGGATCAGCGGCCTCGGGTCGGTAGCGGTCGAGCTCGACGCAGTCCCACACCACGTGCGGGAGCTGCTTGGTCAAGCCGGCACTGACGCAGTACTCGGCCGAGTTGTGGCAGTCCGAGATCAGCGGCGTTCGCTTGAGTGCCTCGCGCCGTGCTCGCGTGATCGGCGACCACAGCTCACGGCCATAGACGGTCTGCACCACAGGCACCCGATGGAGCTTTCCGAGCGCCAGCGCTAGCGGTCCGAGGTTGAGGTGCTGGGTCAAGATCAACGAGGGGCGGCAGGCACGCGCCAGCCTTGCCGCGTGCGTTGCAAAGAGGGCGCGCGAACCGATCGACGGCGGCATCGTGCCGCAAAAGTCGACCTCGAAAGGCTCTTCGAGGTCGTCGTGCATCCGCCCAAGCACGCTGAGAACGCGCACGTTGTCGGCCCCAAAACCATCGCGGACAGCGCTGACCTGGGCGCGGCCGTAGCGGGCGATGCCGCCTTTGTCGAAGAGGCCAGGGGCGAGTATCAGGACGTTTGCGGACAAGGCGAGCCTCGGAGGGCAGGGTGACGTCAGGCGCGCGGGAGGACCTATGCGGCCGGCCAGGACGAGCGAATCGCGTCCATCACGTGGTCAAGGTCCGCGTCGGTCAGCGTGGTGCTGGTCGGCAGGTTCATGCCTGAGGCTGCCAGGCGGTCGGCCACCGGCAAGCTTGGGCCGCCCTCGGCGTTGACCGTTCGCAGGTTACGGTAGGGGGGCATCGTCGCCAGTGACGCGAAGAACGGGCGACTGTCGACGCCCAGCTCCTTGATGCGCGCCCGGAAGGCTTCGCGCTGTGGCGCAATCGACGGGTCCATGACGCCGCACACCAGCCAGTTGACAGGGTCGGCCCAGGGCATCGTCGGGTTCAGGCTGAGGCCAGCGAGGTCGCCAAGGGCGTCGCGGTAGCGCTCGAGGATCGCCGTGCGCTTGGTGCTCATCTCGTCAAAGCGCTCAAGCTGAGCACAACCCATCGCCGCCTGGAGGTTGGTCATGCGGAAGTTGTAGCCGGCTTCCAGGTGGTAGTAGCGGCGCTCAGGATCCATCGCGTGGTCTTTGAGCATGCGGACGCGCGCGGCCAGTGCATCGTCGTTGGTTGTGACCGCACCGCCCTCGCCCGTGGTGAGGATCTTGTTGCCGTAGAACGAAAAGCCGGCTGCGACGCCGATCCCGCCAACGACCTTGCCGCGGTAGCGTGCGCCGTGGGCCTCGGCGGCGTCCTCGAGCACGTGAATGCCGCGCGGGTTCGCCAGCGCGAGGATCGGGTCCATATCTGCGGGGTGGCCGTAGCTGTGGACAGCCACAATGGCGCGCGTCTTGTCGGTGATGGCCGCTTCGACCGCAGCGGGATCGAGGTTGTAGTAGTCCGGATGGACGTCGACCAGCACAGGCACGGCACCGAGGTGGGTGACGGTGGCCGGTACGGCCGCAAACGTCAGCGCTGGCACGATCACTTCATCGCCGGGGCCAATCCCGAGCGCCGCCATGATCACTTCCAGGGCGACGGTTCCGTTGGACACCGCGACCGTCGATGAGACCTCGCAAAAGCGGCTGAAGTCGGTCTCAAAGCGCTTGATGTACTCGCCCAGCGACGAGACCCAGCCAGACTCAAGCGCAGCGGTCACATAGCTGCGCTCAAGGTCGGTAAGGTCAGGTACCGCGATAGGAATCCGCGGCTTCGTCATGGTCCCTCCGGTGGTCCACAATCATGGGCAGACCCTATGTCCATGGGTTCTGCATCACAAGCTCGAACGCGCGGGTTGGAACCCGTCGGTCGCAACCCTGCCGTCATTGGTCTCCGCGCAACCACGATCTGATCACGCCGATCGTTGTTGAGGGCTTCTTCCGTGGCGGCAAACCAGGCGCTGCGTTGGCGCCGAACGCCCGAACGTCAGGCGTCGGCGGGCTCGAATGCTGGATCGCCGGTTGGCAGGCCATGCTCCTGGCAGAGCGCGTCGTAGTGGGCGTCGGCCGCTGCCTGCAGCTCCGCCAGCGTCCCGGTGTTTTGGATGAGGACATCGGCAAAGTTGATGCGCTGCTCGTTCGTTGTCTGCGCGGCGAGCCGGGCACGCGCCGCCTCTTCGTCGAGCCCGTTGCGCGCCATCAGCCGCGTCACCTGTACCTCTGGGTCGCAGAGCACGACGAAGAGGCGGCTGAGCCCGGGCGCGAGGCCGTTTTCGATGATCAGAGCCGCCTCATAGGCGACCCACGGCTCGCCAGCGCTGCGCGCAGTCAACAGGTGCCGGCCGACGCGGGCCATGATCGCCGGGTGGGTGATGGCGTTGAGACGCCCCAGGGCCTCGCGGTCGCTGAAGACGAGCGCCCCGAGCTTGCTTCGATCGAGGGTGCCGTCGTCGCGAATCATCTCGGTGCCGAAGCGCTCGGCGATGGCGGCGAGCGCTGGCTCGCCCGGCTCGACGATCTCGCGCGCCACGGCATCGGCATCGATGACGCGTGCGCCACGCTCTCGCCAGCGCGCGGCGACCGTCGACTTCCCGCTAGCGATCCCGCCCGTCAGGCCGATGACCGGCATCGCAGGGACGTTTGGACGACGATGAGTGGGCATAACCATGGTCGGCTTCTACCACGTTCGCTCTAGGGCGTCGGCAAGCCGGCTTCTTGGAGGAGCTCGATCACCATCGCGCGCGTCGCCTGACCGTTGTAGTCCGTGCCCGCGTGGCGAATCACGCCGTTTGCGTCCACCACGACGTCGCGCGGGTACGGAAACGAGTTGCTGCCGGTGAACTTGATGAGGAACTCGGTGCTCTGGTCGGTGAGGACCGGGTAGCTCAAGCCGGCTTGGATCTTGAAGGCATCCAGCGTCGTAGCGTTCTCTCCGAAGGCAGGGGAGTTGATCGCGTAAAAGCGGACTCCGTAGGCGGCAAACTCATCGTGCATGTCTTGTAGGTCTGACAACTCCAGACCGCAGATCGGTCAGAAGGTGGCGAAGTACGCCAGCACGACCACGTGCCCGTCGAGGTTGCCGATCGACTGCATGCCCGGCGGGTTGTCGACGTCGAGGAAGTCGAATGCGTCGGTCAACGCGTCGCCAACGCCGAGCTTGCCGGTCGTCGACGGGTTACCCCACAGCGTCGCCGCGACCACCGGCTCGTCGGGGTCGTTGGTGGCAAAGCTCAACGTGTCGAACGTCGCCGACGTCGAGATGGGCGCGAACGTCAGCTCGAACGCCTGGGCCATGCCCGGCGGAATCGTCGCCGAGGTCGGTGTCACGCTCCAGACGGTGGCGTTGCTTGAGGCAACGTTGGTGATCTCGAGCGGTAGGGCACCGCGGTTCGTGACGCCGAGGGTGGTGACGACCGTGTCGAGTGGCGCCACGTTCGGAACCTGCACGACCGTCCGATCGAGCGTGAACTCGGGTCCCGTGAAGATCGGATTGAACGTGAACTCGCCCAAGCCCAGCCAGTCGCCGTAGAAGAGCCGGCTCCCGCTGCCGGTGACCGCGAGCACGCGAGGCTCGGCGTTCGTGACACCGCCACGGTCGATCGCGACCGTCCCGGGCGGTGCGGCCTTCGTGTCGATGATCGTCACGTCCTGCCAGTTGGCGACGGCAATGTAGTCCCCGCCGGCGAATGCGGTCACGTCCAACGTCGAGCCGTGGGTGAAGATGCTGTGAGCGAGCGTTGGGTTCAGCGGGTCGTTGATGTCCCAGACCTCCAGCCCAAGCGACGACACAACCACGTAGGCGAACCCATTGACGACCACCACGTCCTTGGCGAACCCGGCGGTGTCGATGTCGGCGAGGTAGCTCAGGTCGCTAGCGTGTCGGAGCTTCACGCCGAACTGGCCGTCGGCGATGACGATCGTGTCGTTAAAGCGCGTGAGCCGCCACGCGTTTTCGGCGGCATCAGGGTGGGTCTCAATGACCGTCAGCTTGAGCGTCTCGTCATCGAGCGCGTAGCGCCGGACCCCGTCGCCGTGTGCGGCCACGAGCAGCGTCCCGGTGTTGTCATCCCAGTGGAGGCCCTCGACGCTGACGCCAAGCGCCAGCGTGCTGACCGGTGCCTTCAACGCGAACGTCGTTGGGTTGATCGGCACGACGTAGAGAGCAGGCGTCGGCACGTAGGCGTCGCCGTGGTTGTTGACGAACGCCAACACGTCACCGTCGGCGGTCATCGGGCCGAGGACCACGTTCTGGCAGCGCGGTACGCCGGCGACCCCGCCGATGTGGGTCATCGTGTCGTTGCCGGCATTGAAGATGTCCATGCCGAAGCCGCCACACGTCACGAGCAGGTCACCGAGGGTTGCCATCCCAACGGTCTCGACGACCGAGGACGAAAAGCTCTTGAGGATGAGGGCGTCACCGGCCATCGAGCCCGGTTCGTTGTCGCATGGCGGGTTGAGGCACAAGCAGTTGGGGTCGTTGACGAACTCGCAGCTGCCGGCCACGCAGGCGTCGGCGGTGCAAGGGTCATCGTCGTCGCAGACCATCGGCTCCACGCCACACCCGCCGCTGTCGTCACAGACCGACGGCAGCAAGCAGTCGTCATCGACATGGCTGCAAGGCGTTCCCGCTGGCTCATAGGCGTTCATGCACATGCCTGTTGTGGGCTCGCACGCGATGGCCTGGCAGAGCGCGGTGGCTTCGGGACAGGTCACGACTGTCTCCGGGTCGATTTCGCAGCGCTGGTCGGCGCCGCAGACCAAGGTGCCGTTGCAGAGGTCGCCGTCTTCCAGCACCGCGCAATCAGTGTCCTCGCTGCACTCGCAGGTACCCACAACCTCGCCAGCGCAGAGGCCTGTCGCGCTGACGCAAGCGTCGTTGACCGTACACGGGTCGTCGTCGTCGCATGGGCCTGTGGGCGTCGCGGTGCACGCGCCGTCGACGCAGCGGTCGTCGGTGGTGCAGAGATCGCCATCGTCGCACGCCATCTCGACGCCGCCCACGCAGCCGCCATCGACGCAGCGATCGCCCAGCGTGCAGGCGTCACCGTCGCTGCAGTTGCCGTCGTCGTTGGGCACTGAGACGCAGCCGACCGCGGGGTCACAGCTGTCGTCGGTGCACGGGTTGGAGTCGCCGCACGTGCGCGGGCCCGCTGCAATGCAAAAGCCGCCTTGGCAGGTGCCTGGTAGCAGGCACCGGTCCACCGGCGCGCACGACGCACCGTCGTCGACAGGAACACGCTCACAGACGCCATTGAGGCACGCGAACTGCTGACAGGGCGGTGCGGTGTTGCCTGCCTGGCACGCCTGGTCGGCCGTGCACTCCGTCGGCATCGGCGCCGTGGTGTCGTCGTCGCCCGCGTCGGCATCGTCGGCGGTGTCATCCGGTGGGGCGACCGTGTCGGTGTCGGCGGTCGCGATGGAATTACCGGCATCACCGCAAGCCGTCACGCCAAGAGTCAGCGCGACGATTGCGAGGACGGCCGCTCGGGGTAGGTGCGTCGTCATCCTGCAAAACGTAGAGTATCGGGCGGCCAGAACCTAGGAACTTTCAGTGGCGCCGGTGCATGCGCGAAACCGCAGCAGCGCTTACGAACGCAGTTGTCCGGTCGCGCTCGAATCAAAAAAAGAGGGAGCGACCGACGTCGCTCCCTCTTGAAGTCACCTCCGCGCGCTAGTCGTAGAGACCGGAAGTTCGTTCCTATCTCCTCGACGGTCCATCGCCGATCTCTTCGGTCCGACTTCTTGAAGGGTCCCGACACGTCGGCGTCGTTCGTGACTCATCTCACGAGTGACCGGCGTGGCTCGGTTATCGGCTTGAGGGCCGCCTTTGGACTAAAGTGACGTGTCTTGGCATTAGGTGAAGCATGAACTTGCCCGCACTGCTCATCGCTTGCGTTCTCACAGCGACACTCGCAACGACGGGATCTGCCCATGCGGCTCCTCCTGAGCGCGTGCACACCGAGCGCCAGGGCGAGGTCGAGCATCGCTTTGCGCTGGACGCAGACGGACGCTTCGACCTTGGGGCGCTCTTGCACACGCTGCTGACCGAGGCGGTCACCGACCTGACCTTCCGGCCGCCGAAGTCGCTCGCCCTCGTACGGGTGCCTGCCCGCGGGACTGTTGGACAGCTGACCATGGCGGTCGCCAACACCGCGCTGAAGCCTGTTGGTATTGGCTTGCGCGTGGAGCGAGATCACGTCGTCGTACGGGTGGACCGCGTGCTGCTCGAGCAGCAAATCGACGAGCTTGAGAAGACCGTTCGTTCCGCATTCGGGGGCGGTCCAGCCGTGTACAAGCTCGAGCAACACCTCGCGGCCACGAAGGGCGGTCCGCCTGTGGTCTTGATTCATGGGCTCAACGCTCGTCCCGAGCGCTTTGAGACGAGCGCGTCGCTGCTCGGCGCCAAAGGCTATGACGTCTATGTCTACCACTTCCCCCACGACGGCCGGATCATCCACTCGGCAACCGAGCTGGGCATCCAAGCCCGGCGTCTCTATGACCGACTCAACAAGCCCCTGTCGGTGGTTGGCGTGTCCATGGGCGCAATCATCGCGGCCGCTTGGGTGGATCTCGACACCGACTTTCGCGGTGAGGTCGACCGAGTGATCGCCGTCGCACCGCCCTTCGCAGGCTCACCCCTGGCGCGCTTTCATCCACTCTTCGAGCTGGGTGAGACGCTGTTGGACGTGATTGGGGAGGGGATGGCGGGCCTCTTTCCCTTCGACGGTCTGGGGCAAGCGGCCGGCGACCTGCTGCCTGGTTCGGCCTTGTTGGAGCGCCTGGAGTCAGCGCCCAGGCGAGCGGGCGTTACGTACAGCGTGATCGCCACCAGCGGCGACTTCCTGCCGAAAGGATCGCTCGACGCGCTCAAGCGGCACGTGCAAAAGCTCGCGCCGGATGCGGCGGCCGGCGACATGGTGGCGTCGATGCTCACAGAGCTCACAGACGCTGTCGAGGCGGTCAGCGGTCGTGACGGGGACGGCGCTGTCGCGCTCAAGAGCCAAGGCCTGAAGGGAGTCAGCGACCGCGTCGTGACCGACTTTCACCACCTGGAGGTCCTGGGCGGGTCGAAAGGCGCAGGCGTTGCCGATGTCCCAGCCCTGCAAGAGGTCCTCGAGCGGCTCCCGGCAACCCGTTGAGGCGCGCGGGCGGTTGAATGCTCGGGACAAGCAGCCGGATGCGGCAGCGCGCATTGTTGTGCTTCGCGCGAGGGAAGCGAACCCACGGACGTCGCTGGCAAGCACATCGCCGTCGCCTCGCTCGAAAACAGCGCTTGATTTGGGACTAGTCCTTTCGGCGGCGGCCGCTTAGCGTAAGGCATGACCACTTCGCCCCGACGTACCCGCCACGATCGCACGAGTACCCTATGCCCGTAGCCATCCCAGAGCCGCCCCCAGCCACGCGAC
The DNA here is from genome assembly GCA_938040325.1 of uncultured bacterium. GTDB lineage: Bacteria > Myxococcota_A > UBA9042 > PHBI01 > PHBI01 > CALHXW01. The sequence continues at coordinate 5,672 of CALHXW010000407.1, read as the reverse complement.
GCATCTTCTGCAACCGCACGCTCAACCTGCGGGCGATCAAAGCGATCGGCTACGACATGGACTACACGCTCGTCCACTACCACGTCGATGTCTGGGAGCGGCGCGCCTACGAGCACGCACGCGACCGGCTTGTCGAGCGCGGCTGGGACGTCAGCGACCTCACCTTCGATGCCGATCTGGTCGAGCGTGGCCTCATCATCGACACGCACAACGGCAACGTGGTGAAGGCCGACCGGTTCGGCTACATCAAGGCAGGTGCCCACGGCACCGAGATGCTCCCGTTCTCGACGATGCGCGAGCTCTACCGGTCCACCCACGTCGATCTGCGCGACAAGCGATGGGTCTTTATCTCAACGCTCTTCGGTATCTCCGGCGCGTGCCTGTACTCGCAGCTCGTCGATCGATTGGACGCGGGAACACTCGTGGACGTCACAAGCTACGGGTCGCTCTTTGCGGCCGTAAAGTCCGCCCTCGATCTCACCCACATTGAGGGCGAGCTGAAGGCCGAGATCATCCGCGACCCCGCGCGCTACATCGATGCTGACCCTGGCGTTATCGAGGCGCTGCTCGACCAGCGTGCAGCTGGCAAGCGCCTCTTGCTCGTGACGAACTCCGAGTGGAGCTACACCCTCGCGATCATGCGCCACGTCTTCGACCCCAACTTGCCTGAGGGCCAGACCTGGCGGGACGTGTTCGAGCTCGTCATCGTTCAGGCTCGCAAGCCCAGCTTCTTCGCCGACAACAACCCCATCTACGAGGTGGTCGACGACGAAGGCCATCTCCTGCCGGTCGTCGGCCCCCTCAAGAAAGGTGGCGCCTACTACAGCGGCAGCGCCGACCACATCGAGGCCTACTTGGGCCTCGAGGGCGGCGACATCCTCTACGTCGGCGACCATATCTTCGCCGACGTCAACGCGTCTAAGCGCACGGTCGCATGGCGAACCGCCCTGGTGCTGCGCGAGCTCGAGAGCGACATCGAAGCGATCGACGCGTTCGCTGACTCCGAGCGCAAGCTTGGACGCGCCATGGCGCGGAAGTCGGAGCTGGAGGCCCGGCTCGACCAGCTCCGGCTCTTGCTGACCCGACGCCGCGCCGGCCGACGCGACGGTCCCAGCCAGGCAGACGTCCAAGCCGACATCGAGGTCCTCAAGGCTGAGCTGGAGCAGCTCGACCAGTCGCTCGCTCCCCTGGCGGAAGCCTCCGCTACCCAGGGCAGCGAGCGCTGGGGACTCGTGATGCGGGCCGGCATCGACAAGAGCCACATGGCGCGTCAGATCGAGCGATTCGCCGACATCTACATGTCGCGCGTGTCCAACTTCCTCTACGCAACGCCGTCAGCGTACATGCGTGCGCCGAAGGCGAGCCTGCCACACGACCCGGTCGCGCCGGGCAGCGCAGGTCCCCAAGCCCAAGACGCGGGCGCATAGGTTGCCCAAGGGTCCCCGCACCGGAAAGCGCCGGTCGCTCACGAAGACGTCGCGGCACAGCGTCGTCAGTCGCATCGCCCATGAGCGCTCGCTCAACGCTCAGCGCGACGCGTTTGATGACGCATGGTGGCGCGAGCTCGACCCGGACTTTGCCAAGCGCGACGAAGACTTCAACCTGCGCTTCGGCGACCGGCTTCGCGTCGGGGCAACAGCCGCACTCGACGTTGCCATCCGGACGGGCAGCGCGGCGGCCATCACGCTCCTCGCCGGCCCACTCGGCTACAACCCCAAGGCCCTGCGCGAGTCGTTCAACGACCTCCCCTTCTACGAGCGACTGGCGAGCTCCGGCGACCCAGCCCGATTCTTTGCGCAACCGGGACGCCCTGCATCGGTACGCGTGCGTCGCGCTCGCCGCCCCGGATTCGTCCCCGAAGATGGCGTGTGCGAGGACCTGAAGTTTCGCTCCGACTTCACGCCGAGCAACCCCCGGCTTCGCGACAGCTACCTCAAGCACAAAGCCAACCACTGGGCACACGTCCGCTACTGGCGTCACAAGGACGGTCCCAGGCCGACCGTCATCGCTATTCACGGCTTCGGCGCGGAAGGCTATGCGCTCAACCAGTGGTTCTTCGCTCTGCCCTGGTTCTACCATGTGCTCGGGCTCGACGTGGCCCTCTTCAACCTGCCGTTCCATGGCAAGCGTCAGACGCGCTTCTCGCCGTTCTCAGGCCACGGGTTCTTTGCGGGCGGCGTCTCGCGGATCAACGAAGCCTTCGCCCAAGCTGTCTATGACTTCCGGCAGCTCGTCAGCTGGCTCGCCGACAGCCGCGGCGTGACGGAGCTCGGCGCCACCGGCATTTCGCTTGGCGGCTACACCACCGCACTCTTGGCCGCCACCGAGCCGCGCTTGCAGTTCGCCGTCCCCAACGTCCCGGTGGTGAGCCTCGCCGACGTGATGCTTGAGTGGGAGCCGCTTGGAACGATCGCTCGCGCCGTCCTCAAGAGCCAAGGTCACGACATCACAACGGCCCGTCGACTGCTCAACGTCTGCAGTCCCCTCACGTACCCAGCGCTGCTTCCTAAGGAGCGCCTGATGGTGATCGGCGGCGTCGGCGACCGGATGGCACCGCCCAAGCACAGCCGTCTGCTCTGGGACCACTGGCACCGCTGTCGGCTCTACTGGTTCCCCGGCAGTCACGTCATCCACCTCGACCGCGATGAGTACCTGCACGAAGTCGCGAGGTTCTTAGAAGACATCGACTTTGTGCCCACGGGCAAACGCAGCATTTGAGATCGTGCGGATCACCTCGTGGACAGGCGCGGGCAAAGCGGTCGCGCTCGTGCCGCGTGATTTGGTGTCTCTTGACCTCCGGCTAAAGCCGGAGGAGGCGCCGGAAGAATCCTCGCTTGGCGAGCTTGAGCAGGTCTGCTGCCTCTGGCTCAGGAGCCGCGCGCACCGCCTCATCGATGGTCCCTCGAAGCGCCCACGCCATCTGAGCGGCGGACCCGTAGCGGGTGTTGGCCTTCTTGCCGCCGGCACGCTGATAGACAGAGCGAAGCTCCGGCTGTCCGTCCGGCAGCTCTGGGATCGCTTCGGCGAGCTGGCGCTGGGCGCGGGCAAGCGGTGTACCGCCACGATACGGCGCGACGCCCGAGAGCATGCGGTACATCAGCATGGCGCAACCGTAGATGTCGGACCGATGGTCGATGTCGTGGCTGCTGCGGATTTGCTCAGGGCTCATGTACTCGGGCGTTCCAGCAAAGTGCCCAGCACGTGTGAGGCGCTTGCTCTTCACGCGCGCAAAGGGCTGGAGCTTGCCGAGGCCAAAGTCGATGACCTTGACCTGGAGGCGGCTCAAGTCCTGCCACAGCGGGTGCCGCGGGCTCGGAAGACCAAGCCGCTCACGTCCGGTCCTGTCGTGGCGGATCGGCACGCGCTGCGACTCGGGCACCACGATAAGGATGTTGTCAGGCTTGAGATCACGGTGGACCACGCCGAGCCGATGGGCGTACTCAAGCGCATCGAGCACCTGGCCGAGGACGTTGACGACCTCGGCCGTGCGGAGCCGTCCGCGAAACGTGACAAGCTGCCCCAGTGGAGCGCCCGAGACGAGCTCGAATGCGATATACGGCGTGCTTGCATTTTGGTCGGCGGCGACCATCTCTACGATGTTGGCGTGGGTGAGCAGCCCGCAGATCTCTGCCTCGCGACGAAAGCGTGCGACTTGCTCGTCATCAGCAGCGGCTTCCGGCTTCATGACCTTGAGCGCGATGACGCGGCTATCGGACGTGTCGACCGCGCTGTAGACAGCCCCGAACGCACCCGCGCCGATGGGCGACTGGATCAGGTAGCGGTCAGCGAAGAGGCTGCCGGGAATGGGGAGCGGAGACACCACGGCGCGCATCCTAGCGGCAATCGCGCCAGACCGCGACTTTGCACCCCAGCGGGCTGGCGCATGCGAACGTCAACACGACCTGTTGCGGCCTGGTCGGGACACGTGGAGATTGCCGGGGCGCGCGGTTCGCTTCTCCACTTGCCAGTGAGAATGCTGTCCCTATTGTCGGGGCCGCGCGCCGCGCCAGACGGACTGCGCATACTCACGCATAGAGGGACACCATGGCAATTCGACTCGGCGACACCGCACCCGACTTCACCACCGAAACCTCACAAGGCACCATCTCGTTCCACGAGTGGCTCGGTGACAGCTGGGGGATCCTCTTTTCGCATCCTAAAGACTTCACCCCGGTCTGCACGACGGAGCTCGGCACTGTCGCCAAGCTCCAGCCGGAGTTCCAGAAGCGCAATGTGAAGACGATCGCGGTCTCGGTGGACTCGGTGGCCGACCACAAAGCCTGGATCGGCGACATCGACGAGACCCAGTGCACCACGGTCAACTACCCCATCATCGCCGACCCCGAGCGTAAGGTCGCCACGCTCTACGACATGATCCACCCGAAGGCAGATACGACATTCACTGTCCGCTCGGTCTTCATCATCGCACCCGACAAGACCGTGAAGCTGACGCTCACCTACCCGCCAGCGACCGGCCGCAACTTTGACGAGATCCTGCGCGTCGTCGACTCGCTCCAGCTCACCGCCTACCACAAGGTCGCGACCCCAGCGAACTGGAAGGACGGCGAAGACTGCATCGTCGTGCCCTCGATCGCCACCGAGGACATCCCGAAGCACTTCCCGAAGGGCCACACCGTGGTCAAGCCGTACCTGCGCTACACGCCACAGCCCAACAAGGACTGAGCGCCGCGAGACGCTGAGCGTAGCTTCATGCGACGCCCGTCGACCGAGGTCGGCGGGCGTCGTTTGCCATTGGCGACAGCGAGGTTCACGATGACGCTGTCTCCGCGTCGCCGGGGCCACTTCGGACGGATAGGTACGATGAGCGCAAAGCAACGGAAGCCTTGGAGGAGACTCGGAGTCCTTCTGGGCGCACTGGTTGCGATCACAGCCTGTCGTGACTCAGCGCCAAAGAGCGAGCAGCGTCAGCCGGCGCCTGCCGCCCAAGAGGCTGACGACACGAGCTGGAAGCTCACGAGCGCCGGGCGAGTGATTGCCTTCGGTGACGTCCACGGCGATCTGGCGGCCACGCGAGCCGTTCTCACGCGCGCTGGAGTCATCGATGCGCAGAGCGACTGGGTCGCCGGTGATGCGGTCGTCGTACAGCTCGGAGACCAGCTCGACCGAGGCGATGGCGAGCGGGCGATCATCGACCTCTTCGAGCGTCTGCAAGTGCAAGCCCGTGCGGCGGGCGGTCGCTTCGTTCCGCTGGTTGGCAACCACGAGCTGATGAACGTCGCGTTCGACTTTCGCTACGTGACCGATGGTGGCTGGACGGACTTTGCAGACATCGACCAGCCGTGCCTGAGACCCGCTGACCAGCAGCGGGTCGCGGCTGCTCCCCAACCCCACCGGGGGCGCATTCGAGCGTTTTGCCCGGGTGGCCCATATGCCAAAGCCCTCAGCGACCACCGTGTGATCGTGCAGGTCGACCGCAGCGTGTTCGTGCACGGCGGCGTGTTGAAGCGACACCTCGACTACGGCGTTGGGCGGATGAACCGCGAGGTCTCAAGCTGGCTTGCAGGCCGCGAGGCCATGCCTGAGTTCGTCGCTGAAAGTCAGAGTCCAATCTGGACACGGGCCTACGCCGGCGACTCTGCCGAGATGTGCGAGGAGCTGGGTGCGGTACTCAGTCGGTTGTCGGCGGACCGCCTCGTGATCGGTCACACGGT
>CALHXW010000406.1 GCA_938040325.1 uncultured bacterium | reverse complement strand
CATCTCGCGACCATCGAGTCTGCCAGTAACGAGGTGCTCGGCCGGTTGAACCAGGTGCTCGACTACGCGCGCGCGAGCTCGGGCGAGATGGTCCTTGAGGCCCGCTCGTTTGATGTGGTCGCGGTCATCGAACGAGCGGTCGCGAGGCTGCCAAACGTGACGCTTACCATGGAGAACGCCGCCAGGTCGGCGTCTCGAGTGGGCGATGAAGCCCGCATCGTGCAGAGCGTCACGAGCCTCGCCTCATTCTTCACCGAGCGCTTTGGGAGTGCGGCCATTCTGCTCACAACCACGCCGTCTGGGCTCGTTGTGCGCGGGACCAGCGACAAGATGGCGCCGATGACCGATGCGGAGCTCAACCAGCTGCTCGCCCCGTTCGACAGCGGACACACCGGCCCAGGGCTGGATCGCTCAGGATTGAGCTTGGCTTACGCCGCTCGACTCGTGAGCCTGATGGGCGGAAGCTTCCTCACACACGCCTCAGACCCTGCTCGGACCGAGACCGATGTCGCATTCCTGCTGAAGCTCGAGTCGCCCTAGGTGTAGGGCGGGCGGGGACCTGGTCTTAGCCTCAACGCGCGTCTCTTCGGCGCGATGAAGGGGACTGCAGCCTACTGAGCGAGGAGGCCGTCGATGATCGCTCGGGTCGTCCCGGCGTCGTAGTTCTTATTGGTGTAAACGAGCACGCCGTTCTGGTCGATGATGGCGTCGCGCGGGTAGGGAAAGCCGTTGCTACCAGCGAAGTCGATGAGGGAAATGGTCCCTTGGTGGTTGAGGACGGGGTAGCTCAGTCCCGCCTGTTCTTGGATACCCGCCAGGGTCTGCTGGTTTTCACCGAATGCCGGCACGTTGAGGGCGTAGACGCGAACGCCTCGGTCTCGGTAGCTCTCATGAAGATCTTGAAGGTCTGACAACTCCAGACCACAGATCGGTCAGAAGGTCGCGAAGTACGCTAAGACAATCACGTCTCCGCGGAGGTTCTCCAGCGACTGCGCGCCGGGCGGACTCTCTGTGTCGAGAAAGTCGAAGCTGTCGGTGAGAGCATCCCCGGGGCCGAGACGCGAGCCGCCGAAGTTGCCGCTGAGGTCGATCGACGCGACCGGCTCGTCGGGATCGTTGGACACGAGCGTCAGCGTCGCCAGGCCGCCTTGAACGACGGCGCTCGGCTGAAACTGGACGTCGACCGGGACGCTCTCCCCTGGAGCCAGCGACGCCGTCGACGGCGTCACCGACCAGATCGCGTCGTCGGTGTCGACCCGAATCTCGGTGACGTCGAGCGTTCGGAACCCACGGTTTGTGAGGCTGAGCGTCTGAGTGGCTTCGTCCCCGACGTCGACACCGGAGAACGTCATCTCCAACACGCTGACGTCGATCTCCGGTCCGACCAGCCCTTCCCGCCAGCGCAGGAGGCTGGTGCCGAGCCAGTCACTGCTAGCGATGAGCCCGTCGCCGTCAGTGGCGACCGAGAGCAGTCGAGCCACGTTCGAGACCGGCGTGCCCTTGTCCACCGCAAGCAGCTTGACCGCCTCGGGGGAGCGAGCATCGATCACGACCACGTCACGCCAGTTGGCCGCCACGACAAGGTCACCCGCCTTGAGCGTCCGCACCTGCAGGGCCTGGCCGCCGGTCTCGATCTCGCGGACAAGCGCTGGCGACCCAGGCGCCGAGACATCCACCACCGTGACCCCAATCGAGGCGGTGGCGATAAAGGCCATGTTGTTGGTCACGACGACGTCGCTTGCAAAGCCACGGGTCGGGAAGCTGCCGACAACCGCTCCGGAGTCTCTGTCGAGGATCTTCAAGCCAGCGTCACCGTCCGCAACGTAGACGAGTTCGCCAACGACCCGCAGTCGGTAGGCGTTTTCGAATCCCGCAAGCTTGTCGATCAGGGTGAGGTCGCCGTCGAGGGCAGCCGTCTGATAGCGCCAGACGCCTTCACCGTGGACCGCGACCCACAGGATGCCGGTGGCTTCGTCGTAGTCGAGCCCCTCGAAGCTCACGATGTCGTCGGCTTCGAGCGTCGTGGTGATGACGTCGCTGCGGGACGGCTCGAAGACGAGGCGGTTGAGGGTGGGCCCTTTCACATAGGAGTCGCCGTGGTGCGCGACGTAGACGATCCGCCGGCCACTGATGACCGGTCCAGCGGTCAGGTTCTGGCACCGCGACAGCGCCGCGTCAGAGGGCAGCAGCGAGTCACTCTCGGTCACGCGGAAGACGTCGAGACCGAATCCACCGCAGGTGAAGACGTGGCCGTCGATGATGGCGCTGCCGACCGTCTCGATCGGGGTTGTCCCGTCAAAGACCATCTCGAGGCTGTCGCCATAGTCCCCCGACGGCGGGCACTGGAGCCCCTCGCACTCACAGACGCTCGTGTCCGGGGTGTGCGTGCAGACGCCGCCGGCACAGGCATCGATCGTGCAGACGTCGCCATCGCTCGCACAGGCCGCGCCGTCGGCAAGGGCCACTTCGAGGCAGGAACCGTCCGCTTGGCACGACCAGCCTGAACACGCCGACGGGGTTCCCTGTGACTGCTGACAGTCGGCTGCACTCGCGCAGAGCTCAGGCTCGGGCACGGTCGGCTCGGTGGTGGCCGAGTCGCCGCAGGCCCCAAGCCCCAAGAGGAGCAGTGCAGACGATTGGATGAGAGGTCGGCGAGGAAGCCATCGCATCGAGGACACCTCCAGTAGAGGGCACAGGCAGACGTTGCCCGACGGAGTGGGCAACGAGGTATGCAGGCTCTAAGGTCAAGAGCCGCCGATGGTTACGTTCCGTTTGCCGAAAGACGCTTGTGGGCCGTCGGGCAGGCCCGCGCGCTGCTACGGCGCGAGGCGCTCGATGCGCCAGCCGTCTGCGTCAGCATGATAGCGAAGCCGGTCGTGGAGCCGCCCTGGGCGCCCCTGCCAAAACTCGATGCTGCGCGGGTGCACCCTGAAGCCACCCCAGTGCTCGGGCCGCTGCACCTCGAGGCCGTCGAAGCGCTGCTCGACGGCCTGCACTCGAGCCTCGAGCTCGCCTCGGTCGGCGATGACCTCACTCTGGCGCGACGCCCACGCGCCGAGCTGGCTGAGACGGTGGCGCTGGGCGAAGTAGGCGTCGCTCTCGGCTGCGGTTACGCGCTCAACGCTGCCTACCACACGCACCTGGCGCTCGCTGGGCTTGCACAGCCAGCACAGCGCTGCTCGGGGGTTCGCCGCCAAGGCGCGCGCTTTGGCGCTGCGGTAGTTCGTGTAGAAGACGAACCCGCGGGCATCGAAGCCACGCAGGAGGACGGCACGTGCTTCTGGCCAGCCATCGGGATCGATCGTGGTCAGGACGATGGCCGCCGGATCGTGCGGATCGGCCGCGGGTGCTGCGGCAAACCAGTCGGCGAACAGCGCGTAGGGATCGGTCGGTGCACGGGACTCGGTGAGATTCTCCATGGGGTTCGCTTACCAGAGGCGCGGCGTTGGGTGTAGCATCCTGCGCAGCGCGACCAAGGAGAGCACATGCTGCGTTATCGCGGCGGTCAGGTGATCGTTGTCCAGGGTGATATCACGGCGGTGGATGTGGACGCCGTCGTCAATGCTGCCAATAAGGGGCTCGGCGGTGGTGGCGGCGTCGATGGCGCGATCCACAAGGCCGCTGGACCGGAGCTGGTCGACGCGTGTCGCAGCGTCGGGCCGTGCCCCGTCGGCGAAGCACGGATCACCCCCGGATTTCGGCTCGCCCAGCACGTCATCCACGCGGTCGGCCCGGTCTGGCAAGGCGGTCAGCACGGCGAGGACGAGCTGCTTGAGGCCGCCTACCGGGCCGCACTGGAGCTCGCTCACACGCACGGCGTCAGCTCCATCGCGTTTCCTTGTATCTCGACGGGCGCGTACCGCTTTCCGCATCGACGGGCAGCCGAGATCGCCCTGGCGACCGTCGCTGAGTTCCTCGATCAACACGACACCATCGAGCGTCTCGTGTTCTGCTGCTTTGCGCCCAAGGATCGGATGCTCTACGAGCACCTCGCCCCGGAGTACTTCGGATGACGGTTGGAATCTTCGATCTGGTGGTGGTCGGTGCGGGCCCAGGTGGCGTGACCGCGGCGAAGGCTGCCGCGCTGCGCGGCATGTCCGTAGCGTTGGTCGACGACAACGACCTCATGGGCTACGGCCTGCGCGGCGCCTACAAGTCCAAGGCACTGTGGGAGATGGCGCGCGAGCAACACATCATGCAGCGCCGCTGGAACCTCGGTCCGGAACAGGTCGATGCCAGCCTTGCCGATCTCTGCTTGCGCAACCGCGCCAGCTCGAGCGAGCTGCGCACCGTTCACCACGCGCAGCTACGAAAGCTCGGCGTCGAGCATATCGAGGGTCGTGGGCGGTTCATCAGCAGTGAGGAACTCGACGTTGGCGGACGGACCTTGCGCGGCAAACGCTTCGTGATCGCCACGGGGACGCGGCCTCGGCTGCTGCCGGGAATCACCGTCGACCACCGCCACGTCATGACCAGCGACGAGATCGTCTACTGCGACCACAACCCGAAGTCCTTGATTGTGCTGGGTGCAGGTGTCATCGGGTGCGAGTTCGCGTCGATCTTTGCTGCCCTCGGAGTCGACGTGTCGTTGCTCGACACGAAAGACCGGGTGCTCAGCCATGAAGATGCCGACATCAGCGAGGTCGTCGCCCGCTCGTTCGAGCATCTGGGTGTCCGTGTTTGGCCGTCGGTGCGCTGTGTGTCGACGTCGGTGTCTGACGGACAGGTCCAGGTCACGCTCAAGGACGGCCGTGAGCTGAGCGCAGAGATGCTGCTCTTGGCGGTTGGGCGAGTTCCGAACACGGCCGGGCTCGGGCTCGACAACGCCGGCGTGATCGTTGACGGGCGTGGCTACATCCCTGTCAGCGAGAAGCTGCAGAGCAACGTCGACCACATCTACGCGGTCGGCGATGTGGGACTGCGGCAAAACCCTCTCGACCTGTGTCTCGTCCACGTGGCGGAGGCCGAGGCTCGCTGCGCCGTCGCGCACATGGCCGATGACGTCTCACCGCTCAACACGCACCGTACGCCGTTTTTGGTGTTCACGCTGCCGATGATCGCCGGCGCAGGCGACAGCGAGCGCACAGCACGTGAGGAGCACGGCGACGTCCGCGTGGGCAAGTTCTGCAACGTGCGAAACCATCGGTCGCACGCGCGCGGCAGCTGCCATGGCTTTGTGAAGCTGGTGGTTGGCCCGGAAGGCGACGACCGGGTGCTAGGTGTCCGAGCGGTTGGTGACGGCGTGGACACGGTCGTGGGCGAGGCGTCACTGCTCATCGAGCACGACCTGCCCTACACCCACCTGCTCAACACGCTGCATGCGCACCCAAGCCTGTCGGAGAGCCTCCAAGGCGCCGCGCGAATGATCGCCAACCATGCGGTGCCCTACCACGACGGCGAAGAGCACCACTTGGACTTCGTCGAGATCGCCTAAGCCAGTGGCGACGTCGCTTGGGCAACGGCCGGGATGCCGTTCGCTCCGGTGGCTGACACAGCACCGGTCGACGCGCTTGGCACTCGTAGCCTGCGTTTAGCACAGCCGGAGGCTCCGCAGCCCCACGGCGACGGCGTCGTCGGGCTGTTGCGGTCAGTGCTGGACGCGGGGAGCCTCCCGGCTGTCGATGGCGCCGCGTGCAACGAGGAGATCTTTTCTCGTACGTTTTTTAGACGCAAGCGATGGCCGCGCTTACTGTCGCTTCAGGTCGGCTTCGGGGAGGACAACCGAACCCACCATACCTTTGGAGAATCACGTGGAGAAGGCTATGAGCACGACGACTTCGCGCACAGTTCAAATCACCGAGCGACGGGAACTTCAGAAAGCCCTGCGGCGCGTGCGATTGACGCGAGAAGAAGAGCTGGTGCTCAGAATGCGGGCCGGCATCACTGTCCCGAAGAATGAGCAGCTGGAGTACCGAGGTCAGAAAGACCCCGAGCTTTCGGCGAAATTGGCCATGATCGAGGCGAGCGTGCTAGCGCACATGCGTCCGCAACCGGTCGAGGAGGAATCGCTGGAGGGTGCTGCGCTGAAGCGCGCCATCATCGAGCGACTCAAGCGCCTGTAAACGACGGATGCTGGTCCGAGCGACCAAGCATCACAACGTCGACCGCTGCTGAGATGCGGCGGTCCTATGGGGACGACCACAGCTGTGGCCGTCCCTTCTTGCGTTTGGCGGTCGTCGGGCGATCCCAACCACATCCACGCCCAGCGGTCCCCGCACGAGGCCCCGCGTCCGCGACCAATACTGGACTGACGAGTCAGGTCCTTTGCGTTCCTAGGCCGGTCGCGGTTACCTTGGGGGTGCACAGGAACGCTGGGGCATAGAAAAAGGGATCGTTGCTCGCCCTAATGCGTACCTATTGATGTAGAAACAGACGGACTGGACGCATCAATGGCGGTCCAGCCTTGATCATCCGGACCAAACGCCGGAAGGTAGTGCAGTGGTAGTTGCGGCGCAGACAGAGCGAGTGGGGCGCGATTGGGCGAGCGGCATCGACACGCCGTGCGTCTCCGTGCGCGTGCACCGCGGGAGGCGCCGTGGCTGGTGAAGTCCCAGACGACGCAACGCTGATCGGCCTCAGGCACAGCAACGAGACCATCATCGGCGACGGTCCTCAGAGCAGTCCGACGATCATCGGCGGTCTCAACGACCTGGACGCGCCGCCGATCCCCGATGAGCCGTTCGATCCCACGAAGACGAGCATCTCGTTCTTCGATCCGATGATCGACATGGTCATCGACGGAAAATATCGGATCGAGGAACTGATCGGCCAGGGCGGCATGGGCTCGGTGTACCGAGGTACCCAGGTCGCGGTGAACCGTCCCGTTGCGGTCAAGGTGCTGCGCAACGACGCTCGCCTGCATGAGGACGACGACCTCGTCGGGCGCTTCAAGCGCGAAGCCCACGCCACAAGTCGGCTACGACACCCCAACACCGTCAGCGTCATCGACTTTGGCGAGACCGACTCTGGACTGCTCTACCTTGTGCTTGAGCTGCTCGAAGGCGCGCAGCTCAGCGAGGTCATCTACCGCGAGAGCCCGCTGATGCCGTCGCGCTGCGCCGCGATTGGTCGCCAGATCGCCAAGTCGCTGTCGGAGGCGCACCAAGCGCAGATCATCCACCGCGACCTCAAGCCAGACAACATCTTCCTGTGCGATTTCGCGGGCGACCCCGACTTCGTGAAGGTCATGGACTTCGGAATCGCCCGGCTGATCACCGATGACGGCGGGATGACCCGTAGCGGCATCATGGTGGGCACGCCGAAGTACATCGCGCCGGAGCAAGCACTCGCAAAGGAGGTCACGCCGAGTGCGGACCTCTACGCGCTGGGCGTCATCCTCTACGAGATGCTCAGCGGCGGGCCGCCGTTCCAGGCGGACAGCGCCATGGCGATCGCGCTCATGCACGTCAGCGAGAAGCCGCGTCGCTTCGAGATCCCTGGCGCCTCGAGCACGCTCAACGACGCGTGGTGGGAGTTCGTGAGCGCGCTCTTGGTCAAAGATCCCAAGAAGCGCCTCCAGAGTGGTCGCGACGTCGCCAAGCGCCTCAAGCGTCTCGAGATGATCAGTCTCCGCGCTGAAGAGGAGAGCATCGAAGGCTCCGGCAGCACCACGATCAACGATGAAACCTCGCCGGTGAAGAGCACCAACCCCGTCTTCCCGGTGGTGCCGACCCCGAGTCCGCGGAGCACCGTGACCACGGCGGGCGCCGCCACCAAGCTGGGTGGCAACGCGTGGTGGGCACTGGCAGCCGGGATTGGCATCATCGGCTTGGGCGTGGCCCTTGCGTTTAGCTTTGCCGAACCTGCGCCACCTGAGTCAACCGCCAGCACGAGCAACGTCACGCGTTCGACCAGCAAGAGCGGCGTTGCAGCAGGCACAGCGAACACAGCATCGAAGACGAAGGCACAACCGGCTCGCTCCGGTGGCAAGGCTGGCCGCGTGAAGCCCAAGGTCGCGCCCGATAAGGTCGTCGCGGACGACACGGCAGCGGTCGCTGCGGCCGCCAAAGCTGCAGCCGACGCGGACGCCAAAAAGAAGAAGGCCGAGGCTGAAGTCGCGGCGAGCAAAGCTGCGGCGAACATCAACAACGCCAACGCGCCAGACCTCAAGCAAGACCCGGCAAAGGCCGGCAGCCCAACGACGCCTAAGCTCGACGAAGCACCGACAGCGCCGGGTGCACCGACGTCCCTCGGCGTCTCGGCAAAGCCGAACCTCGACTTGACCGTCAAGGCCGGCGAGAGCGCGTCGGGGACGGCAAGCTCAGGCACGGCACAGACGCCCAGCGTCGACGACTCCAAGCCGCCTGCTGTTCCGCCAACACCCACAGTCGTGCCGACGCCGACCGCCGCAACACCGACCATCGTTCCGACGCCGACTGCCGCGACACCAACCGTCGTGCCAACGCCTGCCATCGTGCCCGAGCCCGTCGTCATTGCTGCAGCACCAACGACGTCGCTCACCACCCTCTCGTCGGAACCGATGGGAGCTGACGTCTACCTCGACAACAACCTCATCTGCACGACACCGTGTGAGGTCGGCCTTACCATCGGCTCGACCGCGAACCTCCGCTTCGTCAAGTCAGGCTACAGCAGCACAACCCGAAGCCATCTCGTGACCTCGAGCGGCGGCAACTACGTCGACGTGGGCTTGCGCCGCGTCGTGACGCGCCGCAAGACGACGAAGACAAAGAAGAAGAAGAAAAAGTCGGGCCTTCCGGAGCTCAGGCTACCGTGACGCACCGACCGACTCTTCGAACAGTAGTAGGGGCGCTCGCTCTCATCGCTGCAGTGCTGACGACGACCGGTGCGCTGGCGGCGGAGCCAAAGATCACGGTCCCAGCTCATCCGACGGACCTCGATGTCACACCGGCGGACGAGCAAGCCGCCAAGGACGGCTACGCGCGGATTCAAGAGGCCTTTGGGCGCGAAGACTTCGAAGATGCGCTCCGCCATGCGGATGCCGTGTTCAACGCGGTCCCAAACGCCAGTACAGCGCTCATCCGAGCAGCGATCCTCAAGCAGATGAAGCGGCATAAGGACGCCTTTCTCACGTTCCTGCTCGCGACGCAGCTCAACCCAACAAAGAAAGAAAAATCATCGATCACGAAGGGGCTCGCAGCCCACGGGCGTGCCGCCAAGCCACGACTTGGAGGACTCGCGGTCGAAGGGGGTGGCGACGACGCCTCATGCGAGGCAGATGGCGTGACGTGGGCTTGTAAGCATCGCGTCGCGGTTCAAGCCGGTACGGTCTCCGTCACCGTGACGGCACCAGGCTTTGAGCCGAAGAGCGTGAAGGTGCGGGTGCGTGCCGGGAAGATTCGAACGACGCGCGTGAAGCTCAAAGAAGCGGCTGTTGTGGTTGGCCCAGGCGACGGGGGAGGCGGCGACGGAACCGCCGGAGACGGAACCACTGGCGACGGGACGACCGGAAGCGGCGACGGGACAACCGGAAGCGGCGACGGGACGGCCGGCGACGGAACCACCGGCGACGGAACCACCGGAGGCGGAGACGGGACGGTTGAGTGGGGCAAGTACAAGCCTCCATCACGCGGCACGAACGTAGGGGCATGGCTGCTCGTCGGTGTCGGAACGGGCGCACTCATCGGCGGTGGCGTAATGCACGGATTTGCGTTTGGCGCCAAGTCAGATGCCGATGCGCTTGCGTTGCCGAACGACGGGCTGGATGACGAGGACCGCCAGCGCCGCTACGACAACGCGAAAGACTCGGCGACGAGCAACGAGACTGCCGCGTTCATCCTCTACGGCGCAGGTGCCGCGGCGCTGGTCGGTGGGATCATCTGGCTTGCGGCCGACGATGACTCATCGTCGAGCGTGCACGTCGCGCCGATGGTCGGCCCAACCGGCGGAGGCCTGTCCGCAGCTGGGCGCTTCTAGGGGGTTGCCCCCAGCCTTGTCGTCGATCAGCGGGCGAGGACTTGCCGGAGCGGCTGACAGTCCCAGCTTTCCTGACCGCTCTTGGTCGCAAAGCGGCGCAGGTGAGAGTACTGCTCGTCGCGCGGCAGAGCCGCCATCTGGACGACCGCACGCGTGACATCGCGCGTGGTCAGCTCATCGCGGATTCTTCGCACCCACTCGAGCTTTCGGCGCTCAACTGGCAAGGCGTCGTCTTTGACGACCTCCGACGCCACGTCACAGAGCACATCAAGATCGGCACGGTCGCTGCTACAGGCCGGGAAAATCATCACAAGCGTGAGGGTGACGCCCCAGCACGTTACTGCACGAATCCCCTGCTTCATTCGCCCCCAACCTACTCTGTGTTCGCTTGAGCCGACGCGGCCTTGTGACGGAACGGTCGCACCTCGCCAGCTCATGGCCGTACCCTAACAGGCACAATCGGTGATTCAAAATGTAACGCCAGACCAGGGGTTTGGCCACCTGCAGACACGTCGTCTGCAACACCCGCAACGTCGCTGACCGAGCAGCGGCCGACTCCCTGGGCCGCGATGGGTGGCCGCCCATACGGCCTCGGCCTTGTTGCATCGGGGAGCGACGAGCGCCCATTGGAGCTCTCTTCGACGGTCGGTCGACCGCGGTGTTTCCCATGCTGGCACGACAAGCGATTGCACGAGCCCCCATCCGTTGGGCATGATTGCCTCAATGCGCCGTACACACTTCATGACAGCCTCGCGCGGCGCGGCCGTCACAACGCTGCTCCTGCTGAACTTCACACTGCCGGCCTGCATCGAGGTCGACCCGTTCCAGACGGCCGACACCGGCGCGACGGACACCACACTGGCCGACACGACCACCGTCGACACAACCGTCAATGACTCGATGGTCGACGACAGCGCGCTTCCCGAAGACACAGGCCCAGCGCCTGACACAACGCCTGTCGGCCCACTCGTCGCCGACCGATGTGACCAGGCTGGCCCAGGCATCTCAAGTGTCCCTGCGACGGTCATCGGCTCAACGCTTGAAGCGAACGACGACTACGACGTTGCCAGCTGCTTTGCTGAGACCCCCGTCCTCGGTGCGCTTCGCTCGGACGCGGTCGTGCGCCTTGAGCTGACGCAACCTGGACGTTACGCCGCCCGCCTCAAGCCTTACCTCGATGGCAACCGCGGCCCGACCCTTCTCTACATCGCGACGGGCTGTAGCAACGGCAACCTGGCGTGCGACCAAGTCAGTCACGACATGAGCGACGGCAGCACCTGGTGGTTCACGCTTGGCGAAGAGGCCATTGGTGACGCATGGCTGGTGCTCGACGGCCTGTTTCCCAACGACGTCGGGAGCTTCGACCTGACGCTCGACGGTCCGTGCACACCTGCCTGCGAGGAGATGGTGTGCGGCAGTGACGGGTGCGGCGGGACGTGCGGCGACTGCGAGGAGCCCTTGAGCTGCGCCGTCGGCGGCAGCTGTGCCCTTGGCCCCCTCCCTGGCGACACCTGCAGCGAGCCCTTCGATCTCGTGACCGCAGGCAGCTCTGGCGTCAACGACACCACGTACGGCGGTGACTCCAGCGTCGGCGTCTGCGGGGCGGGCGACGCGATCGGCCAGCAGCGCACGGACCACGTGTGGCGCTTCACGGCGGCCGAGGAAGGGACCTACACGTTCACCCTCGACGCCGACTTCAGCGCGTCGCTGTACATCAAAAACAACTGCATCAACTCGAACGCCCTCGGATGCGCCGTCGAGCGTGACGACGCCGGTGCGTTTGTCGTTCGCCAACCGCTCGCGCAGGACCAAACGGTATACGCCTTCGTGGACGGGATGAGCGACGGACCGGTCGGTAGCGGCGCCTACACCATCGCGGTGTCGGAGGTCTGCGTGCCGGACTGCACGGACCGCGTCTGCGGTGACGACGGGTGCGGCGGGAGCTGCGGTGTCTGCACGGGCGAACAAGTCTGCCGCGAGCTCTTTGGCACGTGTGAGATTGTCCCCGGCAACGCCTGCATCTCTCCACTCGACCTCGACGGTGTGCCGCCGATGAGCGTGACAGGCGACACGTCGGTCGACGCCCAAGACACCTTCTCGTACGTGAGCGGGTGCCCCACGGGGCCGACCTCAGCGGGAGCGGGTGCAGCCGATAACGTCTACCGCTTCGTTGCGCCAACAAGCGCCGTGTTCACCTTCACGCTCGTCGCCAGCTACGACGCGCGGCTCTACGTCGCAACCGACTGCGACGCCCCTGACCAGGCCTGCTTAGGCGCCAGCGCACCTGGCGTTGGCTCCGACACGGTGTCCGTCTCACTTCCACTCAGCGAGAGCGACATCTACTACGTGTTCGTCGATGGGGGCGGCGGCGGGAGCGGCCCCTATGAGCTTACGGTCAGCGCGCCGTGCACGCCGAACTGCACCGACCGTACGTGCGGCTCAGACGGCTGTGGCACCTCATGCGGTACCTGCGAGGTCGACCAGGTCTGTGGCGCAGGCAACTGCGTCTCCCTCGATGGCGAGGGCTGCGGAGCACCCTTTCCTGTCGACGCCCAGACGCTGCCGACCTCGGTGAGCGCGACGACCGCGGCCTCTCTCGATGCGCTGGGCGGCTGTCCCGAGGCAGGTTCTGTCGTCAGCGCGCAGAGTCCAGACCAAGTCTGGTCGTTCACACCCTTGGTTTCGGGTGTCTACAGCGTCCATCTCGCCGCCGAGTTCCAGGCCGTCCTAAGCTTGCGCGCGTCATGCGAGGACGCCTGCCTTGGTGATGATGCGGTGGGCGGCCAAGCGAGCGCCAGCGTCACCGCGCCGCTGGTGGCCGGTATAACCTACTTCGTGGTCGTCGACGGCCAAGATGGTGAGAGCGGTCCCTACGATCTCACGTTCGACGCGCCCTGCGCCCCAAGCTGTGACGACAAGGTCTGCGGAGCCGACGGCTGCGGCAGCACGTGTGGCGACTGCAACGGCGACGATGCCTGCGACGCCATTGGTCAGTGCGTGCCGGCCTCCGCCATCCCCGCGAACTTGTGCGGTGCGCCGCTCGAAGTGACCGCCGTGCCCTTTGACATGTCGATGGACTCGCTGGTCGGCAGCGACGAGCATGCTGTGGCCGCGTCAAGCTGCGGACCGATGAGCCCAGCGGCCGGCGCGGGCCACGTGGACCACTTCTACTCGTTTACAGCACCTAGCGACGGGGTCTACACGGCCCAGGTCGTGTCGAACCGGGAGCGTTCGATCGCGGTGTACTCGGACTGCCAGCTCGGCCAAGGCACATGCTACGCCGCTGACGCCGGCGACGACCCCAGCGTCGACTTCGCCATGCTGGCCAACGAGACCCGCATGATCGTGGTCGACGGCTTTGGCAGTGACGTGACCGGCGGCACCTATGAGTTCTCGGTGAGTCCCCCGTGCACGCCAGCGTGTCCGCCGAACGCGGTCTGCGGCAGTGACGGCTGCTCTGGAAGCTGTGGCTCGTGCCCCGACGGGCTCGCCTGCGACCAAGGACTCTGTGGACCACCGACCGGGATCCCTGGCGAGAGCTGCACGACGCCGATCCCGGTTGCAAGCATCCCGTTCAGCTACGCAGGCAACACGACGTGGAGTAGCAACAGTCACTCGTTCGCGCCCGGGCAGTGCGCGACCATCGCGCCGGGCTGGGGAGCCGGGAGCCCAGACAATGTCTTCAGCTTCGTGCCTCAGACAACCGGTGACTATCGCATCTGGCTAACTGGCGACTTTGACCAGGTGCTCTACGTGGCCACGGACTGTGGCGACATCGGCGGCAGCTGTGTGATCGGCGACGATGTGCTGGGTACCGGCATCGAGTCGGTCTTGCTCTCCGCAACCGCTGGCCAAAACTACTTCATCGTCGTCGATGGCTTCTCCAACAGCTCGGCGATTGTTGGTGAGTATCAGCTGACGATCGAAGCGCTCTGAGCGAGAGCAGAGGCGACGGCGCGGAACGCGATGGCGTCGCAGGCTACGAGCTGGACTCTTTGACGAGCCTTGGGCGCGCACCGAGGATCGGCTGTGTGACCGCTCGCGCGCTGACGCCTGTCCGCTCCTTGGGCGCATAGCGCTCGAGCAGGTTCTGGAGCAACGCTGAGTCGATGGGCTTGGAGATGTAGTCGTCCATGCCTGCCGCCAAGCACGACTCGCGGTCGCCCGCCAGCGCGTGTGCTGTCATCGCGATGATGATCGGCTGCTGGTGAATGTCGGGGTGCGAGCGAATCATGCGCGTGGCTGTGAACCCGTCCATCACAGGCATCTGACAGTCCATCAGCAGCACAGCGTAGCGCCCCCGGAGCACCGCCTCGACCGCCTGCTGACCGTCTTCGACCAGATCGCACTCGTAGCCCGCGCGTAGGACGAACTTCTCAGCAATGATGCGGTTGACCGCATTGTCCTCGGCGATCAGGACGCGCTGGGCGCACCGGGGGAAGGGCCGCAGGGTGTCATCGTAGGTATGAGGGTCGGTCTTGGCCTCAAGGTCGAGCGCACGCTCAAGGGCACCTTCGACTTGGCGCCGGCGCATCGGCCGAGCAACACGACACGAGATCGCCGGGTGTCGCCGCTCAGCGCCAACGCCATCGCTTGTGACCTCAACGATTCGGTTGCCGAGGTCGAGACGCTGTGCCCGAGTGAGCCGTCGGAGCACGACGGTCAGCACGTCTGACGGCACCATCGCGCAGTCGATCGCGCCAGCCATGAGCGAGTCAACGAGCCTGTCGGCCCCGTCGAAGAACGCGACCTCGCAGGCCAGGGTCCGCGCAATCCCTTCAAAGACGCAGGAATCGACATCGGAGGCAGCCAGGTAGCCGACGCGGCGACCGGAGATCGACTCGTTCTCGGCGTACTTGTGCGCTGTGACCTCCATCGGAAGCCAAAAGCTAAACGTCGAACCGACGTTGGGCGTCGAGACAACGTCGAGCTCGCCATCGTTAAGGTCGACCAGCTGCTGGACAATCGAGAGACCTAACCCGGTCCCGCCAAAGCGGCGCGTGACCGTCACGTCGGCCTGCAAGAACGGCTCGAAGATGGTCCGCAAGCGATCCGGTGGAATGCCGATGCCCGTGTCGTTGATCGACACGTGGAGACGCTGGGTGTCGGTGTCGTAGCCGACCACGACCCGCACAAAGCCGTGCTCGGTGAACTTGACCGCGTTCGAGATGAGGTTGCTCAGGATCTGACGGAAGTGACGTGGTGCACCGCGCAGCTTGGCGGGCACGGCATTGGAGAACTCGGACCAGAGCGAGATGCCCTTCTCACGCGCCGTGGGCTCGAGGACGGCGCACACGTCGTCGACAGTGTCGTGGACCGTAAACGGAACACGCTCGATGCCCATCTGGCCGGCCTCGAGCTTGGAGAAGTCCAAGATGTCGTCGAGCAACATCAGCAGGCTGCTGGCGGACGACCGTGCCGTGTCCAGATAGTCTTGCTGGTCGTGGTTGAGGGAGCTCTCGCCAAGCAGCTCCAGCATCCCAAGCAGCCCGGTCATCGGCGTGCGAATCTCGTGGCTCATGTTGGCCAAGAACGCGCTCTTCGCGACGGCTGCTTCCTCAGCGCGCTCCATGGCGTGGCGCAGCTTCTCAGCATCGTCCTTGCGCTGCTCGACTTCCTGCTGGAGCTGTCGGGCTGTCCGAAACATGAGGTGCTTGGAGCGCTCGGCAACCGTCTCGGACCGGGCGGCTGTCTCGCGCACACGCTGAAGCTTGCGCTCTGTCCGCGCAAGCTGCTTGCGCATCTCGTGGAGTTGCTCCTCGAGGTTGGCGATCTCACGCCGTGCCGTGTCTCGTTTGGTGTCCATCAAGCGCTTCGCCCTCGAAGCGCCACGGCGATGCAGCTGTTGTTGTGGAAGCGGTTGCTCGGGCCGCCCGTAGCGATCTCGCCGTAGCCGTACATCCCGAGGACCGGGGTTGACTCTGCGGCACCGACAATCAGCTCGCCCTCTTCGGGCGCACGCGTGCCCAGCACCACTTCGCGCGTTGCGCTGCTGAACACGAGCAGTCCGTCTGGGGCCTCCAGATCCTCACGCAGCGACAGACCGACGGTCTCTGAAGCCGCCAAGACCGTCGACCGCTGAGCGTCGCTCACCGCGACGAGAGCCCCTTCAGGAACAGGCGCATAGCACGTGACCGAGCCCCGCTGTGGGTCCACCGAACGAATGGTGCGGAGGTAGTCGTAGCCCGCGCTCGACACGTTGACAGCAAACGGGTAGCAGCGCAGCTGGTCGACATCGTCGGTGCCAAGCCGGCCGCGTACGACATCGAGCGCGCGCTGGTTGTCGAGCTCGTAGATCGTGTCCTCGACGGCGTGGGTCACGCGCAGCGACGCACCGACAGGGGTCCAGCCCTGAGCGCGCTGGATAGCAACATCGAATGGGCCATAGAGCGACAGCGCGAGCGCTGCCCGAGGCACCACCTTGTCGCCGAAGAACATCGCAGGCTGCTCGAACCTGTGTTGGTCCGCAGCCACGCCGCCGACCACGTGGGCCGCGGGGTTGCCGAGGCCCTCGATGAGCTGCTCGACGACCCGAGCCGCGTTCGGGGCCAGTCCGTCCTGGAGCAAGAACGTAAGTGCCGGTCGGCCCATGGACGCATGGGCGTGCCCCAGCTCGACCACGCGCTCTGGGTGCCAGCCAGGCTCAAAGGCAGCCCCGACTTGGCAGAGGAGTCCGTCGCCCGCAAACAAACAGAGCCCCACGGAGTCGCGCTCAAACACCTCGCCGTTGCTGAACAAGGCGTTCGAGGTGCAGCCGATCATCGGAACGTCAGGCAAGTTGTGGCGAAACGTCGCGACGACCATCTCAAGGTCGTAGCTGCTCGCCGCGAAGAGGATCGCCCCCTTAGGGGCCCGTCCGAGTCGCGCACGGCAGAGTCGCACAACCTCAGTGACCGCATCGGCTGCGTCGGTGTCGCCGCTTTGTGCAGTAGCGACCAGTAGCTTCGACGAGACTCGTGACACGCGGTGGACCCTCCTGTTGTGGCTAATCGGCAGTGCGGGATGAAACCTTGAGCAGCTCAATTGACCGCGCGCTCCAATCCGTTGGAACGTCGGGGGCTTGCGAGCTGACTGGGTGGTCACAGGCCGCGATCGTCGTGACCCAACATGGTCGCCGGCGCATGTGGTATGGCCGACGTCGAAGCACGGAGGCAGTGTGGCCAAGAAGAAAGGTAGCTCGAAAACAGCAGCAATGCGGGCACTCGACGCGGCCGAGGTCGAGTACGCCGTTCACATGTACCGATACCAAGAAAAAGGCGGCACTCGGGCGAGCTCAGCTGCGCTTGGCGTCGACGAGCACATGGTCGTCAAGACGCTCGTCATGGAGCGCGACGATGGTCAGCCGCTGATCGTGTTGATGCATGGCGACAAGAAAGTGTCGACCAAGGCACTGGCGCGGGCGATTGGTGCCAAGAAGGTGAGTCCGTGCAGTCCAGCGTCGGCTCAGCGCTACAGCGGCTATCAGGTCGGGGGAACCAGCCCCTTTGGCACCCGCCAAGCGATGCCCGTCTACGTTCAAGAGACGATCCTCGAGCTGCCGCGCATCTTCATCAACGGCGGTGGGCGCGGAACCCTTGTCGAGCTCTCGACGGCGCAGATCGCTGACGTGATCGAGGTCGTCGCGGTCGACGTGGCGATCGACGGCTGAGCAGCCTCCGCCCGAGCGCTCTATCGTGCCATGTTGCGCAGGAACGAAAACGCTAGCCCCAAATCAAGTGCTGGTTTCGAGCGAGGCGAAGGCGATGTGCTTGCCAGCGGTGTCGGCCGAGTGAAGGCGATGCGTGCATCGTCGAGCTCGGGTGAGCGAAGCGAACGCACGGACGTCGCTGGCGAGCGACATCGCGAAAGCCGCAGCCGGAAAGAGCGCCTATTTTTTGGCTAGCAGCCATCCGCATCGTCCGTATCCTCCTCCCATGCATGACACCCTTCAGCGTCCCGCACGCCCTGCAGACCGAGACCTCGACAGCGAGTGCGATTGTACGCGTGAGCATCGATCACCGACACGGCACCGGCCGGCAATGGCTCTAGCGATGCTCGTGGGAACGCTCACGGCAGCCGCCTGCGGCGGCGACGACGAACCCGGTCCGATGTTTACCGACACCTCCGATGTGGACATCGCACAGTGGGTCGACGTTCCGTGGGACGACGACACGGGCAACCTCAACCCATCAAACGCCGCGGTTTGCGAGCGCTGGCGAGCGGACCGCAGCGATCGGTCTGAGGGTGTGTGGACCGGCTCTGTGTCGGCGTGCGATCCCGGGGACTATCTGGAGCCAGGCCCCTCAAACACGCTTCGCCACGTCAATCTCTACCGTTGGATGGCGGGGCTACCCGCGGTCACGCTCGATGACGCACGCAGCGCCGAGGCTCAGCACTGCGCGCTCATGATGGACGCCAACGATCAGCTGCTCCATGAGCCACCGACCTCCTGGACTTGCTATGCAGGTGATGGGGCACAGGGCGCGCGGCTATCGAACCTCGCCACGACCCCAGGGATCGCCGGCGTGGACCTCTTCATGCTCGACACCGGCATTCGAAACCTTGGCCACCGGCGCTGGATTCTCGCCAACTCCGTCGACACCATCGGCATCGGCTCGACCAACGGCTACTCGTGCCTGCACCTCATCGGCGGCGACGCCAACGTTGACCGCCGCTGGGTGGCGTGGCCGCCACCAGGCGAATTTCCCATCGAGGCCAACAACCCCCTCAGCTTTGGCAGCCTCGACGAAGCTGGCTGGTCGATCCAGAGCGACACCCTCGACCTCCGCGGGGCCAATATTACCGTGACGGCCAACGGGCAACCGATGACGGTCCGAGTCGACAACCAGCTCGACCCTGGCTACGGCTCTGGCTTTGCGGTCAGCTTTACGCCTGTCAGCTGGAAGATGCAGGCGGGAACGACCTACTCGGTCCAAGTCCGCGGCCTCATCGAAGACATCGACTACAGCGTCTCCGTGGTGAGCTGCGGCGGCTAAGAGATCCGGTCTCGGCTGTACCCTTGGCTGCGCTCTACCCGACGTTCCCGCGGGCCACCACGCGCGGCGGGCCGAAACGCGAAAACGCCTTTCTCAACCTAGAACTTGCGCAAGCACGGCTGGTTGGCGACAAAGCCGGCAGCTTTCCGTCGGAGAACAGACACCCCATGACTCGCCGCCTACGCCATCCCCTACGCCTCATCCTGCTCCTTATGCCGCTCTTCGTGCTCGTGCCTGCCTGCGGCGACGATGACGGAGTGGCCAGCGATGGCGACGCCACGGTGCAGCCCGACGACGGCGTGTCTGGGCCGCTGGACTCCGACGGCGATGCCAGCGACCAAGACGCCAACGACACGGCCGAGGCCGACACGGTCGAGCCGATCTACCCCGGCAACCCATGTGAGACCGACGAGGAATGCTCCACCGGCCTGTGCTACGGCGCAGCGACCAAGCAAGGCGCCTTCGAGCCAGCCGAGTGCCAGACTGCCTGCCTCCAGCCCCTCGACTGGGACAGTTACTGCAACAGTGACGCCGACTGCTGCGGCAGCAACTCCTGCTGCCTCGGCTGCGGCGAGCAAGAAGGGCTTTGCCTGATCACCGCTCCATGAGCGAGCCGTCGGGACCGCACTTGGCGTTTCGGATTGCCGCACCACCGGTGATGACGGCGGGGCGCCTCAGACAGCTAGCCCCGAAGCTCGGTTGGCGCTTTGTCGCTAAGACGCCACCCCTCTTCGACGGCGTGCGCTTTGTGCTCTCGGCGGCGGACGGGCCGAAGAGCTGCTGGTTGGTCGCCGATATGTTCGACGCGGTCCCAGAGACCCTCGGCCACCTGCTGAGCCACGAGCTTGGCTGCGAGGTCATGGCGTTCGCGTCTGCCCCGCCGGTCGTCGCGTATGAACGCGTCGTGCGAGGCGCCGTCGTCGAGAAGCTGGTCACGCGCGACGGCGATAGCATCATCGAGGACCAGGACAGTCCGCTTGCTGAGCGCGTGCGGTCCGGCGCAGACTTGGGCGACCTGCTCGACACGGGGTGGCCTGACTGGTCCGCCGGCTTCGACACGCGTGCTGAGGGCCGCTCGGTCGTCATCGCGTTCTCGCCCGTCGCGCGAGACACAGAAGGGCCGGAGCTTGAGATCGAGCCGATCGTGACCTGCCCCGAGTGCGACGCGGCCCTGGCGCGCCGTCAGAGCAGCTTCGGTGACTTCTTCGGTTGCATTCGATTCCCCGAGTGTCGCGGCCGTCGCACCGTCAAAGCGGTCGAGGCGTTGCGGGCCGAGGGCATCCCCACGTAAGCTGCGCCATGGGCAGTGACAACAGCGATGAACCGGGTCCCAAGACAAGCGCTCGCCTCGAGCGAGGCGAAAGCGATGGGCTTGCGGGCGCCGTCGGCGAGACGAAGGCTGCATCGTTGAGCTCAGATGAGCGGAGCGAGAGCGTCGATGTTGGCCTCGATCCCGCGCTTCTCGCCGAGATCGACGCCGAGTTCAGCGATCTTGAGCGCGAGATCGCGCGCATCTCAGGGCTGCCGAATGCAGCGGGATCGGCAAAGGTAGCGCTGCTCGAGCACCTCCGGGCGGAGTGGCGCAAGAAGGCCGAGGAGCAGCCAGACGCCAACAAGCCTGAGTGGAAGCGGCGGATCGACTCGGTCGTGTCCGACGCCGTTCAGGCGATCGTCGAAGACGGGCTGGTCGAGGACGGGCAAGGCAACCTCAGCTTCAACCTCGAAGGCGACTCGGTCACAACCCACGGCAAGCCCGTCTTGGACGCCTTCGTCCAGGGCCTGCCTCACTTGCTCAAGGACAAGTTCGGCGACGGCGCCCAGAACAACCCGATCGCACAGCTGTTGACGGGGCTTGCGCAGACGGTCGCGTCGAAAGCCGCGGCTGCTGGCAGCGGCACAGCAAAGGCGCCGAAGCCAGAGCCCGCGGCCGACGCAGCCACTGCGACCGAAGTAACGGCGTCCCCAGAAGAGGAACCCGCGGCGCCCGAAGCGTCGATGGCCTCAAGCCAGAGTGCAGCCGACCCACCGGCCGAGCCAGACAACCAGTCCAGCAAGGTCATCAGCGACGCCGTCACTATCGACGAGCAAGCGACAGCGTCGACGACCATTGACCTCGGGTCGGTCGTCGGAAAGGACGTGGGTCAGCAGCTGATGAAGACGCTGATGGCAGGCTTCGGCCAGGTCATGGGACAGCTTCAGGGCAACGCGGCAGCACCAGGCAGCGCCAGTGCTCCGGCGGCCGCGGCTGAGGCGCAGGAGCAGCAGCCCGCCCTCGTCACGTCAGGTGTCAGCAGCGACGACGCCAAGGCTCAAGCCGCCGCACCAGACACGGCCGACGACACACCGGGCGTCGCTGGCGAAGCGAGCCCGGCAGACGCAATCGCGCCGCAAGCGGGCGCGCGTGTTGACGCCGCCCCGGTGCGCGCTGACGCCATCCCGGCCGTCGCCGACGTCGCGCCAGCGGCCAGCGAGAGCGCAGAGACGTCCCGCCCCATCAAGGTAAACGTCGACTTCGCTGGGCTGTTGGGCCAGCTCTTTCGTCCACGGCCCGCTGCGACGGCTGCTGCCACGGCGGACGAAGAGGAATAAGCCCCGCGCGCTCGCCTTGCGACCAGCCACGCGGCTCCGACGTCAGGCCGCGCCTTTCTTCTTCGCCATGCGCTTACGCTCGTTGTGGTCGAGGTAGCGCTTGCGAAGACGAATCTTGGTGGGGGTGACCTCCACCAGCTCGTCGTCAGCGATGAACTCGAGGGCATCTTCGAGTGTGAAGACGCGGGGCGGCGTGAGGCGGATCGAGTCATCGGTGCCGGAGGCACGGACGTTCGTGAGCTTCTTGCCCTTGCCGGGGTTGACGATGAGGTCGTTGGCTCGGCTGTGCAGCCCCATGATCTGGCCTGCGTAGACCTTCTCGACCGGGTTGACGTAGAGCTTGCCGCGGTCTTGCAGCTGGTAGAGGCCGTAGCCGGCGGTCTCGCACTGATCTTGGACGATGATGACGCCGTTGCCACGGGTACGGGCACGGCTCTTGAGCGGTGCGTAGTGGCTGAACACGTGCATGATGGTGCCGGTGCCGCGCGTGTCGGTCATGAAGTCCGAGCGGTAGCCGATGAGGCCCGAGCTCGGCACAATCCAGCGCATGCGCGTGTGACCGCTGTCGTCGTTGGCCAGATCGGTCATCTCGCCGCCGCGCAGGTTGAGCTTCTCGATCACCGAGCCCGAGTAGGCCTCGGCACAGTCGACCGCGACGCTCTCAAAGGGCTCTTGGCGGACGCCGTCGACCTCTTTCAGAATGACCTGCGGCTGGCTGATGGCCAGCTCGAAGCCTTCGCGACGCATCGTCTCGATCAGGACCGAGAGGTGGAGCGTGCCTCGGCCGCTGACAATGAAGATCTCAGGGCTCTCGCCGTGCTCGACCCGCAACCCGACGTTCGCGAGCAGCTCGCGCTGGAGGCGGTCCCAGATCTGACGCGTGGTGACGTACTTGCCCTCTTGGCCCGCAAAGGGGCTGGTGTTCGGCATGAACTGCATCGAGAGCGTCGGCTCATCGATCGGGATGCTCGCCAGCGGCTGCGGCGCGCTCTGCAAGCAGATGGTGTCTCCGACCGTCGCCTGTCCGGCACCTGCAAGGGCGACAATGTCGCCGGCGCTGGCCTCGTTGCAGTCGATCCGGTCGAGCCCCTTGAAGGTCATGAGCTGGCTGACCTTGAAGTTCTCGCGGTAGCCGTCGGGCCGGCAGACAACCGCCTGCATGCCGCGCTTGATCTGACCGTTGTAGATGCGGCCGATGGCGATGCGGCCCATGAAGGGCGAGTGCGCCAGGGTGGCAACTTGGAGCTGCAGGGGCGCGTCGACGTCGACATTGGGCGCCGGGACATGCTCGAGGATAAACTCGAAGAGTGGCGTGAGATTCTCCGGCTCGTCATCGAGCGAGCGGATGGCATAGCCGTCGCGGGCGGCGGCGTAGATGTGCGGAAAGTCGAGCTGCTCATCGCTGGCGTTGAGAGCACCGAAGAGGTCGAAGACCTCGTCGACAACCACCTCGGTGCGCGAGTCGGGGCGATCGATCTTGTTGATGCAGACCAGGACCTTGAGACCAAGCTCAAGCGACTTGCGCAGCACGAAGCGCGTCTGGGGCATGGGGCCCTCCGCCGCGTCGACCAACAGGAGAACGGAGTCGACCATTCGCAGGACGCGCTCGACCTCGCTGCCGAAGTCGGCGTGACCAGGGGTGTCCACGATGTTGATGCGGGTCCCGTTCCAGACGACCGCGGTCGTCTTGGCGGTGATGGTGATCCCGCGCTCCCGCTCTTGGTCGTTGGAGTCCATGACGCGGTCGGCGACGTCGGCGCCTTCGCGGAAGGTTCCTGACTGCTTCAAGAGTCCGTCAACCAACGTGGTCTTACCGTGGTCGACGTGGGCGATGATGGCGATGTTCCGTATATCCATGGGCGCGGCCACTATCAGTGGCCACAGCGTGGGTCAAGGTATCGACCGGTACAACAATGACACGGTGCGTCATCGCGTCACGCCCTCGCACGGGCTCAGCACGCGCTGGCACGGGCCTGACGATCGACTGCGCCCGGACAACTGCGGTGCAAAGAAATCCTGACAACAGCCGCACGTTCCGAAGCGGCATCGCGTTCGCGGGGAGATCGCCCGGGTCGCGTCCTTCGGGACCACCGATCGCGCGGAGTCAGGCCGCACGTCGTCTGCTCAGAGCGTGAAGCGGGCGCTGACAGTCTCTCGACGACCGCGTCGTCGCGGCCGGAGAAGATGTCGACGTGCACGACCATGCCGACCACGTATCCGCGACCAAGGTGGCAGCACGGTCTGTCACCGGCTCGCCTGTGTACGTCAAAAGACGGCTTCGATCGCGCCGTGCGACGTCTTCTCCTCGTCCCGACAGTCGATGCCCCACTCTTGATGCACGAGCATTGCGCCCTGAACGACCGGTGCGCTGAGGGTTGGTGCCGGCATTCGGGGCGCCATCGCCAGGGTCGATGGAGGCGCCAACACGGTAGCGGCCAGCGTCGCAAGGAGTCGGTATCGCATGCGCCGATCATAATCGCTACGCGATGGGTCGTCCGTCATGATCGCGTCATGACCGCGGTCCAGCCCCAGTGGAACGGCCCGGAACACGTTGACAATCAAGGGGGGAGCGACTACTCCGAGCCGGTCCTTTTCGCACCTCGACGACACACGGCGCGCCATGTTCGACACCCTGTATCGCGGCTTCAAGTCGGCCAAAACTAAGCTCACGGGCAAGACCACGCTCGACGAGACGCAGATCAAAGAAGCGCTGCGTGACGTGCGCCTGTCTCTGCTGGAGGCAGACGTCGAGTTCAGCGTCGTCAAGACGTTCCTCAAGAACGTCCAGGAGAAGGCCGTCGGCGAGCTGGTCACGACGACGATCAAGCACAAGGGCGAAAAGAAGAAGGTCTCGCCGGCCGACCACTTCATCAACATCTGCCACGACGAGCTCGCGGCGCTGATGGGCCCGGTCGACACCAGCATCAACTTCAAGAAGGGCAGCGGGATCACGACCATCATGATGGTCGGCCTGCAGGGCGCTGGTAAGACGACGACCACCGGCAAGATCGCCAACAAGCTCAAGGCCGAAGGCCACAAGCCGCTACTCGTCGCAGCCGACATCTACCGCCCGGCCGCTATCGATCAGCTCCAGGTGCTCGGGCGTCAGCTCAACATCCCTGTCTTCACGATCCCGAACGTCGCGCCGCCAGACCTCTGCGAGGCGGCGTTGCGCGAAGCACGCTTCGACAAGCACGACGTCGTGATCTTCGACACCGCCGGGCGCTTGACCGTTGACGAGGCCCTGATGGGCGAGCTCAGCGACATCAAAGACCGCGCCCGCCCAGACAACATCTTCCTCGTCCTCGACGCGATGACGGGACAGGACGCGGTCACCACGGCAAAGTCCTTCGACCAGCGCCTGGACCTGACGGGTTGCATTCTCACCAAGCTCGACGGTGACGCCCGCGGCGGCGCCGCGCTGAGCGTCAAAGCGGTCACCGGCAAGCCCATCAAGTTCTTGGGTGTCGGCGAGCAACTCGACAAGCTCGAAGAGTTCCGGCCGGAAGGCCTCGCCGGCCGTATCCTCGGCTTCGGTGACGTCGTCGGCTTGGTCAAAGACTTCGAAGGCATCGTCGATGAGAAGCAGGCCGAGGAGGATGCCAAGAAGATCCTCAGCGGCGACTTCAACTTCTACACGTTCCTCGAGCAGATCAAGACCATCAAGAAGATGGGCTCGCTCAAAGATCTCTTCGAGCGCATGCCCTTCATGAAAGACTCGATGGGCAACGTCGACCTCGATGACAAGCAGCTCGACAAGGTCGAAGCCATCATCTTGTCGATGACGAAGAAAGAGCGCGTGACGCCCGAGCTGATGAGTCAGGCAAGCCGCATCCGCCGTGTTGCGCACGGCTCAGGCACGACGCTCCAGGACGTCCGCGCGATGCTCCAGCGCTTCCACGGGATGCGCCGGGTCATGAAGCAGGTGGGCAAGCAGCCAGGGCTCTTGGGTCAGCTGCCCGGCTTCAAGCAGCTTGGCATGCTCAAGCAGCTCCGCGGCGGCGCCATGGGCGACATGCTCGGCGGCATGGACGGCGATGCATTCGCAAGCCTTGGCATGGACGGCGGCGGTGGCGGCGGTATGCCGGGCGCGCCACGTCGTAAGGGCCCGTCCCGGGCAGAGATGCAGGCGCGTATCGCCGCGAAGAAGAAGCGCCGCAACGCGTCAAAGAAGGCGTCGAAGGCCCGCAAGAAGAAGCGCTAGCAGCGTTGCCGGGAAATGCGGATTCTGGGACGCAGCGAGGTGTGCCGCTGGTGTGGTGAACGAGAGGAAACCTCAGCGCGGGTTGCAGGGGCGCAGCTCCTGAGTGATCTCGAGATCAACAGTAAGGAGCGACGATGGAGTCTATCGGGACAAGTCTCTAGGCCGCAGCGCGTCC
>CALHXW010000405.1 GCA_938040325.1 uncultured bacterium | reverse complement strand
CCCGCGCTCAGGCCCGCCCCCGCGCTCATGCCCGCGCCCAGGCCCGCGCCCGCGCCCAGGCCCGCCCCCGCGCTCAGTCCCGCGCTCAGGCCCGCGCCCGCGCTCAGTCCCGCGCCCAGTCCCGCCCGCGCCCAGTCCCGCTCAGTGCTTGAAGTGCCGCCGCCCGGTCACAATCATCGCGATCCCGAGCCGGTCGGCCGCGGCAATCACCTCGGCATCCCGAATCGAACCGCCTGGTTGAATCACCGCCGTCACGCCAGCGGCCGCTGCTGCCTCGAGTCCGTCTGCGAAGGGAAAGAACGCATCCGACGCCAGCACGGCTCCGGCCGCTCGCTCGCCGGCGCGCTTCGCAGCGAGCTCAACGGCATCTAGCCGGTTCATCTGCCCAGCTCCAACACCGACCGTGGCTTCGCCCCGGCAGATCACGATGGCGTTCGACTTCACGTGGCGAACGACTCGCCAGGCGAAGTCGAGTGCGCGTCGCTCCTCACGGGTTGGCTCGCGCTCAGTCACCACCGACCAGCTCTTCTGGTCGGGCAAGCCCTGATCTCGGTCCTGCACCAGCAAGCCCCCGACAATCTCGCGCCGCTCCAAGGCCGATCCAGGCTCGCGGCCTTGTGGGGCGACGACCAACCGGCACTTCTTCTTGTGCTTGGCCAACCACTTCTTGGCGTCCTTGCTGAATGAAGGCGCAACAATGACCTCAACGTAGAGCTTACCGAGCGCGCGGCATAGCTCGCGCGTGACCCGTTCGTTGCAGGCGATGATGCTGCCGAACGCGCTGACCGGGTCGCTCTCGAGGGCGGCATCAAAGGCGCTTACAACGTCGTCGGCACTTGCGAGGCCACAGGGGTTGGTGTGCTTGATGATGGCGACGGTCGGTCGTGCGAAGTCGTAGGCCGCTGCTCGGGCCGCGTCCATGTCGATGAGGTTGTTGTAGGAAAGCGGCTTGCCGGCGAGCTGCTCGAAGGGGGCAGCGCCGCCCACTGGGGTGTAGAACGACGCCGCCTGGTGTGGGTTTTCGCCGTAGCGGAGATCGGCCTGGCGCTCGTACGCGAGGTGCAGGACCTGGCCCTCTGAGAGGTAGTCGGCAATCGCCATCTCGTAGCTCGCCGTCAGCCGAAACGTCGCGGTTGCCAGGCGGCGGTTGAGGCTGCGCACATCGCCGCCGGCGAGTGTGTCGAGCACCTCGTCGTAGTGCCGCGGGTCGGGCACCGCCGTGACGTAGCGGAAGTTCTTGGCAGCCGCACGCAACAGGGCCACGCCGCCGATGTCGATCTGCTCGATCGCATCTCCAAGGCTCGACCCGCGGGTGGCGATGGTCTTCTCAAAGGGATAGAGATTGCAGACAACGACATCGATCGGCAGGGCCCCGAGCGTCTCTAGCTCGGCTGTGTCTTGTGCCGTACGGCGGCTCAGGATACCGGCGTGCACCCGTGGGTGCAGCGTCTTGACGCGCCCGCCAAGGACCTCGGGCGACTGCGTCACGTCCTGAATCTCGGTGACCGCAAGCCCGTCATCGCGCAGGGACTTGGCCGTACCTCCGCTCGCAAGCAGCTCGAAACCCAGGCGACAGAGTCCCTCGGCCAAGTGGTAGAGGCCGGTCTTGTCAAACACGCTCAGCAGCGCGCGGCGTTTCTTCGTTTGGCTCATAGTGCGGCGTTCGTTTAGGTCGATTGTTGGGACGTATCCGAGTGCGTGCGGCACCAGGCCGCGCCAATTCAAATCTGCTCTACGAGGTCCTCAAGGCGCGTGCCGACGGTCGATCCAATCGAGCCCACCATGACATCACCTCACGAGAGGCCGGCCCGTGCGCCACCGTTGTTGTTGTGAAGCTCGAACCGATGCCGTCGAGCGTTGAGGTCCCAGAGCGTATCACAGCCAATGACTCTCACCTCATGATGGCTCCAGATGGTCTGCACAAACGCTGCCGCTCCGGCGCGGAGGTCGCGGGTCAAGAGGTGCACCAAACCGCACCCATGACGCCAGCACCAGATCACGGCTCGTGTGCACGGAAATGGGGCCTCGATCGATACCCCTACCCGCCACGCCGATCGTGTCGTCCATTTGCGGCGCTCATCGTTGACTTATCGCTCCGCCCCGGCGAGTGTCGGGAGCGGTCGGTGCCACATACGAGAGAGCCAACGATGCGAGATCGTTCAACAACGCCTGTGCAACGCAAGAAGGACTCCGAGACGGAGGCCGGCAGCGCCGAAGGGACCCAGCGATCCAGCGGCGTGCTTGCTCAGCTGCGCGGCCATGACTACGACGTCCAAATGCGAATGCTCTCGCCCGTCCAACGGGATACCGGCGGTGGCACGACCGCAGGAGTTCACGCGGCGGCCGAGCGCGGCATCGCGGGTGCTGGCGGACAGCTGCCTCACTACGAAACGATCCAAGCGGCATTCGGGTCGCATGACGTCAGCGGGGTCAAATCCCACGTCGGTGGTGCAGCGAGCGAAGCAACAGCTGCGATGGGCGCAAGCGCTTACGCAACCGGCAACAGCGTGGCGTTCGGCTCTGCACCTGACCTTCACACCGCAGCTCATGAGGCAGCACACATCGTGCAGCAGCGTGCTGGCGTGTCGCTCTACGGAGGTGTCGGCAAGGCGGGCGACTCCTATGAGCAGCACGCAGACCGCGTCGCGGATGCGGTCGTCTCAGGACAGTCAGCCCAAGGCTTACTCGACTCGGTCACCGGCGGCGGCGGCGGCGGTGGCGTTCAGCGACGCGCCGTCCAACGCAAGAGCGATAAGGACCTGGCGACCGAGCAAGAAGCTGCTGATGGTGGGCACTCGTTGCTCCGACATGGGCCTGAGCTTACCGATGCGACGCTCAAGAGACGCCTTACGACCGGCATGACTGCAAAGCTCAACGGTCCTGGCGAGACTTACTCACCCGCGCCAGGGCTCGTCACGCGGTTCAAGACCTACGACGACTACAACAAGACCCGGCAGGCCGCGACGGATGCCGCCAACAAGGCGATCGGCGAGACCAAGAAAGGCATGAAGAGTGTCGTCGAGGCGTGGGCACCGTTCTACGCCGCAGGGGTCACTGCGAAGACCAACCTCGCCAAGGCCAAGGCGGACCTGAAAGCGGCGCCCTCCGACGCGACTGCCAAGACGGCGATGGCGGACGCGGGCAAGGCGTTCGCTGATGCCAACAAGGACAAGAGGACAGCCAGTGACGCTGTCAAAACGCAGGCTGCGACGTTCGACGCAGCAGGAACCGCCGGGATCTCAATAACCTGCAAGGTCAATCAGAACTCCGCGAACGCATGGGACTGGCTGACCATCAAGCCCAGCTACGGGTGCGTCGTCGCCCACGGACGGACGATCGGTGTCGGGTTCCGCGGCCAAGGTGCGGAGAC
Organism: uncultured bacterium; assembly: GCA_938040325.1. Classification (GTDB taxonomy): domain Bacteria; phylum Myxococcota_A; class UBA9042; order PHBI01; family PHBI01; genus CALHXW01. The sequence continues at coordinate 7,223 of CALHXW010000405.1, read as the reverse complement.
TAAGCGCGCCCCAACGGACGAGAACTCGACCTACGCTGGGACCAGCGCTCAGCTCGACGTCGATCGAACGCAGACGGCGTTTTCGACGTCAAAGACGAAGCTCGAAGCTTGCTCGCCGACTCAGGCTGCGAGCTGGAAGGCCGGACAGCACTACCCGTGCGATCCCGGTAAGGCTCCCGGGATGTTCGCTTGAGCGCCAGTGAAGCGTTCATGGAACGCTACCTCACGGCATTCGGTGCGATGGTCAGGGGCGATGCGGCTGCGTGCCAGGTAGCCTTCGACTCGCTTCCGGCGGCATCGAGTGAGGCAGAAGCCTTCATGGCGAGTCGCATCGAGCGCATGCTTGAGCGTCATGGCGTCGCTGTTGATGTGGCCGCCCTCGATGAGCGAGACCTCCGCGGCTGGCACTACGTTCTCACGGGCGGTGTTCTCCTGCATGTGGCCCCCGATGAGCCGACAGGTCACAGTCGCGCGTTCAATGGGCGCTACACCTATCTTGAAGACAGCGACATCCTCATTGCGGAGTGTCTCGCCAAGCTCGACACCGTGCTCGACCTGATTGACGGGCCCAAGTCGCAGGTTGCCATCTTCGATGCCGCAGATAGCCGACCTGTTGGGTTCGCAGCCGCCTCTCAGTTTGCAGCCGAGAGCTCGCTGGAGCTCGCCAGTGACGCAGAAGGACTCTTCGTTGCCTACGACCTCGGCGGACTGATTGAGCCGGTTCGGAAGCACTTCGTGTCGCATCGTCCTGGGCAGGTTCTCTACGCCCATGTCGCATCGGCCATTGATGAGCCGAAGCCTGTCGCTGACATCGTGGGCGTTCTCTACGAACGCCTAGGCGCGACGCCATGGTCTCGCTTCGCCATCACGGAGCCGAACCGCACAGATCTGCCTGACGGTCCCCCGACCGAGACCGCAGAGGAGCTCGCCGAGCGAATCGAGGCAGTCACGCTGGACCAAGGCGAGCTCGACGACCTTGGTGATATCTGCGCGCTCGTCGCTGTTGCAGATGCGCTCGACGCCCTGGCGACAAGCCGCGAAGATGGCCAGCGAGAGCCGCTCTGGAACGAAAGCCCTGTGAGTCGCAGCAGCTAGCGCTAGCGCTAGTCCCAAATCCCCGCTTCAAGGCGATGACTGCACCCGGTTAGGTTGATTCCTCGGTGCGCCGACGTCCGGCGAGGCGCGAGGTTGCAGGTGCCGGCGCATCAACCTGACTGCGTGCCGCAATAGCGTTAAGGCGAGAAAACGTCGCCATAGCGGCCGACTGTCCTTTCGTGTAAACGAGCCGCACTACCCCCCAAAACACGCCCGGCTGCCGACGTCCTCGGCACGGGCATCCCTCTATGGAGGCAACTATGTTCGCTGCATTTCGTGCTCTTATCTCCGCGGCCGAAGAGGCCGCCGCCGCCGCCGCCGAGAAGACCGTCGCGGCCGCCACTGACGGCTTCTTCGAAGGTGACTTCGGCCAAAAGCTCATCGATCTTGGCCTAAAGCTCATCGGCGTCGTCGTGCTCTTCATCGTGGGCCGTTGGGTGGCCCGCAAGGTCGGCCGCGTGGTCGAAAAGAGCCTCAAGAAGAAGGACTTCGACAAGACCCTGACCAAGTTCTTCGCAACCGTCGCCAGCACGCTGGTGCTGATCATGGTCGTGCTGGCCTGCCTGTCGATCTTCGGCATCGCAACGACCAGCGTCGCCGCCATCCTCGGCGCGGCTGGACTCGCCATCGGCCTGGCCTTCCAGGGAAGCCTGTCGAACTTCGCCGCCGGCATCATGCTCATCGTCTTCCGCCCCTACAACGTAGGCGACGTCGTCAAGATCGCTGGTGAGGTCGGTAAGGTGGACGAGCTAGGTCTCTTCGTCACCGTCCTCGACACGCCCGACAACCGCCGCATCATGATCCCCAACGGCAAGGCCTTTGACGGCGTCATCGAGAACATCACCCATCACGAGCTACGCCGCGTCGACGTGCCCGTTGGTACCGACTACTCCAAGACTGTCGACGAGACGCGCGCCATCCTGCAGGCCTGCATTGCGGACGTTCCGGGCCGTGTCGAGGGTCAGCCCCACGCTGCTTACCTTGCCGAGCTCGGCGCCTCATCGGTGGACTGGGAAGTGCGTGTCTGGTGCAACGCTGCGGACTGGTTCGACGTTCGCGAGCAGACGATCCGCGCGATCAAGAACCACCTCGACGCCGCCGACATCGGGATTCCCTTCCCGCAGATGGACGTGCACCTCGACAAGATCGCATAGCGCTCACGCGCTTGGGCCCGACGAGGACCCTGAACGCGGCCTCCGGTTTGCCGGGGGCCGCGTTCTTTTTTGGCTCAGCGACTAACGCTTTGCCTTCGTCTTCGTCTTTGCCTTCGTCTTCATCTTTGCCTTGCGCTTCTTGCCGGCTTTGCGTGCCTCGGACTCCGCTTTCCGGTGCGCTTGCGACGGAGCCGGGAAGAGGTCAGCAAAGCTCTGCGCCAGCGTCTGAAACGCGGCGCTCTCATGGCCGGTCTTCCGCCAGACCAACCCGACGCGCCGGAAGGGCTGTGGGTCGTCGAAGCGGCGGACCTGGACCCTGGAGCCCCCTCGAAGCTCAAGCTCGACGGCATGCTCAGGCAAGAGGGTCACGCCCAGTCCACTCGCCACCATCTGGGTCAGCGTTGTCATGCTAGACGCGCGTATGGCCGAGTCTTCGTTAGCCCCCGCCAGGTGGCACACCTCAAGGGCCTGGTCGCGCAGGCAGTGTCCGTCTTCTAGCAACAGGACAGCCTCGCCATGCAGGTCGCTCAGCTGAGCACGTCCAGGGCGGTCCAGGGCATGCCCCTTGGGAATCGCTAGCACGAAGCGTTCGTCGTAGACCGGCTCCTCGCTGAAGTGCCCGTCGACCGGCAACGCCAGCAGCGCCAAGTCCAGCTCTCCGCTATCGAGCTTCGTCAGCAGCCGGTCGGTCTGGTCCTCGACGAGCAGCAGCGTCAGCTCTGGGTGCGCCGCCGCAATCCGCGGGACAGCCGCAGGCAGCACGTAGGGCGCCAGGGTCGGGATGATGCCGAGTCGCAGCGTCCCGGCTAGCGGGTCTCGACCGTCAGCGAGCGCCACGACCTCGTCGACTGCAGTAAGCGCGCGCCTCGCCGACGCGACGATGGCAGCACCAAAGTCGGTCAGCAACACCCGACGTCGGTTGCGCTCAAAGATGGACGCGCCGAGGTGTTCCTCCACCTGCTGGATCTGGGTGCTGAGCGCTGGCTGGCTGACGCCCACGTCGCGGGCCGCACGCCCGAAGTGCAGGTGCTGAGCGACGGCCACGATGTACTCAAGCTGACGGACGGTCGGACGGTAGGACATAGTCCAGGGCTATCAGTTCTGAGAGTTTGATTCCAGCGGTGGTTATCACACGTCGTGAATCATCTATGCCCAGGACCGGCGTCGCTAAACGGGCGGGGGGCTGTCGCGCGTTGGTCTAGCGTTCTTCCTGCGCCACGACACGAAGAAGCCGGGGCCGATCGCGATCGCCTGCTTGGAGACGCCGAGGCGATAGCCGATGTACTGCCCGCGCTCCTCATGGGGCGCGACGTCTGCCTGGTAGAGCTCGCCGAGACGGGCAGGGTCACGGCAAAGAAGACGACGAGGCCGATGGTGAGAGGATGTTCACGTCGTGACCTCCGAGTCGCGCATCATTGCCTCATAGCGCGCCATCGCGGGCATCGACCCCGGTTCCGCGTCTCATCGACGTCCGCTCATTGACGCCGACCGCTTGGGAGTGTCTGGTCACCCCATGAGTGAGACCGGACAGCTCGACACGGACTACGTTTACCTTGAACCAGGCGGCGATGCGTTTGCGTTCACACCGGGCCCCAGCTTCTGGCCGGCCCTTATCGGTGGTGACGAAACCCACGAAGCAGCGCGGCGCGTGCGCGCAGGCGGCGGTTGGCTGTTGACCACGGCGAGCGCGGCGATGGTCGGCGGCCACTGGGAAGCCCATCCCTTGGGCGAGGAGCTCATTCACTGTCTATCGGGCAGCATTGGCATCGAACTCGACGAGCAAGCAGGCGTTCGAACTATCGAGCTGGTGGCGGGCCAGTTCTTTGTGATGCCGCGAGGGATGTTTCACCGTGTCATCGGCCGCCAGCAGGGCTCTCAGGTCCTCTTCATCACCTCGGGTGAAGGCACTCAGATGAAGCCTGCCGAGGCCGTGGCGTAGCGTGTTCCATCGTCCAGAGCGAACCCAGGCTCGCGTGGAGCTTGGCATCGAGCGAGAGCTCCGTGGCGCAAACATCGGCGCCGGCGCATCGCTGACGACCGAGCTTGAGAAGCTTCGTCGCTACTCGCTCTTTGGGAGCTGGAAGGTGCCGAGTCACCGAATCGGCGGGGTCCTCACGCTGGCCACTGGCACGATGATCGCCATTGAGGTCTGCTTCAACGCCCTCAAGGGGGTGCCGTGTTGGGTCTACATCCAGGCAGCAACGCGCTGGCGTCCATCGTCGGTCGTCGAAGTGAAGATGGGCATGCTCCGGCGCAGCATTGCGTGCGACAGCGCCACATCCAGCGTCATCAAAGCTCATGGCCTGACGAAAGCGCTCCGCAGCATCTTGAACTCCAGCTGGGACGGGCTCAATCAGGCTGAAACCCGCTGCGTCATCACGCCCAACGCGGTGGGCGCTAGTCTCTTCGTTCAGCGCTTGCCCGCCTACACGATGTTTGGCCAGCTGAACTGGGGCATCGCCGAGTTCGTGAGCTTGCTGAACCGGCTCGACGCCATCGGAACCGGCGGCCTGAGCGTCATCGAGCCGACCGGCGGTGAGCTGTCGGACCCTGCAGACGTCTCGTAGGGCCCTCGCTCAAGACGCCTGCTCGGTGACGATCAGCGCCCGCGTGTCAGCAATCTCGCTGTCGGATATCGGCTTCGACGCGAGGACGGCCGCTCCAGTCACGCCGTTGTCGCGCCACCAAACCTCGGCGTCTTCGCTGGTCCACGGGTCGTCGGCAAAGATGGCGTCGAGCGCGCGCTGGAGAACGCGGGCGTTCGCGGGGCGTTCGCCGGCGTCCTTGGCGACGCACGAGAGGATGAGCTTAGCGAGACTCTCTGGCACATCTCCCATCGGCCCGAAGTCCGCGGGGGTATGCAGGTGTGCGCTGAGCTGCTCGGCGGCGGACCCTCCTTCGAAGAGCGACCGGTTTGTCAGCGCCATGTGCATGACCACGCCGAGCGAGTAGAGGTCGGCGCGGCCATCGATCGCGCGGGCGCCGAGGCACTGCTCTGGAGACATGAAGGCCGCTGTTCCGGCGGTGAACCCCTCGACGGTCAAGCGGGCGTCCGTCGTGTTGGCCACCTCCACAACGAGCCCGAAGTCGAGGATCTTCACGAAGTCGAGCTCCTCGCCGTAGCGGGTGATGAAGATGTTGCTGGGCTTGATGTCGCGATGGACGAGGCCGCGACGGTGGGCCTCGAAGAGCGAGTGGCAGACTTGGCTGGCCCAGTACGCGACACGGCGCGGAGGCTGCGGCCCATAGGTCGCAAGCAGCTCTTCGAGGTCCATTCCTTTGAGTCGCTCCATGACGTAGTAGAGCTGGCCGTTGTCCGTGCGGCCGAAGTCGAAGAGCTGGACCGTGTGCGGGGATGTGAGCATCGCGGTGGCTTGAGCCTCGCGCTCGAAGCGCTGGATGGTCTCGTCTGAGACCGTCTCCCGACGCAGCAGCTTCACGGCTGTTGGCCGGCGCAGCGTCCGATGAGTCGCCTCGTAGACCTCGCCGAAGCCGCCGGCGCCGATCCGATGACCGAGGGTATAAGCGCCAAGTGTCTTCGCTTCGTCGAGCTTGGCCTGCAGCTTGGTCCGAATCGATGCCGCACGACGTGCAAAGAGCGCCGACAGGATGCCACCGAGGAGCAGGAGGCCAAAGAGCGACCACACGACCCGAGCGAGGGTACCCTGATGGGCGAGCGCCTCGTCCGCGTCGACCTCGGTCGCGACGCCGAAGTTGTAGCGCTCCAGCCAAGTCCAGGCGCCGATCACCGGGACGCCACGGTAGTCGCGGTAGGGGTCGGTGCTGAGCCCGGTTCCTTCTGCGAGCGCGGCCTCGACCATCTTGGTGAGCGGTCGGTCGGCAGGCGCTTCATCAGGCTCGTAGCCTGTGACCAGGTTGCCACCGGGGTCGCGAACTGCCACCCGCAAGACCGCGCTGTCTTGGCGGCCTCGGAGTAAGCCAATCGAACGCAGGTGGTCGTTGAAGCGGCTGTCGGAGAGCATGATGCCGTCACGGCCGAAGGCGTAGGTTTCGCCGGTCTCCCCCGAGCGTGCGACGCCGAGGATGCGCGTGAAGTCTTTGGCCGGGTCAATGCGAAACGCGAGCGCGCCGACGACGTCACCAGCCTCGGTGAACACCGGTGCAAGGACCAGCATCGTCGGGCGGTCATGAGCGAGAATGCCGGTTGTTGTCGGCACGGTGCTCCGGAAGGGCGGGGTCACCATCGACTCGCCGCCGGCCAGGACGGTCAGGAAGTTGGCGGTCTGGGCGATCTCAGCGTTGCTGAGGAAGGGGGGGTGAAGCGCGCCGAGCACGCGACCTTCGAGGTCGAAGACCAGGTAGTCTGAAAACTCGTGACTCTGCAGGTGCGGGCCCAGCTCTTCACGCGCGCTCGCCTGTTCTTTTAGAAGCTCCGCGCGGGTCGTCGCATCGGTCGCTAACAGCTCAACCAGTGACGACCTGACCTTGGGCTCCATCGCGATGGCGCTGGCGGCGCGGCGTTGGTTGTCGAGCCAGAGCTCAAGAGCGGTGACGTCGGCGTCGAGGATCGTTTGGAGCTGGGCCGCGAGGTTGTTCCGAACGGACGCGCCAAGCGCACCGCGGAGCCAGAGTGCGAGCCCAAGAAACACCACCGCCGTCGCAACCAGCGCAAGCGTACGGTTGCGGCCGGCCATGCGGAGCACAGCACTGAGCGGTGTCGATTTTGGGGCGTCCATACCCGCTGAGTATGGCTGTTGGCGCCGGAATGTACAGCCAGTGCGTCAACAAACCGGCCTGTTGGCCGCACTAGCGTTAAGCCAGCTCCCAGGCTGACCGGCGAGTGTCGTGTCTCCGTGCGCTGCTAGCGTCGATGGTCCGCATATGACCGTCGCTTGATGCGCCCACGACTGAGACCTGCGCCTGGCGACATAGATGACCTTATGCGGCGTCGAGCGGTGCATGAGCCTGCTGCGCCAGCTCACGTACATCGCGTCGCTGCGCGGGTGCACGCGT
>CALHXW010000404.1 GCA_938040325.1 uncultured bacterium | reverse complement strand
GCGCTCCTGACCCTAGGTGAAGGCTGGCACAACAACCATCACCACCACATGCTTAGCTGCCGGCAGGGCTTCCGCTGGTGGCAGATCGACATCACCTACTACGGCCTGGTCCTGCTCTCATGGCTGGGTCTCGTCTGGGACTTACGCAAGCCTCCAACCGACGTGCTCAACGCGACGCGAGCGGCTCGCACCCGAGCGCTTGTGACGGCTGCGGCCGTCAAGGCAGCGGAGACGCCTACGCCTTGACGTGCGTCGGTAGCGACCCGTCTTCGACACGATGGCAGGCGACTTGGTGGGCCGGCGCGGCTTCGAGCAGCTCCGGCTCTTTCGTCTTGCAGATGTCGATCGCGAACGGGCAGCGCGTGTGGAAGCGGCAGCCGCTTGGCGGGCTCAGCGGGCTGGGCACATCACCCTCGAGGAGGATGCGCTCCTTGCCGGCCGCGCGAGGGTCCGGGATCGGAACCGCGCTGATGAGCGCCTGCGAGTAGGGGTGCATCGGGCGATCGTAGATCTCGTCGCCACCGGCAAGCTCGACGACCTTGCCAAGGTACATCACCGCGATCCGGTCGGAGATGTGCTTCACCGCCGCGAGGTCGTGGGCGATGAAGAGGTAGGTCAGGTCGAAGCGCTCCTGCAGGTCGCTCATCAGGTTCATGACCTGAGCCTGAATCGACACGTCCAGCGCGCTGATGGGCTCGTCGCAGACGATGAAGCGCGGGTTGAGCGACAAGGCGCGCGCGATGCCAAGACGCTGGCGCTGACCACCGGAGAACTCGTGGGGGTAACGCTTGGCCATCGCTGGCGACAGACCCACCACCTCGAGAAGCTCGCGAACGCGCTTCATCAGGTTGGCTTCGCCCTTGATGAGCTCGTGGACCTTGAGCGGCTCAGCGATGATGTTGCCGACCGTCATGCGTGGGTTGAGCGACGCGTACGGGTCCTGGAAGATGATCTGAAGGTCGCGCCGCAGCGGGCGCATGACGTTGAGCCCTTTCGACGAGCGTCCCAGCTCGTTGAGGTTTTGGCCCTTGTAGAGCACCTCGCCAGAGACGTGGGCAACACCCGGGCGGTAGAGCTGCAGGATCCCGCGACCAGTTGTCGACTTTCCGCAGCCTGACTCACCGACGAGACCGAGCGTCTCGCCCTCGTAGATGTCGAAGTTGAGGCCGTCGACGGCCTTGACCATGCCCTTGAGCCGGCGAAAGACGACACCCTCGCGGATCGGAAAGTGCACACGAAAGTTGCGCAGCGAGATGATGGGCTTGGGTGAGTCGCTCATGCGCCCTCCCCTGCGGCTGGCGCTGCACCCTCTTGAGCCTCGCGGCGACTCGGGATGTCGATGAGGCCGGCCTTGACCTTCGACTGCACCTCGTCGGTCGCGTGGCAGTAAACGCGATGCGACGGGCTCAGGATGGTCTCGTCGGGGAAGCGCTCGTTGCAGACGTCGCGGACGAAGTCGCAGCGTGGTGCGAACGGACAGCCCGGCGGACGCCTGTTGAGGTCCGGCGGACGCCCGGGGATCGAGTACAGGCGCTGACCAGTCGCGTCCGCGCGCGGAATCGAACGCAGCAAGCCAAGCGTGTAGGGATGGGCCGGGGTCTCGAAGAGCTCGAGCGCCGAGGCCGCCTCCATGGTCTTGCCGGAGTACATCACCATGATCTTGTCGGCCATGCCCGCGACGACGCCGAGGTCATGGGTGATGAGCGTGATGCCGGTGTTGAAGTCGCGCTGCAGATCTTTGAGCAGGTCGAGGATCTGAGCCTGAATCGTGACGTCGAGCGCGGTGGTGGGCTCGTCGGCGATGAGCAGCTCGGGGTCGTTGAGCAGCATCATCGCGATCATCACGCGCTGGCGCATACCACCAGAGAACTGGTGCGGGTATTGCTTGAAGCGCCGCGGAGCACCCGGGATGCCGACGCGCTCGAGCATCTCGATGGCCTTGGCCTCAGCGGCCTTCCTGCCCATGTTCTGGTGCAGCTCCAGTGTCTCCACCAGCTGCGTGCTGATGCGCAGGAATGGGTTGAGGCTGGTCATCGGATCTTGAAAGATCATCGAGATCTGATTGCCGCGGAACTTCCTCATCTCGGACTTTGCCGTCTTGAGGAGGTCTTTGCCTTTGAAGAGGATCTGGCCACGCGGGATGATCGCTGGCGGCTCGGGCAAGAGCCGCATGACGGCCATGTTCGTGACAGACTTTCCAGAGCCGGACTCGCCCACGATACCGAGGGTCTCGCCACGCCGCAGCGAGTAGCTGAGCCCGTCGACCGCGGTCACGATGCCGTCTTCAGTCTTGAACTGAACCACAAGATCTTTGACCTCGAGGATCGTCTCGCCGGCGGGCTTTGCGCCGTCCTGGGAGTGCTCGACCATCAGCCCTTCTGCATCTTGGGATCGATCGCGTCACGCACGCCGTCGCCGAGCGCGTTCATCGCGAAGAGGGTCAGCGCTAGCGCGGTGCCTGGGAAGATGATGAGCCACGGGTACTGCTCGAGGGCGCCTGTGCCCTCAGCGATCATGTTGCCCCACGAGGGGTCCGGCGGCTGAACGCCAAGCCCAAGGAACGACAGGAAGGCCTCTGACAGGATGACGGCAGGAACGAGCAGGGTCGAGTAGACGACCACAGGACCAACGGCGTTACGGATGAGGTGCCGGAAGATGATCGCAAAGTGGCCGACGCCGACCGCACGAGCGGCCTCCACGAACTCACGCGTCTTCAGGCTCATCACCTGACCGCGGACAATACGGGCCATGCTGAGCCACTGCACCGCCCCGAGCGCGATGAAGAGCATGATGGTGCTGCGGCCAGCGATGACCATCAGCAGGATGACGATGAACATGTAGGGCAGCCCGTAGAGCACATCGACGATGCGCATCATGACGTTGTCGATCCGACCGCCGAAGTAGCCGCTGACCGCGCCCCACGTGACGCCGATGATGAGGGAGACGAGCGTGGCGAGCAGGCCGATGAGCATCGAGATGCGGCCGCCGTAGAGCATCCGGGTGAGGATGTCGCGCCCTTTGCTGTCGGTACCGAAGACGAAGGTTCGCAGCTTGGGAGCACCTGGGTACTCGTCGACCGTCATCGCCAGGTCGCCGTTCGTGTCGTGGTCGACAATGAAGCTCTGAAACGACTGGGTGGACGTGAACTCGCGCGGGTCGGTCGTTCGGTAGCGCAGAAAGCGCGTGACCTCGGTCACTTCCCAGTTCGCGATGACGTTGTCGCCGTTGACGTCGAGCTTTCGGAAGGCGTCAGGACCGGCGAGTCCCCAGCCGCGGAGCTTGGGGCTCAGATCGGCGTCGGTCTTCGGAAACTCGTGCCAGTTGAGGTAGTCGTCGGGCTGAATCACACCGCGCTTGGGCGCGTTGTTGCCGCGTGCCTTGTCGAAGTTATTGAGCAGAAAGTCGTAGTGGTTCTTGGCGATGTTCTCAGCAGCTTCAAGCTCAGGGCACGAGATCTCTTCGCCGATGTGCTTGCAGCGAATGATCCCGTCGCCATTGAGGTCGATGACCTTGAAGCCGGCCTTGTCGCCATCGTAGGTCGGGTGATCGATCGAGACGTCTTTGGTGCCCGGCGGCTGGTTGGCCAGCAGCGTGTGCTGCTCATCGAGCGAGAAGTGCGTGACGTGGCTCGCAAGCAGCGGCGAGAGGAAGCCCGCAGCCGCGATGAAGATGATGAAGAAGAGGCTGAACATCGACAGCTTGTTGCGCTTGAGTCGACGCCAAGCATCCGACCACAGGCTGCGGCCTTCTTCTTGCTCTGGTCCGTTAGGCGCACTCATTTGTCGTAGCTCACCCGCGGATCGAGGAACGTGTACGCGATGTCCACAACCAGGTTGAGGACCACGAGAATCGCGGAGTAGACGACGATGACGCCGATGACCATCGGGTAGTCGCGGTTGAGCGCGGGCGTGATGAAGTACTCACTGAGCCCGGCGATGCCGAAGACGCGCTCGACCACGACAGAGCCGGTCACGATGCCGGCCATCGCGGGCCCGAGGAAGCTGACGGTGGGCAAGATCGCGCCCTTGAGCGCGTGACGCGTCACGACCTGCCGCTCAGACAGCCCTTTGGCGCGCGCGGTGCGGATGTAGTCGCTGCGGATGATCTCGAGCATGCCGCCGCGTGTGAGACGAGCGATGTAGGCCGTGTACACCAGCCCGAGGGTGATGACCGGTAGGATTCGGTATTGCCAGGCGCTCCACTCGCTGCCCGGGGGCGGATCCCAGCCGCCATAGGGGAACCAGCCGAGGCCGAGCACGAACAGGGCGATCAAGATCGGCCCGCTGACCATGGTGGGAATCGAGATCCCGACCATCGCCCCACTCATGAGCGTGTAGTCGGTGAGGGTGTTCTGCTTGAGGCCCGCAATGAGGCCGATCGACACGCCAAAGATGATGGCAAAGAGCATCGAGAAAAGGCCCAGCTGCATCGAGATGGGAAACGCCTGCTTCAGCTCTTCCATCACCGTGCGTGAGCCGTCGGAGGTAAACGTCACGCCGAAGTCGAGCTGAGCGTAGTTGCCGAGGGACGTCAGATACTGATCCCAGAGCGGCTTAGGAATGACGGCGACGCGGTCACCCGCGGCGATCTCCTTGTTCAGCTCGGCCGTGAAGACCTTGACCTGGCCGTCGCTCGGCATCCGCACTTCGTGCTTGATGCCCTGCGCGTCCTGGACGACGGCGAGCACGACGTCTTCTTCGTACTCGTCGCCCGCGGTGATCTGACCGAGCTCGACGACCTTGCCGGCAACAGGCGAGACAATCTCGTCGCCCATTCCGAACTTGGTCCACTTGTTGGCCTCGACGTTGGGTGGGAGCGCCTTCTCTTCATCGAAGGGTCCACCTGGGGCGCAGCGCATCATGAAGAAGCTGGCGCTGACGATGACCCAGAGCACAATGACCGCGCCCATCAGGCGGTTGAGGATGAAGCGAAGCACTACTCGCTACCTCCAGCCGATGGTGGTCCGAAGTGAATCCACTTCGTGTTGTGGTGGTCGAGGTACTGAGCCTCAAAACCGCGCACCGTTGGGTGCACGAGGTTCGCTCGGGAGTAGTAGTAGAAGGGAACGATCGGCATGTCGCGGTTGATGGCCTTTTCCGCCGCGCACATCAGCGCGTTGCGCTCGATCCGGTCGCTCTCGGAGCGAATCCGGTCGAGGACCTTGTCGTACGCCGGGTTCTTGTAGGCCGCGTAGTTGTTTTCGCTCTCGGAGTCCCACACAGCCAAGAAGGTCAGCGGGTCCGGGTAGTCGGCACACCACGATGTCCGCGAGATCTGGAAGTCGCCGGAGTGGTTCTTCTTGAGCAGCGACTTCCACTCCATGTTGATGAGACTCAGCTCGATGCCAAGGTTCTCCTTGAGGTTTCGCTGCACATACTCGGCGACGAGGCGATGGACCTCGAAGGTGTTGTAGACCAGCTCAAGCTTGGGCAGGCCCTTGCCGTCTGGGTAGCCGGCCTCCGCCAGCAGCTGACGCGCCTTCTGCGGGTTGAACGGGTCACCCTGTGGCCCCTTGTAGCCCAAGGTGTTGCGGAACATGTCGGGCACCAGGTGCGTCGTGCTGGGTTCAAACGACGCCAGCACGTGCTGAGTCAGGCGTTCTTTGTCCACCGCGATGTTGATCGCGCGACGAAGCCGCGGGTCGTTGAATGGCGGCTTGTCGGTGCGCAGCACGTAGTAGTACGTGCACATGATCTGGTCGATCTGGAGGTCGCTGCGCCCGAGGTTTTTGTACTCGCGGATGCGGTCGGCACCGATGGGCGAGACCCAGTGAGCTTGTCCTGTGTCGTAGAGCAGAACGTTTCGCTTCTCATCGTCGCTCGAGTAGATGATCTGACCTTTCAGCTTGATGTTGGCGGCGTCCCAATACTTGGGGTTGGGCTCCATGATCAGGCGGTCGCGCGGCTTCCACTCCGTCATGATGAAAGGCCCGTTGACCACGATGTTGTTCGGAAGCGCCCACTTCTCGCCGTGCTTTTCGATCGCATGCCGAGGGACCGGTGCGTAAGCGATGTAGGTCACGAGGTCGGGGAAGAACGGTGTGCGGGACTCGAGCGTGACGATGAGCTTGCGGTCACCGTCCGTGCGAATGGCGACGGACTCGCGGTCTTTGCTCTTGCTGGTGTTGTAAGCCTTGGCGCCCTTGATGAACCAGAGCTGTTGCGCGTTGCGGCTGCCGGTCTCGGGCGCCAGTCCGCGAAGCCACGCATAGCGGAAGTCCTCGGCCAAGAGCGGCTTGCCGTCGCTCCAAGTGAGGCCCTCCCGCAGCGTGAACGTGTAGACCAAGCCGTCGTCGCTGACGGTGTAGCTCTCGGCGGCGCCCGGTACGACGGGCGTGTTGCCGGGCGGCAGAATCAGCAGCGTCTCAAACATCTGCGAGGCGATGGCGTTGCCGGCCGACTCGGAGATCTTGTTGGGGTCCAGATACTCGGGGTTGCCTTCGACCCAGCGGAAGATGCCGTCGTCAGGCACCTCTGGGAGCTTCTTCGGCAGGGTGTCACCACGGAAGACGCGCCCCACAGAGCTCGACGCAGCCCGATCGCCAGCGCCGGCCTTGAGCTCGCCCTTTGGCTGAAGCTCACGGCACTCCTTGATGAACGACTCCATCAGGGCATCGTCGGTGAACCCAGCGACCCCGAGCTCTGTCGGTTCGTTGGCGGTGCTGACTTCACCCGTCACCGCTTCTTCCAGCTCCGCAAGCCGCTCGGCTGACGGGACAATCAGCTGCGGCGGAGGCCCCTCACCGACAGGCCCGCCACAAGCGGTCAGCCCGGACGTCAGGGCCAGCGCGGCGGCCCCTGTGGCCATGAGCAGCACCCGCACACGTGCCCCGGCTGGTCGCTGACGGGTGTCAGCACGGGCGTCGCTATGGTGAGTGGGGTAGTTCAAGTTAGACGGGTTGGTGTCGCCCGATGTTGTCTCGCTGTCAACCGCGAACGCTGGCCGCTCACAGGCAGCCACCACTCGGCGAGCTCGGCAGGCAGCGGCTCCGGCCGGGCTGACCACCGTTTTTCGGCAATCGTTCGACTTGCCGGACTTGGACTGCAGAGCGGCCGGCTCAGCGGCGGAGGTGGTGAGTCCTTGGACGTCACGTGGGTTTCCGCGTTACGGTCGGGCGGTGAACGACGCTGCACGATCCGCCCTCGAAGGCGATGTCGCCCCTCAGACCACTGGCGGGGTCATCCGTTACCGCGTGTGGCCTGCGCGTCGACGGCCCGTGCGCCTCGCCGTCGCCTTGGTCCTCGTCGTTGGACTCACGACGCTGGCTGCCATGTTCATCGATAGGGATCCAGGCTTTTGGGCCCTCACGGTGGGCGTCGCACTCTGCGTGGTCGCGGCACCCTTCTTCTTCCCGACAACCATCGGGCTCGACGGGTTCACCCTCAACGTGCGCCAGTTCGGTATCCCGCGGGTCTACAACCTTCGCGAGTACAAGCGCCTTGAGATCAACCAGGACGTCGTGCCCCGCGTCGAGCTGCTGGCGCGGGCGCGACTCAGCCCGGTCGACCGCCTCAAGGGCGTCGTCGTCCCGCTGCCCGCCGACAAGCTCATCGCCGACGCCGTGGTGGTCCACTTGCGACGCTGGGTCGGCCGACGCCCCACGGGCCGCTTTTCGATCGACGTCGACCACGTCCCCGAGGACGGCAGCAGCAGCGGCGACTGACCGCGCTGGGTGTCGCGTGCGGTCTGCTAGCAGCGTTGGCGGGAAACGCGACATCTGATGACGTGCGATGTGCTCGACGCGGGTCCTACGGACGCAGGGGGTTGGGTCCACAGCGGGAGAACTTGGCAGTCCGTTAGTGCGCCGCCCGCCGCAGCGGCATCGTCAGGCAGCGCGGCCCGCCCCGCCCTCGCACCAGCTCGTGGCCTTCAAGAGCGACCACGACCTTGCGCTTGGCGTGGATGTAGTAGAGCGCGTTTTTGATGAAGCGATCGGGGTCAACGACCTCGTAGCCGTGCCGGTTCAGCTCGCGCAGCGTGCGTTCGTTGCGGCCGTAGCTAACGATGACGCCGGGCGCGAGCGCAAAAGCGTTGGCACCGTCGGACCACTGCTCACGACGCTGCATCACGGGGTCGTCGCCGCCGCAGAAGATGGGCGACAGCTCGATATCGACGGCAGCGAGCGCTGCAAGCAGGTCTACACCTGCGTCGCGTCGGCCGGCACGGGTGAGTCGGTGGACGCGCGCACCGGTGTCTTGCGGGCTCTCGATGAGCGGCGGGTAGATGAGGCAGTGGCTCTGGTCGATCCGCGTGAAGAGCGTGTCGATGTGCATCGCGGCTCGACGCCGTGGCATCTCATAGGCCAGCACCACGTCGAACCCTCGATCGAAGAGCTTCGGCGCCAGGGCCTCGACGGCGTCCAGGGTCGTGCGGATGCCGACGCCGACGAGCACGACCTCCGGCGAGAGCACCTGGATGTCACCCCCCTCAAGCGTCATGCGCGCTAGGTCCTCGGGCCGCGCGCCCTCGGTGATGTCGAGCTTTGGGATCCCCGCGAAGCGCCGGTGATGCCGCATGATGACGCCCGATAGCGCCATCTCGCGCATCCGTGCCGGCCGCGCAGCATGGGTCAGCGTGATGGCGTCGCCGGTGACGGCCGCGAGATCTCTGGCGAAGAGGATGTTGGGGGCAGGCCAGCGCAAGACCGTGTTGCCCGTGGTCGGGTCGATCCCGCTGATCAACGCCGTGGCGAGCCGTCGGGCCCCGAGCGCATGCAGCGCATTCTGACGCGCGAGCTTCGTCTGGCGGTCGAGTCCGTAGACCCGGTCCTCGACGCCGAGCGCCGCGTCGATCGCCTCGTCACGCGCGCCCGACATCCCCAGAACTTCAACCAGCAGCTCACGCCACGTGAGCAGGCCATCGTCGCCCACGACCGCGCGGATCACCGCATCGAGCTGTGCATGCTCCTTCTTGAGGGCCGACAGCAACACGAGGTCATCGAAGAGCAGGTAGTCGGGATTGGGGCTGAAGACCCCACCCTCGCGCTCGATATACGGCTCAAGGTTGGCCGGTATCATGCGCTCAAACTCACGCTCGGGACGCGACGTCACGATGAGCTCAAGCTGAGCGATCTCGCTGTGGACCTGCGTGGACTCAGCGTGCACCACGGGCAGGATGGGCGGCGTGTCGTTCATGAGGTGCACCAGCCGATGATCTCGTCAAAGCGGTCGGGCACGCTCATCTTGACGAGCCCTTCCGTGGCGCCGGCGCGACACATGGCCTTGTTGCAGTGCGCGTCGGAGCTGATGCCAATGATCGGCAGAGCGTCATAGTCCCAGACCTCACGCAGTAGCTTCACGGCATCCTCTCCGCGCAGGTGGCGCCCCATGCTGTAGTCCATGAAGACCGCGTCCGGCTTCACCTCGAGCACGTCGGCTACAGCGTTGTCGGCGTGTGCGCGATAGACGAAGTCGGCCGCGAGCGGCGCAAGAAACTCACGGTGGTGCACCAAGTCGTCGTCGAAGACCAAGATTCTCATGGCGCCAGTCTACCGCTGTGCGGCCGCCCGCGCCATCGCGACGCCGCGGCACGACGCGCAGCCCAGCCGTCACGGACCGAAGAGCGCCCGAGGCAGCGGATAGGGCGGCTGGTCCGGCATGTAGACGCGGCGATAGACCTCGGTAAGCGCAAACACGCGCTTCACGTAGCGCCGGGCCTGTCGGTAGGTAATGAGCTCCACCGCTTCATCGAGCGGGGTCGTCGTCCCGGACGCCTTGCGCCAGCGCCGCAGCGCCGCAGAGCCGCTGTTGTAGCCAACGACTGCGGCGACGAAGGTGCCAAAGCGCGAGCGGAGATCGGCGAGGAACGCCGCCCCGATGCGCAGGTTCTTGCCCGGATCGTTGAGATCGGACGCCCGGTACCCTGCGCCGTAGACCTTCTTGCCCCAGTAGCGCCCCGTCTTCGGCATGAGCTGACAGAGTCCTCGCGCGCCGGAGCGACTGCGAGCGGTCGGGTTGAAGCGGGTCTCTGTTGCGGCGATCGCGGCCATCAAGAGCGCGGGCACACCCGCGTTGACACCCGCTTCGCGGACCTCGTTGGGGTACGGAAACGGGTAGAACTTTTGGAACCACGCTGGGGGCGGGGAGATCGCTGGGATCTTGGTGAGGACCTCCTTGGCCCGCGCCAGCTTCACGACACCTGAAGGGTTGCCGCTGATGGTGTACAGGTGCATCAAGAGCTCACGTCCTGTGCCGGGCAGCATGTCGGACTTGAAGGCGGCTTCGAGACGCTTGGTGCCGCGGCCGATATCGCCCAGTCGCAACCAAGCAACCGCCGGGTCGGCAACCGCTGAGCGTGCCGCATGGGGGCCGGGACCGGCTGGATAGGGCACGGTCTGGCGCGCGTCGACGAGCCGGGCATACCACGAGAGCGGAAAGCGGTTGCGCAGGTTGGCGCGGTAGCTGTCGCCGACGGACGTCGCACCACGCTTGTCGGCGACACGAGCACGCCAGTAGCGGGCTCGAGCGCCCCAAACGGCGCCGTTGCCGTTGCGCTCGCCTCCGTAGTCACGCTCGAGGCGCGCGAGGAGCTCCTCCGCCCGGCTGTAGGAGCCGGCGCGGTAGGCAGCAAAGCCAAGTCGCCACAAGGCTTCGCGATGATCCGCATCGTGTCGGCCGTCGGTCGCAGCCACCGCGGCGAACGCGGTCGCTGCGCGCGGGTCGTCGACGTCGAGCATTGCCGAGAGCCGACTCAGTGCGTCTGGCGCGAGGTGGTGACGCGGCCAGCCCGCCACGAGCCTCTGGTAGTGCCCAGCAGCCTCGTCGACTGCGCCACGGGCTTGGTCGACCAGGGCCTGGCCAAACACGAAGTAGGGCTCAAACCGCTTGCCCTTCATTCGGGAAGCGAGGCGCTTGAGCTTGCGCGCGGCGGCCTTCTGGGCGGCGCCGTCGCCGAAGCGCTTGAGGGTCGCGGCAGCCCACTGATAGACCACCTTGAGCGTACGCCCCTTTACGCGGTGTTTCCGCAGCCCCTTGGCATGCTGCTTAGCGTTGTCGGCCGTCGCCTGAAGCACACGCTTGGCAACACGCTCGCTGCGACGAATGCTGAGCTTGCGGGCCCGCAGCGTCTCCTTGGCAGCTCGGACCACCCGCTCGTCGCTCGAGGCCCACCAGCGCCGCCGAAGCTTCTGGGATGCTTCGCGTTGGTCTGCCAGGTACGGGATCAGGCGCGAGCGGGCAGCGTCGACCTTCGTCCTGAGGTACGAGGCCATCGAGCGCTCGTAGGCTCGGTTGAGCAGCGCGAGCGCGGCGTCGTGGTCTCCTGCGCGCTCAAGCGCGGCGACCGAGGCGTCCATGTGGCGACGGAACGCGGGGACATGAGGGGCGATCTCCAGCCGCAACCGGGCAGCCTCACGCGTCCCGCTGCGGTCCGCCAAGAGCTCGCGGGCGTCGTCAGCGAAGGTGCCGTTTGCCGTGATGATGGCGCTGAGGCTCGTTCGGTCCGCCAGCGGCCCTACGAGCTCGAGGCCGGCTGCGAGGAAGTCCGCGAGCGCACGGTCAAGCGGGTCGACCGACGCTGCACTCGCTGCTCGCACGCGCGTGAGGAGGTCCCCCGAGACATCGCCAGCGTTCAGCGCCCGGTAGGCTTCAACCAAGACGGGCTGAGAGCTCGCATAGGGCGTGAGGTCATAGGTCGTGCCTGACTGGGCGCTGACGTCCGCAGCAAGGACGACACTCGCCAGCACAACCAGCGCCGCAACGCGAGTCCTCGGTGCGGGGCGGGCCACTTAGGTTGCCTGAGCCGCGAAGTAGAGGTTTGTGCGCGGGGCGCCCCGTGGCAGCTGGACGGGATCGACGCGGCTCGCGCTTGCCTGAAGGTCGGCAAACGCAGCGGCCCCGAGACAAACGACGACGGCGCCGGTTGGCCCGACCAAGTCCCGAGCCCGCCGTGCCCAGACGTCCGGTGCAAACGTCGCGCGACTCACCGCCCCAAAGCCGGCGGTGTCGAAGTCGATGGACTCGTCGCGACCATTGTGCGAGCGGGCATTGGCGAGCTGTAGCAGGCCGATTGCATGGCTCATGAACGCGTGCTTTTTGTGGATAGGCTCGACCAGGTCGAAGTGGCGTGCGGGAAACACCGTCGCAAGGATGAGCCCTGGAAGCCCTGCCCCGCTGCCGATGTCGACCCAGCTGGTTGGCGCGTCCTCCGGAATAAGGCGGGCCACCGCGAGGCCGTCGAGGACGTGGTCGTCGACGATGGTCTCGATGTCGGCGGGGCCCACGAGGCGGATGCGGCTGTTCCAGCGCACCAGCTCGTCGGCGTAGACCGCAAGTCGGTCGAGCGCCAGCTCGTCGAGAGCAACACCCAGAGACTGCGCGCCTTGGTGGATTCGTGACCGGGTCGCCGGGCGCGGGTCAAGGCTTGGGAGGTTGGTCTGCATCGAGCTCTAGGGGGCTGCCGGCTTTTCGGGCGCGTCTGGCGTCGACGGCTTCGTGGGCGCGATGCGCTCGCGCGCTTCGGTCGCCTGGCTCACCGCGTAGCCGATCATCTGCTCGACCTCGGCGCGCTGGTCTTCCGGGGTCGCAGCGAGCGTGCGCTTATGAAGCTTCATCGCTTCTTCCGGGCGGTCGGTTGCTGTGTAGAGCGCGATCAGCAGCACGGGGGCCACGACGTCCTCCGGCTCCTTGTCGAGAGCCTCTGTGAGCAGCGACTCGCTCGCTTCAGGCTGGCCCTGCTCAAGCAGGACTTGGGCGACGGCGGAGCGCTTGCCGACCACCTGGATGGCGCGGGTGCGGGCGCTCTCGGCGTCGCGCTTGCCCATGAGACGTCCGAGGTAGTCGAGCAGCACGGCGTCCTTGTTGTCGGGCTTGAGCTTGAGCACCTTGGCGACCTGCGCCAGGCCGTCGTCGAACTGCTCCTCATCGAGCAAGATCTGCGCGAGCAGGAGCTTTCCGGTCAGGTCGTCGTCGAAGCGCTTGGTGTGTTCGGTCAGCACGCGTGTCGCACGATCGACCTTACCAGCATCGCGGTAGAGCTGGGCGAGCTGAGGCCGGAGACTCGGCGAGTTCGGATCGAGCTCAAGGGCCCGCTCGAGCGGCTTTCGAGCTTCGTCGAAACGACCGGTCGCGGCCAAGAGAGCGCCGAGGCTCTCGAGCAGCTCCGGGTCTTCGACGCCATTTTGCTTGGCGGTCTCCAGCACCTCGAGCGCTTCGGAGTCGCGTTGCTGCACCGTCAGGTACTGTGCGAGCACGAGCGAGCCCTGTAGCTCGCCCGGAAACTGCGCGACCTCCTCGCGAAGCATGGCTTCCGCCTCTTTATGCTTCTCGTCGAGCGCGAGCAGGTGCGCCTCGCTAACGCGGACACCCGGCAGCGTGGGCTCACGCGTTCGCGCCTCTTTGATGTGGGCGCGTGCACGGGCCACCAAGCGTGGGTGGTCGCTGGCGGGCGTCAGCTCAAGCTGCTCGATCGCGAGGTCGGCCAGTGCGTGGTAGGGGCGGCCGGACGTGGGCTTGAGCTCGGCCGCTTTCTTGAATGCCTGGTCGGCGACAAAGGCCTTGCCCTCAAGGGTAGCCATTCGCCCAAGGAGGTAGTGAGAGAGCCAGTCAGCGCGCTGCTCGACCGCTCGCTCCATCGCCGCAACGCCGATGTCGGTTTGACCGCGCGAGACGAGGACTTTGCCCTCGGTGAAGAGCATGACCGGTGACGACGCATCGAGGCCACGAGCGTAGCCAATGAAGCGGGCGGCGGTGTCGGCGTCGCCGTCAGAGAGCGCACCGTAGGCGCGCCATGCGGCCAGATGCGCGAAGTAGCTCGCCTCGCTGAGCGCGACGATGCCAGCGGGAACGGGTGCGGGGTCGGACGCGAGCCAGCCCTTTCCACCGTCAAGGCTGAGCACGTAGCGCTGAGCCATCAGCTCGCTGGCGGCGCCATCGGCGCTTGGGTCGATGCCCCAGGTGATGTCTTCGGTCTTCGCAACGCCCTTGGCGACTAGGAGCGCATGCAGCAGTGACGTGGTCTCGAAGGAACCGACGTCGACGGCGCGCTTCTGGGTGATGGACGTGGCGAGGTCGGACGCGGTCCGAGGTGCCATGCGTGCGTTGCCAGGGACTGTGCGTGGTCGGAGGATGCGCTCAGCGGTGGCCTTTCGGATCGCTGCCGAGATCGCCGCGGGGGTGTCTGCGGGAATCGACTTTGCGAGCAGCCGAACCGCCCCGGTGAGGGCATCGGGCCGTGTCTTTGCGCTGGGCGGCAGCGACGCCACGGTGACCGTCGTCGGTGGCGACGTTGTCGTGGGTGTCGTGGGCGTCGACGGCGTTTGGTTGGTGTGATGGGGCGCACTGGCACCATCGGCAAACACGGTGAGGTAGACCGCGACGCCGAGGGCCGCGACGGCGAGCGCGCCAGCGATGATGATGCGGGTCCGTCGGGGGTTGCTCATGGGTTGCCTGATGGTGTCGCCGCGGCTGCGTCAGAGGCTCGCGAGCGCCGCCCGGAGTTCGCCGGGCCGATTCGTGATGATGCTGTCGACCTGGAGCGCGATGAGGCGCTTTGCGACCAGCGGGTCGTCAACAGTCCACGATCGGAAGCAGCGACCTGGGGTGTCGTATTCCGCAAGAGCGGCGCTGTCGAGCAGATCATGGCGCGGGTGGAGGTCCACCCCGGGTAGGTGCGGCAGCGCGGTGAGCGCTAGCGGCGTGTCGTAGATGTAGGCGACGCCCCACGGCACCTGCGGATCGGTCTGTGGCTTCAGTAGGCGAGGGTCGAAGCTCGAGACGACGAGCTCGACACCGGGCGTGCCATGAAGTGCTGCCAGGTACGGACGAACGTTGCGCAAGAGTGTTGCTGGGTTGCTGCACGTCTTGAGCTCAACGTTGACCAGCCATGGGTTGGCAGCCCCGCGGCTAGCGGCGTGGCGCGTGATGGCCCGGACGGACGCAGCGAGCGTCGGGATGGACTCGCCGCGCACGCGAAGGGCAGCGACCTCGTCGGACGTCCGCGCGTCAAAGCGGCCGGCCACGCCGCAGAGTCGCTCGGTGTCCTCGTCGTGGAAGACGTGGGGTTGTCCGTCCCCTGCGAGGCGGACATCGAACTCGATACCGTCAGCGCCTTCGTCGAGGGCGAGTGCAAACGCAGCGAGCGTGTTCTCAGGGGCCGCATGGCTCGCGCCGCGGTGAGCGACAATCCGGGTGGTGATGCTCATGAGGCCGCCCGGCGGAGGCTGAGGTGTTCGGTCTGGTGGAGGGCGAAGGCGAGCCGGAGAAGGTGCAGACGTTGGATCGGGCCGACCGACTCATCATCGAGGGCGTCTTTGAGTGTCGTGGCGCCGGACAGGCGCTCGAACGCGAACTGCTCAGGACCCTGCAGGACCTCGCTGAACGACGGGCGAAGCGGTGCGATCCGGAAGTCGTGCTCGAGGAACTCAGCGAACAGGTCCTCAAGAGTGGGGAGGTCGTAGGCAAACCGGATACCCTCGAGGATCGTCCCAACGGCGGGTGCGTTGGGGACGCCGCCGACCGGCGTTGGTATCGAGCCACCGAAGAACTCATACCAGCCGTGGTTCCACGTGAACGTGTTGTAGAGGCGGGCGCGAAATTGGTTCTCGAGGGCCGTGGCCAGGCTCTCCGGGGTCAGGATGCCGGCTTGGGTCAGCGCGGTGCCGACGTGGGTGACGCGGTTGACGCCTTGCAGGACCGAGGCGATGACCTGTTCGGTCGCGAGGCCACGCTTAATCAAAAAGGGGCCGAGCAGGTCGCTCTTGATGTTGGAGGTGATGTTGACAGGCTTGCCGCCCTGGAACGCGACTTCCGTCAGGATGGTGCCGCGGCTGAGCTTGAGCTTGCCGTCGAGGCGACCGCGGTAGATGCGGTAGAAGAGGCTCGGCAAGCGGACGCGATTGATGGGTCCGTCGAGCAGCGGTCGGTCAGGCTCAGGTTCGAAGAGCGCGGGGTAGAGATCGACGACGCTGGGCAGATCGGCGAGGCGGAGCCAGTCGCTGCCGTTGACGCTCAGCCACTCGTTCGGGGCGATGGCGCGCTGCAGGAGCAGAGCGTTGAGACGTCCGAAGTCGATGGGGCCGAACGTGGGCTCGTCGTCGTTTTTGAGATGGAAAACCGCTGCGGTCAGGTCGAGCCTGTGGAGGTGGGCCGGACGGACGAACTGGGACTTGGGCAGCGCCGGTATCGCATGGTGCTCGTCGACCGTGTCGTCGTCGGTCTTGATCGCCGACTGCTGCGCTGTGGAGCGGCGGCGGTGGCGACGGACTTTCTTCTCAGGCGCGGGCGCAAGGACCGAGTCGAGAAAGGCAGCGACGTCTTGTGACGAGACGCGCAGCCGGCCTTCGAAGAGATAGTCGAGCAGGGCTTCTTGGAGGTGAGTCGCGGTGGAGTAGCGACGGTTAGGGTTCTTAGCGAGCGCGGTCCGAAGGATCTTTCGAATCGGCTCAGGGATGTAGCTGTGGCGCTGGAACTTCGCGTTGATCTTGGCGTCGCGAACGTTCATCAGCGTCTGGACCTGGGTCTTTCCGACGAAGAGTCGCTTGAGGGTCAAGCACTCGAAGAGGACGATGCCGAGTGAGAAGATGTCACCCCGGCGGTCCACGGCCTTCCCGTCAGCCTGCTCGGGGCACATGTAGCCAAGCTTGCCCTTGAGGTCGCCGAGGCGGTGGCTGTCGATGCGATCGATGTCGGCTGTCGCGACGCCGAAGTCCATGATTTTGACGGCGCCATCGTTGCTGATGAGAATGTTGGACGGCGAGACGTCGCGGTGAATGATGTTGAGAGGCCGGTCGTCGGCGTCGGTCGCTGCATGGGCGTGGGCGAGGCCTTTGCAGACCTCGGCAACGATGTAGATGGCGATCTCGGTCGGGACGCGAAGCTTCTCGCGGGTGCAGTGCGAGAGCAAGTTGAGCAGATCCGTGCCTTGGACGTACTCCATGGCGATGTAGTGCTGGCCCTCCACTTGGCCCAGCTCGTAGATCTGCACGATGTTGGGATGGTGAAGAAGCGAGGTCACCTTCGCTTCAGCGATGAGCATCTCGATAAACGCCCGGTCGTGGGCGTACTCGGGAAGGATTCGCTTGATGACGAGGTGCTTTTCGAACCCGTCAGGTCCGGCCGTTCGCGCCTTGAAGACCTCAGCCATACCGCCAGTACCGATCGGCGCAAGCAGGTCGTACTTGCCGAACTTGCTCGGGTACTCGTTGGAGGTGCTCACGTAGGGTCCAGGAGGCGAGTGCGTGTCGGTTGGCAGCAAG
The DNA here is from genome assembly GCA_938040325.1 of uncultured bacterium. Classification (GTDB taxonomy): domain Bacteria; phylum Myxococcota_A; class UBA9042; order PHBI01; family PHBI01; genus CALHXW01. Next base: position 8,225 of record CALHXW010000404.1, on the reverse strand, counting down.
CGTTCATCACGGTCGCGCTGCGCAGCACCGACTCAGTTGGAGGTGGAGAGCTTATTGGTCATTTCGAGCACGATCTCGCAGGAACGCTGGTCGTGAGATGACGCGCTCTCGGCCTTCGTGCGGACTTGCTGACACTCCGCGGCTTGCTCTCCGACTGCCGTGCACGTCACGTCGGCGAGCTCATCGCAGTGAGATGCGCAGCCCATGGAAAGTGCAACCATCGCAGTGAACCCAACGGCCAGCTGAAGCATCCGACTCATCGCCCCTCCAAAGTGAAAGCCGCTGAAAGTGTGTCGGGGTCGTCACAGGTCGTCAAGGTGGACGAGGCTCGACGATGCCGGTCGTGGCGTTACTCGTCGGCGTTGTCCACGGGCGCCGTCTCGTCGGAGGCAGCGGAAGCGTCCTGCGCGTCATCGGTCGAACCCGTCGCCGTGCCCGTCGTGATGCCGCCGGGAGCGAGTGGGTCGTCATGGACATCGACGATCAGCACCGTGACGTTGTCGATACCGCCATACTCGAGCGCGCGGCGGACGAGCTCGTTGGCGGCATGAGTTGCCCCAGGCCACGCCGCGAGGATCTCAAAGATCTCCTCGTCGGCCACGAGGTCGGTGAGGCCATCACTGCAGAGCATGTAGCGGTCGCCGGGCCGACTCGTGCGGTAGTACGTGTCAACGATGACTTCCTCTTGGAGACCGAGCGCTCGCACGATGACGTTCTTGTAGGGGAAGTGCGGCAGGTCCTCAGGACGCAGCACCCGCATCCGGATGTACTCGTTGGCGAGGCTGTGGTCTTCGGTCAGGCGGTACAGGCGGCCGCGGCGGTAGCGGTAGGCGCGCGAGTCGCCAACGTGGGCGACATAGACACGACTGCCCACAAACGAGAGACCGACGATCGTGGTTCCCATGTCCTCGAGGTTTGGGTCCTGCGAGGCCTGGGTGAAGATCTGGAGGTTGCCGTACTCGATGGCGCTGCGCAGGCGGAACTCGTGAAAGCTCGACAGCTCGGCGAGCCGGCCCTCTTTGCGGAGCTCGTTGTAGGCCGCATAGAGCTTCTCAGTGAGCTCGCCGTCTTGAAAGAAGGCCTCGAGCGACTCGACGGAGACGCGACTTGCGACCTCGCCGCAGGCATGACCGCCCATGCCGTCGGCGACGACATAGAGGTGCTCGCGCGGCAGGATGAGGTAGTCGTCCTCGTTGTGCTCGCGGACGCAGCCGACCTCGGAGATAGCGTGGTGGTCGATGATCATCGCGGAACCGTCCCGGGGATGGGGTTGTCGGTGCGTGGCTGGCTTCGAACCGGTGGTCGTAGGACGGTGCCGGTTGAGCGGGGCTTGGCGGATCGTTGCAGTTCCATCTCCTCGAACAATACGGCCGGTGCGACCGCGCTCACGGGAACCATCCCGGACTCAGCCCCACAATAGCCGTTAAAGACGCCTTCGTCGTCTGCTGCCGCGACGATTTTTCCGATCGTGGTCAGAGGAGTGCCCACGATGTCAACCCCGCGTACCAATGTCTCCTCGCCCGTAGCGGCATCGACACGGTAGACGATGCGCGCTTGGCCCTTAAACGCTTGGTAACCGTAGGACGACGTGTTCGTGCTGCCGCCGGCCAGGTCATCGATGATCAGACCGAAGGGTTTTTTCTGGGCCCGGATCAGGCCCAGCAGCTGCTTTCGGAGCTCGGCACGGGTGACCGTCTGGTGCGCTTCAACGATAAGGTTGCCCATACGTGCAACCGGGCGGCGAATGCGCTCCGCGCGTCCATGGCCGTTGCTTGCGGGAAACGACGAGGTCGGGCGGCGAGTCTCTAGAAAGTTCTTGAGAACGCCCTTCTCTACGAGAGTGACCCGAGAGGCCGGCACGCCCTCGTCGTCGTAGGCGTACGAACCGTTGAGCGGGACGCTCATTCGGTGGTTGAGGGTGGGATCGTCGTAGAGCGAAAGGAACGTCGGCAGGATCGTCTGACCGAGGTGCTTGCTGAACGTTTGACCGTCGCTGTCATCGTCTTGCCGGTGCCCTTCGAGCCGGTGGCCTAGAACCTCGTGGAAGAACACGCCGGTCGCAGTCGGCGAGAGAATCGCGGGACCGGTGAAGGGCTCGAGGATTGGGGCTTGTCGAAGCTTCGCGAGCGTTCCGACGAGCGCCCTCGCGCGGTCCAGGACCTGGGCGTCGGATGGGAGCTCGCCCTCGCTCGGCGCGTAGAGGTCGAACGAGTGGTCGAGCATCATGCCGTCTGCTGCGCGTGTGTAGCCAGCGGCATGGAAGCCATACATTGGCTGGACCGTTCGAAGACGTGTGCCCTCGGAGGTCACGAGCCAGCGGGTCTCGACGGAAAAGGATGCGTGAACGTCGGAGTCGAAGATGGCCGGATCAGAGGCGAGGATCTTTCCAACCTCACGAACGAGCTTGCGCCAGCGTGAGCGGTCGACGTCGAGCTGGGCGACCGGGTCGAGGTGTCCAACCCGTGGTGCTTTCGTGAAGCTCGGCCGTTTGTTGGCACGCTCGGCCTTGAAGACACGCTGCCCTTTGAGCTTGAGATAGCTAGAGAGTGCCTGCTTGTACCGCAGGTCGCTGAGCAGCCAGAGCGTGTGTCGAAGAGCTGCCGGATCGCCGTCGACAGGCAGTGCGGACGAGGGCTCGTATACGCCCTCTTCAAGCCAGTCTTGTTCGATGTCTTCCGACGAATCGAACGTGTAGCTGCCGACACGGACCTCAACGCGAGCCGCGCGGGACGGCGTGTCGTCGTCGCGGAAGATGGCCCCGAGCTTGCCGGAGATCTCGACCTGGTCTCGATGCTTGACCGTGTAGGCCATGAAGTAGGGAGCGTCGTATCCGTCGAGGCGCAGCTGAGAGCTCGAGCGCTCCAGCTCCTCGCTCATCGCCGTCAGGGTGGTGTCTTCGGGAGCATGCAGTGCGGGTTCCGCCGCAGGACCTGTGGTCTCCGCGGTGGCCGGGTTTGGGCGGGCATCGGCTGACCCGCAGCTGGCGGCGAGAAGGAGAGCCGCAAGTGAGAGGCGTCGAATCGTCATAGCGGGGGACTCTGGCGGGAAGCGTGGCCCACCGTCAATCTTTGCGACGAGCTGAGGTGAAGCGTCGTGAATACAAACGTTTGTGGTTGGTGAAATTGGGGTAGTTAATGATGTAGTGCTTCGGGAGTGGTCGCGATCACGTGTTTCACGTGAAACAGGGGTTGGATTTCTGGACGGAAATTTTCTTTCGACGAGAAGCCGATCAGATTCAGCCACTTCCGTCGCTCGCGGCCTGTTTCACGTGAAACATGTTGACGCGATCCGACGTCCTGCTAGTTTCCGCGGCCTAGGAGGTTCCATGACACGCATCATTGCTATCGCGAATCAGAAAGGCGGAGTTGGCAAGACTACGACCGCCGTTAACCTATCAGCATCATTAGCTGTTCTCGAAAAGCGAACCCTGCTCATCGACCTCGATCCGCAGGGAAACGCCACGTCCGCCTTCGGCATCGACAAGGGCTCCACTCGCATCCACGCCTACCAGGCACTGGTGGACGGAACGCCCCTCGACGCGGCCATTCAGCGCACCGAGATCCCGGCCCTCGATATCGTTCCTACGAACACCGACCTCGCTGGTGCCGAGATCGAGCTCGTTAACGCGGTCGCTCGCGAGCAACGCCTCAAACAGGCCATCTCGAGCATGACGGAGTCGTACGACTACATCATCATCGACTGCCCGCCCTCACTCGGCCTGCTTACGCTCAATGCGCTGACCGCCGCGCAGGGCGTCCTGGTGCCGCTCCAGTGCGAGTTCTATGCCCTCGAAGGCATGAGCCACCTTGTGGGGACCATCGACCTCATCAAGCACCACCTCAACCCGTCGCTCACCATCGACGGCATCGTCCTGACGATGTTCGACCCCCGCAACAACCTCAGCCACCAGGTGGTCACGGAAGTCTCCAACTACTTCCAACACCTCGTGTACGAGACACGGATTCCGCGCAACGTCCGCCTGAGTGAGTCTCCGTCGTTCGGTAAGCCCGCTATTCTCTACGACGTCGCCGCCAAGGGCACAAAAGCGTACCTCGCGCTCGCCGCAGAGCTCGTGAGCCGACGCACCACCTCCACCCAGCAGATCCTCCGCGAGGTCGCATCATGAAAAGTTCCGGACGCAACGCACTCGGCAAAGGCCTCTCGGCACTCATCCCTCCACCCCGGTACGCACAGAACCGTGACGACTACTTCATGTGCTCTACCGACCTCGTCTACCCCGACCCAGAGCAGCCACGACAGCACTTCGATGCCGACGCGCTCGATGAGCTTGCCTCATCCATCAAAGAAAAGGGCGTCATCCAACCGCTGGTCGTCCGCAAGTCCGAGGACCACTACATCCTCATTGCTGGTGAGCGTCGCCTCCGTGCTTCACGCCGCGCCGGACTCAAAGAGGTCCCCGTCCTCGTCAAGGACGTCGCGTCTAACGAGGCCCTCGAGCTGGCCCTCATCGAGAACATCCAGCGCGAAGACCTCAACGCGATCGAGGAAGCCCTCGCCTACCAGCGATTGCTTGCCCAGCCCGATGCCACTCAAGAGACGGTCTCCAAGCGCCTAGGCAAACCGCGCTCCACGGTCGCCAACTGCGTTCGCCTCCTACGCCTGGACCGCCACATCCAGCAACACGTGATCGACGGTTCCGTTAGCGCCGGCCATGCGCGCGCACTACTGTCGGTCTCAACCGACGATGAACGCAACGAGCTCCTCGCCCGCATCCTCGATGAAGGACTCTCGGTTCGCGCGGCAGAGTTCGTCGTGAAACAATCCAAGCTCGACGCAAAGCCGCCCCGTCAGTCGCCCAAGGTCGGCCCAAGTCCGCTTCAGCCGTATTGCGACGCCATCGCAACGGATCTGACCGGCCGACTCAACACCCGCGTGTCCATCGCGGCACGGGCACGCAAAGGCAAGATCGTCATTTCCTTCGACGACCTAGACGATCTCAGACGCCTACACGCGCTCCTGGGAGGCAACCAGATGGCCGAGCTGGAAAAAAATCTCTCTGACGCGATCTGAGAGAAGCGTCCGTGTAAACCATCGTAATCACGTACGATTTTTCGCATGCCGAACAGGTCTCCCACACTGTGAATTTCCTGTTGAAGACCCCACCCCAAAACCCTGTGGCAAAAATGTGTACGAACAGACCCGCACAACAAACCACAGATCCACGGGCAGGTCGGCCACGATCTTATCCTCGACGAATCGACCACTGAAGTCACAGTGGGGCAGGGCGAATTCAGACCTTTCAACAGAACCCACAGGCCCTATGATCAATGACTGACTAAACAACTCCTATTTCCTCTAAACAAAAGTCATACGCACACGCGCGCGAACCCGCACCTCGCGTGGCCATTGACGGCTGCCTCCCACCGGGGCAAAGGTAGCCAACCGAATCCGCCTAGGTGTTATCCAAATGGCTACCCTCGAACTAAAGCTAGAGCGCACAAGCTTCGTCAACGCCGTGTCCAAGACACAAGGCGTCCTCGACCGCAAGAGCGCTGCCAACGTCCTCAGCCACATCCTGCTCGAGTCCCATGACGGCTCAGTTCGGCTGATGGGCACGGACTACGACGTCACCATCCAGGCAGACGTCGGCTGCGAAGTCCTCGTGGCTGGCGGCGCCTGCATCAACGGCAAGAGCCTCTTCGACGTCCTCAAGAACGTCGACGATAAGGAGCTCCAGCTCCGAGCACTCGACAACCACTGGATCGAGCTCACAGCCGGCCGGTCGCGCTTCAAGCTTGCTGGCGTCAGCCCCACCGAGTTCCCCGACCTCAGCCTGCCCACCGACGCCCAGTGGCGGGCCATTCCCACGGCAACGCTCAAAGACCTCATCGAAAAGACAGAGTTCAGCGTCAGCAACGACGAGACTCGGCTCAACATCAATGGCGTCTTTCTCAAGATGCAGCCTGCTGACGACGGCCTCTGCCGCCTCACCATGGTCTCCACGGACGGCCACCGCCTCTCTCGCGTCGAGCTCGATGCCGACGTCGGCGGCTATGAGGGCGAAGAGCGAAGCGCCATCATCCACAAGAAGGGCGTGCAGGAACTCCGACGCCTCCTCGACACCGATGACGACGTCGTCCGCGTCGGCTTCGCCAAGGGGAACATCCTCTTTCAGGCAAGCGGCACCATCTTCACTGTCCGCCAGATTGAAGACACCTACCCCGACTACCAACGGGTCATCCCGAAGAGCTCCCCGGTCGCCATCAAGATCGACCGCGCCCGCTTCATCCGCGCGGTCCGTCGCAACGCGGTGCTCACCAGCAACAAGACCTTCATCATCAAGGTGGAGATTCAGACTGGCAAGCTGGCCGTCACCGCATCCAACCCCGATTACGGCGAGGGCCGTGACGAACTCGACATCGAGTACGAGGGTGATGGGATGGTCATTGGCTTTAACTACAGCTACTTGCTCGACGTGCTCAATGCCATCCGTGGCGAGTTCATCCAGCTTGAGTTCAACGACGAGTTCAGCCCGACGGTCATCACCTCGCCTAGCGAGCCCGGCGCCATCTTCGTCGTCATGCCGATGCGCGTCTGATTGACCCGATGCACGTCTGAACCATGCGCGTCGACGCCCTCGCCGCGACAAACTTTAGGAACCTCGCGCCGTTTCGCATCGAGCCGCACCCTCGGTTCAACATCTTCGAAGGTCCGAACGGCCAAGGAAAGACAAACCTCCTTGAGTCGATCTACCTGTTGTCGGCCTTTCGCAGCTTCCGAGATGTGACCAATCGCCAGCTCATCCAGTGGGGCGAGCAGGACACGCGCGTCTTCGCCGAGGTCACGCGTCACGCGGTCAAGCGCGACATCGAGATCGCGATTAGCTCTAAGGGCAAGAAGGTCAAGCTAGACGGCACCGCCATCACCCGCCTCCCTGCAGCGTTCGTGCACTTCAATGTGGTGCTCTTCACACCCGACCACCTCCAGCTCACCAAGGCAGGTCCTGAGCCCCGTCGACGCCTGCTCGACCGCGCGATCTACGCGACGTGGCCGTCCTATATTGACGAGCTTCGCGCCTACCAGGCCGCACTCCGCAATCGCAACGCACTGCTGCGCAACCACTCCACAGACCGCACCGTCGCGGCCCCTTTTGAGCGCCTGCTTGTCGACACCGCCGTGGCCGTCATTCGGCGGCGACTCGACTACATTGACGCGCTCACCCCACACGTAGAGCGGGCATTCCACGACATCACCAACGGCGAACACACGGTCAAGCTCAGCTACCGCGGCTCACCGACCGACACAGATGATGCCGTCCGCACAGCCCTCGAGACACGCCTCGAGGCAACCCGCGCAACCGACGAACGACGAGGCTTCACGAGCTTTGGGCCTCAGACACACGACCTCACCGTGACCCTCGATGGTCGCTCGGCCAGGACCTACGCCAGCCAAGGTCAGCACCGCGCCCTCGTCCTTGCCCTCAAGATCGCCGAGCTCCATCACCTCCGAGCTGTCCATAATCTCGAGCCCGTGCTTCTCCTCGACGACGTCAGCAGCGAGCTCGACGAAGCACGCAATGCACAGCTCATGCATCACCTAACAACAGCAGCCGGCCAGGTCTTTCTGACCACCACCGATCGCCGCTGGATCCAGCTAGGCAACGACCGCCACGTCTACGCCGTCTCGGAGGGCTCCGTCTCTCTGTGACCTACAGCCACAGGTCACGCACAGGAACACGTCACCGACCCCGTCGCTAGAGTCGCAGGTCAACCACCACCCCGCGATGGTCACTCCCCGGCAGCTCGAACGTGTCCCTGGCTTCCGTCCAAATGTCCGGGCTCGTGAGCACGTGGTCGATCGGCAACATCAACCACCCCGCTCCAGCCGGCCATGTGCCCTGGTGACCATGACCCCATCGGCTATCGACCGCGCCGCTGTCCGCCATCAACCGATGCCACACCGGCGACCACGGTGTCAGGTTCAGGTCTCCACCGACGATGAAAGGCACGCCCTCAAGCGCTCCGACACGGGCACCCAACACCTCCAGCAGTCCGTCTCGCTCTGCCGCGTGGACGCCGCCGACAGGCGGGTACGTGTGCACAACCGACACCTGGACGACCCGATCGCTGGTGACCTGCACGTTCGCCACGATGACAGGGACAGGCGAGCCCCCCAAAAACAAGACCTCTGGCTCGCCCACGAACGGAAATCGGCTGTAGAGACCCATCCCAAAGTTGTCTTCTCTTGGCCACTCGTGCCGGTAC
>CALHXW010000403.1 GCA_938040325.1 uncultured bacterium | reverse complement strand
AGCTCGCGTTCCCCACACCGCAAACACCGGCGGCTGCTCCAATAAACCACGCTCCCCGGGGATCGTGACCACCGCCGCCGCGGGGGCTGTGGGGATGTGGAAGCCGCGAAGGACGCAGTCCGTAGCGACTTCCAAGGGACTGTGGCGAAGACGCGATCCCCGGGGACCGCTGCCGTCAAGACGACGCGCCACATCCCGGCCGACGTGAAGCGCGCCGTCTTCGAGCGGGACGGCCAGCGCTGCAGCTATCGTGACCCGCAGTCAGGCAAGAGATGCGTGGCCACTCACTATCTCCAAATCGACCACATCAACCCGTATGCGCTCGGAGTTGAGCACTCGGTCGAAAACTGTCGCGTGCTGTGCCACCACCACAATCAACACCGCGTCTCCCCGCGCGTCAGGTTCACAGCGGCCTCCGAGTTCTCGTCGGGCCGAGCGGGCGTCGACAAGAAATCGGTGCATCTCGAAGCGGGCGGCCACTGGGGCGGCGGCGTCGGGGAACCTGCTACGCGCGCTGCCGGCGGGCGGCGATGAGCGCCAAGCCTGCCAGCCAGACCATCGGCCAGAGCGGGCTCGAGTCGCCACCGCTGCAGGCGCCACCGCTGACGATCACGGCCTCGCCAACACACGCGCCTGCGCCGGCAAAGTCGCCTTCTGGGTCGCATGCGTCGCCGAACCCGTCGCCGTCGCAGTCGTTCTGGTCGGTGCTCGCTACGCCTGGGCAGGCATCGACGCCGTTGTCGACCCCATCGCCGTCGCAGTCGAGATCGGCATTGTCGACGTCGCACTCGGCGCAGACAGGCGTGACCTCGTCTGTGCTGACGTCGTAGGTCGCGTCGACGAAGCCGTCGCAGTCGGTGTCGAGCCCGTCGCAGGTCTCTGCGCCGGCGACACCATCGCCAGCCGCCCCGCAGTCCGGCGCAACAAAGCCAGAGCAGTCCGCCTTGCAGCCACCTGCGCTGGGCGAGGTCTCGCCGTCGTCGCACTCGTCCTGGCCTGCCCAGATGAAGCCGTCGCCACAGAAGGCGTCGCGGCAGCTACCGCCCGCCATCACGTCGTCTGGGCATGCGTCCGTGTTGTCGAGGTTGCCGTCGTCACAGTCCTCGCCGTCGTCGACGACCCCGTTGCCGCAGGAGGTCGCGAGCACCGTCACGCTCACTTCCGACACGCTGCAGGCACGCGGCGCAGCCGCCGGGAGCTCTTCACAGACCTGGACATAGCAGGTGGTGGTGCCCGCCCCAGCGTCGGCTCCGACGGTGATGGACACAAAGCCCGTGGCGTCGACCGCACAGCTGCTACCCACGCCGAGCTCTGCGCTGTCGCCGTACTCGCCGTCTTCCGCGTCAGAGACGGTGAGCGCACCTTCAGCCAGTCCGTTGCTGTCGCCATCGTCGGCGTCTGTCCCGTCAACGGCGCCAAGGTCGGCCGCGAGGTCGTCGATGCTGATGGCGTCGGTGGCGCCCTGCACCATGGTCCGCTCGAGCATCACGGGCGTCGGCGGGTCGTTGATGGTGATGTGAATCACCGCATCCGCCATGTTCCCTGCGCTGTCGGTCGTCGCGTAGGGGTAGTCGACCTGGCCGGTCAGATCGGTCGCCGGCGTGAAGTCGAAGCCACCGTCTGACGCGAGGCTCATGCTGCTGCCGGTCGTGTCGGCCGCGGCATCGACGAGCCCCGCCGTTGCCGTCAGTCCACCCTGCCACGTGTCATTGGCCAGCGCCCCCGGTGCCGCCGCCGCGAACGACGCGTTCATGGCTGTCCAGTACCAGTCGTCCTGGGCGTCGATCGGCCCCTCGACCTGACAGCCGACGTCGCAGGCGCCTGCCGTGCCGTTGGCGCTCCCCGCATCACAGAGCTCGCCGGTGTCGACGATGCCGTCGCCGCAGCCTGCCGCACGACAGTCCGCCCGACACGCGTCCGGCGCGTCGCCATTGTCGTCGCCGTCATCACAGTCCTCGTCGGCTTCGACGATGCCGTTGCCACACATGCTCTCGGTCATGCCCGAGCAGTCTGCCAAGCAGCTGTTTGCCGTGCCGTTTTCGGAGCCGTCGTCACACGACTCGCCGGTGTCGACGATGCCGTCGCCGCACGTCGCAGGCATGCAGGTGCCACGGCATGCGTCCGGCGCATCACCGTTGTCGTCGCCACTGTCGCAGACCTCGCCCGCCTCGACCGCGCCGTTGCCGCACTCTGGCGTCGTCGTGCCCGTGCAGTCGTCGTTGCACTGGTTTGGCATCCCGTTGTCACCGGCGTCGTCGCAGACCTCGCCGGTGTCGATCACCCCATCATCGCAGGACGGCATCGAGCAGTCGGTACGGCACGCATCGGCCGCTGCGTCGCTGTTGGCTGGGCCATCGTCGCAGTCTTCGCCGTCCTCAACCGCGCCATTGCCGCAGGTCGCCGAGACCGTTCCGCTGCACATCAAGTTGCAGCCGTTGGGCAGCCCGTTCGCGTCGCCGTCGTCGCAGGTCTCGCCGGTGTCGACCACCCCATCGCCACAAGAGGGCTGCATGCAGCTCGTCCTACAGGCATCGCTGACCGAGTCGGAGTTCGACATGCCATTGTCGCACTCCTCAAGCCCCGCAGTGTCAACCACGCCATCGCCACAGGACGGCTGCACGCAGCTAGTACGGCAGGCATCCGCCGCAACGTCGGAGTTTGCCACCCCGTCATCACACGCCTCGTCCGCACCAGGGTCCACCACGCCATCGCCACAGGACGCTGGCTGGCAGGTGGTCCGGCAGCTATCGGCCACCGTGTCTGAGTTCGCCGCGCCCATGTCGCAGCCTTCATCCGCATCGACGACCCCGTCGCCACAGCTCGCTGGCACGCAGCTTGTCCGGCACGCATCCGCGAAGGTGTCGCTGTTGTCGGCACCGGCGTCACAGGTCTCGCCGGCCTCAATGACCCCGTTGCCGCAGATCGCGACGGTCGTGCCGCCGCAGCTCGCGTCGCAGGCATTCGGGTCGCCATTCGCGTCGCCGTCATCACACGTCTCGCCGGCATCGACCACGCCGTCGCCGCAGCTCGCCGGCTCACAGGTCGTGCGGCACGCATCGACATCCACGTCACTGTTGGCACCGCCGTTGTCGCAGGTCTCATCGCTGTCGATGACGCCGTCACCGCAGGTGGCGACCACGCAGCTTGCGCGGCAGGCGTCCGCCGCGGTGTCGCTGTTGGCGGCACCCGCATCGCAGGCCTCGCCATCGTCGATCACGCCATCGCCGCAGCTCGCCGGAACGCAGTCCGAGCGGCAGGCATTGGGCGCCACGTCACTGTTGTTCACGCCGTCATCGCAAGTGTCTGCGGCATCCACGACGCCATCGCCACACGACGCAGGCACGCAGCTCATTCGGCACGCGTCGGCAACCGTGTCGCTGTTGTCAGCGCCGTCGTCGCAGGTCTCGCCATCCTCGAGCTCGCCGTTGCCGCAGACCGATCCCGTCGTGCCGCTGCAGCTCGCGTTGCAGGCGTTTGCCTGGCCGTTGTCGTCGCCGTCGTCACACGCCTCGCCTGCGTCGGCCACGCCATCGCCGCACTCGGGCGGCGTGCAGTCGCTGCGGCAGGCGTTCGGCGCGCTGTCGGAGTTGAGCGCACCATCGTCGCAGACCTCGACGCCCGCTTGAATGACGCCGTCGCCGCACACAGCTGCGGCGCATCCCACGCAGTCGTCGGTGCTGTCGTCGTTGCCGTCGTCGCAGGTCTCGCCTGCGTCGACAACGCTGTCGCCACAGCTCGGCGCGACACAGGTCGTCCGGCAGGCATCCGGCGTCACATCATCGTTGGCCGGTCCGTCATCGCAGGTCTCGCCGCTGTCGATGGTGCCGTCGCCGCAGCGGGCCTCCGTGCAGTCCACCCGGCAGGCATCGGCCGTTCCGTCGTCGTTGGCACCACCGTTGTCGCACGACTCGCCGCTGTCGATGACGCCGTCGCCGCAAACGGGGTCGGTGCAGTCGTTGCGGCAAGCGTCAGCCGTCGTGCTCGAGTTCGCCGCACCGTCGTCGCACTGCTCGCCGCTGTCGATGATGCTGTCGCCACACGTCGGCGCGCTGCAGTCTGAGCGGCAGGCGTCGGGCGTGTTGCCGTTGCCAGCGCCATCATCGCAGTCCTCGTCGGTGTCGAGCACGCCATCGCCGCAGCTCGGCTCGGTGCAGTTCGTTCGGCAAGCGTTCGGGTCGGTGTCGCTGTTGCCAGCGCCGTCGTCGCAGTCCTCGTCGCCATCGACCACACCGTCGCCGCACATGGCCTCGGTGCAGTCCGTGCGGCACGCACCCGGCTCGGTGTCGCTGTTGTCGAGACCGTCATCGCAGGCTTCGCCGAGCCCCGCGTCGAGGTTACCGTCGCCACAGCGGGCTTCGGTGCAGTCCGTTCGACACGCTCCGTCGGCCGTGTCGCTGTTGGCGCCGCCGTCGTCACACGCCTCGCCGTCGTCGATCACGCTATCGCCGCAGCTCGCCTCGCTGCAGTCCGTTCGGCACGCGTCGGGGGTCCCGTCGGAGTTGCCCGAGCCGTCGTCGCAGGTCTCGCCCAGGTCGATGACCCCGTCGCCGCACTCTGCGGGGGTGCAGTCGGTGCGGCAGGCGTTGGCCATCGCGTCGTTGTTGGACGGGCCGTCATCGCAGGTCTCGTCGGTGTCGATCACACCATCGCCACAGCTCGCTGCGGTGCAGTCGCTCCGACACGCGTCGACCGCGGTGTCGCTGTTGGCGCCGGCGTCGTCGCACTCCTCGGTGCCTTCCGTGTTGCCGTTGCCGCAAAACTGGCAGCCGCCCACCGGCGCGTTGCTGCAGCTCCCGTCGCCAGCGTCACAGCTGTCGGCGGTGCACGGGTCGTTGTCGTCGCAGTCGATGGCCGTGCCGTCCTCGCAGCCAGCCACCGGGTCGCACGACTCTAGGCCGTTGCAGGCGTCGCCGTCATCGCACGAGAGCGGCGTGCCGGCATCGCACTGACCGTCGAGGCAGGTCTCGTCGCCGTTGCAGACGCTGTCGTCGGCGCACGAAGTGCCGTCAGCCACCGCCACGTTGCTGCATGTCGCTTCATAGGCGAACTCGAAGCAGCTGTCGGCGGTGCAGCCGTTGTTGTCGTCGCAGTCGACCGGTGTGCCTGCAACGCAGCCCGTCGCGGGGTCGCAGGTCTCTTCGCCGTTGCAGGGGTCGCCGTCGTCGCAGGGCGGCGGCTCGTAGCACTCGAGCCCCATGCCGTCGGCGGTGCACACGGTGATGCTGTCGCGCTCGCACATGCCGGTGCCGTACGAGCAGGGGTCGCCCACGCCTGGGAAGCCCTCGTCGACCTCGCCGTCGCAGACCTCGACGTCACCGAAGCCACCAAGCTCGCAGTCGTACTCGATCTCGACAGCGATCTCCTCGGGGTTGACGCCGGCCGGCAGGAAGTTGGTGCCGGCAAACTTGGCTTCGCTGCAGACGAAGGCTTCGTCGTCGGACGTTCCTTGCTCGGTCACGACGAACGTGAAGTCATAGGTGTTGTTGACGCGTGTCGCGCCGCGAAGTGGAGCGACACCGCGGGGCTCGGCGTCCGTGACCGCCACATCACCGACGACCCAGCTCACCCACTCGACCGACGCCGGGGTCATCCCGATGGCGGCAAGCGCGGCGGCATCGCACACGGCTGGTGGCGCGGCACAGAGCGTCCAGCCGTTCGCCACGGTGACGGACGTAGATGCAGGCCCACTGGTGATCGACGGGGAGGTTGCTACCCAGATGGCACTTGCGTCGGTGCCATCGGCGCTTGCGCTGGCGAAAGTCGTCGAGACGTTCCCTTGGGCGCAGGTGGGGTAGTCGCCCGATTTGGGAACCTTCTGAAAGACCGCAACGTCAGCCGCCGGCACGCCCGCTCCGTTCGGGTCGCGGCCGCTGCCGTCCTCAAGGTAGGCGTTGTTGTCGAGTGACAGGTCGTAGGTGATGGTGGCTTGCTGACCGATGAGGCCATGGTCGGGCGTGACGATGAGCGCCGGTGCGGGCTCGCCAACCACGTTGACCACTTGGGTTGTCGCTGCGGCGCCAAGAGACGTAGGCTCATCGCAGAGTGTGAGATCGTAGCTCGTGCGCGGCATCTGGAGCGTGGCGGGACCCGGCACGACGTCACCGAAGAGACGGATGTCGAACGCCAGGATGGAGCCAGAGCCGTTGAACCGGTCGATGCCATGTGCGTTGCCGATCGTGGGGAGGTCGGCTGCCGCGATCGACGCGCATAGCTCGCGGCTCGCCACGTCGTAAGTGACGTTGACCAGGCTGGCGTCGATGCCTGTCGCAATGACAGTGCCGTCGAACTCCCAGCCAACCGGCGCGCTGCCACAGAACGACAGCTCGCCCTCGACGTTACCCTCAAGACCGAGGTTCCAGAGCGTCACCCACCAGTCGTGCTTCTCGCCGATCGCGTGGGTGACCGAGTCCGTGCACCCGACGTCTGGGGAACGTCGCAACGGACAAAAGGGCGTGACGGAGACTTCGCATCGATTCTCGGTCGCTTCTGCGGTGTGGTAGGCGTACTGAGTGCCAGAGGTGTTGCCCGTCCAGTCCAGGGTCGCGCGCGCACCGAAGCTCATGTTGTCGAGTGACGTGCCGAAAAGATCCGTGACGCCGTCGATTGAGTCGACAGGGCCATCCGAGACCTCCCATGTGAGAAGCGGAATCACGGAGGAGGACGGCTCGGCCGTGGGAATCGAAAACCGCACCTCGGTCACATCTGCCGCCGCGATTCCAAGCGTCTGAAGCTCGTCGATCACGCAACACGTCAGGTCCCCGTCTACATTGTCGCAGCGCGTCCAGTTGGCGGTGGCAGCGGGCGTCATCCACATGCTCATGTCCGACGTCGGTACGAAGTCGGCGGCCACAGTGGAGACCTCGATGGTGAGGTCGTTGGCGGTCGAGGCATCGCCCAGCAGACGAGACACCGTGTCGCCTACGTTCCAGCATGCACTGAAGAAGTCGCCCCTCTTACCGACCGCATCGCCTGGGATCGTGTGAGTGAGGCGTGCGTTGGTGATGACCGTCGACGACGCGTTCGTGAAGCGCGAGCGCGAGTAGACGACGTCTGTGGGGATCAGCGGCAGGGCTTCATCGACCAAGTTTGCAAGCTGCCCGTTGAGCGAGTTGCCGTGTCGTATCTGATAGAGGTCTAGCTCCGGTGGCGCTGCGGGCCCGGCCTGGTAGTTGGCAGTTCGACAGTCGCCCGCGGCAGGCAGCTGGTCGCTGAACACGCAGCTGCGAACACTCATGGGCGTGCCGTCGGGCATCGACTGCACAAACGGCGCATTCATCACCCACTCGTGTGTCTGGACCAGTCGATTGAGGAAGCCGCTTGAGCCCGAGAGCAGGCCCACCTTCATCTCGAAGTAGCCGCCAGCAGACACCCACCGGATGACCTGGCCGTCATTGGCGCTTCCACTGTTTGGGGCGCTCGGCGTCCCGGCGGCCTTAGTCACTGTTGCCGTTCCGTGCACGATGGACCGGGCCGTGATCTCCAGGCTCGTCTGGAGCGGATCGATCAACATGGTGTGGTCTGAGTTGGCAGGGTCGAACGCGCCGTCGGTCAACACGAGCCCCGAGCTCGCGTCGAGGTACGGAGGGTAGACGCGAAACGCCGTGTTTGTGTGGAGCGTCGAGTTCACTCCGCCCAGGCTTGGCTCCTCCTCGCCTCGCACGAAGAGTGTCGCGGAAGTGTCCACAGGGTTGGGCACCGACAGTCGGGTCACCGTGGCGTGAATTCGCATCGTCGGGTCATGCCCACGCGACGCTTCAACGACCCAGTCCGGTGGCGTCGGGGCATTGTCGGCAGTCGCACCGACGGTCAGTTCCCACGGACCCGACGGGTACGTCGACTCAGGCGCACGCACGCGGAAGCGAATCGAGATCGAGGAGCCGACCGTCAGCGTCGGAAAGCTCCAGACGTACGAGTTCGGAAATCGCGTGCCGGTCGGCGAGCCTGGTTGAGGAACGACGTTCCCGCTTGTGCCCCACGGCGGGACGTCGATGTCAGAGGTCCCGATCAAGATGTCGCCACCGGGGAGAAACGCCGGTGAAGCGATGACCACGTCGGCCGCATTGGGCACGGACGCCGTGATCTCGACGTTCGTCAGGTCGGTGTCTCCGCTGGCCGAGATGAAGAGCAGGCACTCGTAGTCGGTCGACGCCACAAGGGCGGCATCGAGCGACCCAGGGTGTGGATGCACGGGCGAGTTCGGGTCGTTGGCGCCCTCGGGGCAGCTCAAGACGGTGGACAGAGTGCTAGCCGCAAGCGCCTGAGAGGCGAGGGTCAACATGCTCAGGAGGCAAGCACATGACAGGGCGAGGCGAAGCATGACGGGCTCCTCGTTCGGCGCGGGCGCCAGGTATGACGGTGGGATAGCGGTCTCCGCTGCGCAGACGGCAACGAGAAGAAGCGCACGAGCGCTCAAGATGAAGGGGCACCTGACGCTAAGGTGGATCGCGGCGGCTGACTAGCCCCAAAAATGAGGGCACTTCACGTGCGTCACCGGTTTCTCTATCGTTTTCGCGCGTTGAGGGAAGTCGGCAGCCGCACGAGTCGGCCTGCTCACGAGACAAGGCTCACCGCCGCTCGCCCCGACGCGGCGTGAGGGCCTGGCGTCGTCGCTCGCGCAAGGCTGAGCGGCGTCGGCCGGCCTATTCCTCCGTCACCACCAGCTGAACGCTCGCGCCGACCTCGAAGGGCACGTCGCCGTCGCTGATGTGATCGACGACACCACGTGCTTTGAGAGTGACGCGGTAGGTCCCGGGGCCAAGCGACGTGCGGAGGTCGTCCGGCCAGCTGGCACCTCCGCCGCGACCGTCCCAAGACAGCTCGCGGCTGAGGCTCATCGGGGCGATATCGACCGCGTTGCCGGCGTCGGGCTCACACGTCAGCTGCAGACCCGGTGTGGCGCACTCGCCGCAGAACCGGCGACCGCCGTCGCTGATGAGCTCGGTGACCACAAAGCGCGCGCCGTCGGGTGCGCAGGCCGGACCGTCGGCGCC